>CAJQPC010000303.1 GCA_905480105.1 uncultured bacterium | reverse complement strand
TAGCGGTCCCCCAGGCCACGCACGTAAACATAGCGCCCCCCCACCACGGTCAGCCCGGTGACACGAGAGAGGGCCGAGGCGGCATCGGAGTCACCCGAGCGGGACATCTCTTCTGCGCCCAGGATCTCGGAGACGGTGTCGGCCTGGCGGCGCTCCTCCAGCAGCTCGGCCGCGCCGCCTTCTACCCGCGGTGCCAGGACCACAAAGTCCTGGCCCTTGACCCCGGCTGGGACCAGCTCCAGCGCGACCTGGGTCTCGGACTCCGGGGAGATGGTGACGGTGCGGGACAGAGTGCTGTACCCCCCCAGGATCACGCTAATCTCCAGCTCGCCGGCGGGGAGTTCCAGGGAGAACTGGCCCTGTGCATCGCTGACCGCCTCGGTATCCAGACCCCGCACATAGATGCGGGCGCCAGCCATGGGACGGCTGTCCTCGGCGTGGGTCAGAGTGCCGACCACGCTGCCCGGGGGGCCCAAGTCTTGGAGCACAACAGGGGCTTCTGGCGCCTCGATCAGAGCGCTCCCCCCCTTTGTTATGAGCACTTCGGTGACCTGGCCATCCTGGACGCGAAGGGTCCAGGACTCCGTGCCCATCACAAGCTCGTACTCCCCAGCCGGCAGACCGGTGACAAAGCCCCCTTCCCCATCCGAGGTCACCATGCGCCCGCCCACCTGGAGCATCGCGCCAGGGGCCGGGGTGCCGTCCGCGTTGAACACGATGCCCTGCACCTGCCCATCGGCCAGCGCCTCGCCGCCGAGCAAGACACCGCCGAGCAAGAGACCGCCGATCAAGAGACCGGTCAGCGGCAACCGGCTCATCGACAGCCTCCGCTGGCAACGCAGCTGTCCATGGCCAAGCGAAGGGCGCTGGCACGGGCAAACACCTGTGGGTCGGAGATGCCTTTGAGCAGGGCGTCGGCCCGGGTGGCATCGCCGCTCTGGAACCAGGCGTAGGCCAGTCCGTAGCGCACCTCATCCTCGTCCAGCAGTCCGAGGCGGGAGAGCCGTGAGGAGAGGGAGATGGCGCGCTCGTAACCCTGCACTTCCAGGAGCAGACCCAGGCGCTGGCGGGCCGCATCGGTGGGCTCGGGCACACGGGCGTTCATCATCAAGGCGCGCTCGGGGTGGCCTGCGCGACGAAAGCACTCGGCGGCCTCCAGGGCCAGCTTGGGCTGGGCTTCTACGGCACGCTGGAGCAGCAGGGCAGCGGTCAGGGGCATCTCGGCTGCCAAGTACAGGCGGGCCAAGTGCAGGGGCAGCTCTTCGTGCTCGGGATGCAGCAGCAAGGCCTGCTCCAACACCACCAGACCCTGCTCAGTCTGACCGGCGCGGTGGATGGCCTCGCCGATGATAATCTGGGTCTCCACGCTCAGGCCACGCTCGGCCTGGATCTGGGCGCCCAGGTCGCGGGCAGCTTGGTACAGACCCAGCTGCACCAGGATGAGCACACGCTGCTCGTCGTACATCGACTGCTCGGGGAACTTGGCGCTCGCCTCTTCCAAGACCGCCCAAGCGCCGACCAAGTCCGGCTGCTCCAGGCCCGAGAGGGCACGAGCCAGGTGCGCATACAAGCGGGGCTCTTCAGCTCCGGCGTCCATGGCCGCACGCAGCTCGCGCACGGCCGCTTCATTGTCCTGAGACTGGAGCGCCAGCAGGGCCAAGAGCGTGTGGTACCGGGCTTGGTCCAGCTCCGGGTCGCTGGCGTTGATCTCTTGCAGAGCCAGAGCGGCGCGCTCCCAGTTGCCGTCGCCGATGAGCATCGCGGCCAGGGAGAGCTGCTCTTGGGAGTCGACGGTCTCGGCCGGCTCAGCACGAGACGTGCGTCGCTCCTGTGGACCTGCTGCCGCACCCAGAGGTGACCCCAGTGCCAAGCCCAGCGCACTCAAAAGCAGCAATGGGAGCAGGCTCTTCACTGAAGCTTGAACTGCAGGGTCTGCTGCATGCGCGTGGCCACCGGCAGGCCCTCGTAGGTGGCCGGCTCGAAGCGCCAGTCCAACAGAGCCGTCTTTCCGGCCTGCTCGAACACACCTGCAGGCTGGGCATCGAGCACCCGAATTTCCTCAACGGAGCCGTCGAGTCCGACGCGCAGGCTGAAGGTCACAAAGCCTTCGATGTTCTTGGAGCGGGCGCGCGTGGGGTAGACCGGCTGGGCCTGTGCGATGGCGCGGGGAGGCGCATCGACGGTGTCCTGGGTCATGATCACGTCGCTCACGTCTCCAAGCAGGCCCTGGGCCATGCCACCCATGCCCGGGTTGGGCAGGCCCAAATCCAAGCCGCCAAGACCTGCGCCCAGGTTGGGCAGAGGTGCACGGGCGCTGGGAGCTGCCTTCTTGGGCCGAGACTTGCGGGGACGCTCCTTCTTCTTGGGTGGCGGAGGCTTGGGTGCCGCGTCCAGGGCAATAGAGACACGCTCCTGGAGTTCGGGTGCGTCGGTGCCGCCGAGGTTTAGACCCACCAGGAGCGAGAACACGCTGGCGCTGCCCATCAACATGCTCAGGCCGCCCATCAGGGATGCGGGAATGTTCATTTCAACCCTCCTCTGCGTCGGTAATGACGCCTACGTTCTCGGCCCCTGCCAGACGGCAGCGGTCCACCACTTCAATCAAGGTCTGCGCCGACACCGAGCGGTCGGTCACGACCACCACAGCAGGCTCACTGGCACCTGCCAGCATCTCGCGCATGCGGGACTCCAGCATCCAGGGCTTTACAGGGACATCGTCCACGTACACCTGCTCTCCTGCATCCACGTAGACGCGTATGGCCTTGGTCGAAGCTGGAGAGCTCGAGCGCGCGCTGGGGCGCTCGATGTCCAACTGCATGTCCTTGGCAAAGGTCGTCGTGACCATGAAGAAGATGAGCAGAATGAACACCACGTCGATGAGCGGGCTGATGTCGATGTCGCGGTCTTGATGACGCTTGCGTCGAAACTTCATGCCGCGGCCCTGTGGCTCATGTGGACTGCGAGCAGCTCTTCCACTTCGTCGATTTCCAGCTCAAGGCGGTCCTGCTTCATGGCGAGCAGGCGTCCGGCGATCACGCCGGGGATGGCCACTGCCAGGCCTGCTTGGGTACTCACCAGCGCCTGAGACACACCGCCAGCGATGCCGCCGCTGCGGGAAAACAGGGTCATCGTGGCCAAGAAATCGAAGGTCTCAATCATGCCGGTCACCGTGCCGAGAAGGCCAGCCAGAGGGGCAATGGCGACGATGAGCACGATGGTCCTGCTGCCGTTCTTCAGGCTCTGCCTGGCGTCGTCCAAGACCAGCTGCACCCGAGCCCGAACCTGGGTGGGATGCGCCTGAGCGACAGCCAAGCCATCCGCCAGGGCCTGATCGACCACACCACTGGGCTGAAGCTTGCCCATCTCGGCCTGGTTGAGCAGCGCACGCAGCGGGCCGCTCTGTCCGCGACGGAGCAGCGCCAGGCGCTTGCCCAGGGTCCACCACAGAATCAGCGTGGCGATGGCCAGGGGGGGCATGACGAAACCGCCAGACTTCCAGACCTCTAGGGCGTGCTCAAGCAATGGACTTCTCCGGCTCGGTCGGCAGCTCTGGTGCATCGATGGCGTTGACCAACTGCAGCGCGGCCCGGTCCAGCTCGGAGAGCACAGCCTCGGTTCGGCCACCAATGGCGTTGCCCAAGAGCACGGCTGGGATGGCAACAACCAAACCCAACTGGGTCGTGATGAGGGCCTCGGAGATGCCGCCGGAGAGCATCTTGGGGTCACCGGTGCCGAACTCGGTGATGATGTCGAAGGTGGAGATCATGCCGGTCACGGTGCCGAGCAAGCCCAGCAGCGGAGCCACTGCGGCGATGACCAAGATGGCGGGACCCAGACGCTCCAGACGGGGTGTCTCGCGGAGGAGCGCCTCGCTGGCCAAGTCCTCGATCTGCTCCCGGGCCATGCCCCGGGCGGCGAGCACCGCTTGGGCGACCCGAGATGCTGCGCCTGCTGCTTGGGCCGCCTGGATGGCGCCCTTCATGTCGCCGGCCTCAAGCGCCTTGCAGACCGCGTCCGCCAGCTCGCCCGGCTTGCCAGCCCCACGCAGAATGACCAGGCGAATACCGGTAATCAAGAAGGCCGCGATGCCCAGCCCCATGATGATCCAGCCGACTACTCCGCCGCCCTGCATCACCTGACCCAAGGTCTTGGCAGGCTGCTCCTCCATGCGCTTGTCCAAGTTCTCGTACAAGAACACGGGCAGCTTGGTGGGCAGCTCACCGGCCCCCAGTGCGCGGGCAGCGGCGGAGGCATCGGCTGGCCAGAGCTGCAAGCGGCCCTCGCCGGCAGGAGCGAGCGCGCCAGCCTGGCCTTGACTCACGCCATAGCTGGCGATGTTGCCCAGGCGCACAATCTGGCCCTTGGCCTGGGAGCCGTCGTCCAGGAAGAACGACCCGTCTTTCACCCGAACCTGCCCGCCCTGCGCGATGCGTTCCGCGGCCGCCAAAAAGATGGTACGCAGAGCCTCAGCCTCTGCATCTGGGCCTTCCACTTCGCTGGGCAGCTCGATTCCTTCCAGAGTGGTTCGGGCCTGCATGAGCAAGGCGCCAACACGGTCGGCGTCCTCCTCAGCTGAGAAGCTCGCGCGCTCGGCCTGGTTCAGGGTCTCCTCCAGCTTGTCGGCTTGGAGGGTCTGAAAAATCAAGCGGCCTTGCAGGCCTTCGGTCTCGGCCTCGGATGCGCTGAGCTGGGTCTGAGTCTGGGTCTCCAGCTCGGCGGTCGCTTGAATGAGGGAGCCCTTCTCAGCCTTGAGGTAGGCAAACTCCTTCTGGTAGGCAGCATCCAGGTCAGCCGCTTGAGCAGATCCACCCAAGAGCGAGGTCAGCACGGCGAGGAAGAACATCCCCGTAGAGAGCATCACTGTGCACCCCCAGCAACCAGCGCTCCGGGCAGCTCAAAGAAGCCCACCCGAATCTGCTTCTCCAGGGCGTCGAAGAGCTCCAGAATCTGCTGCTGCTCAGCGGTGTTGGTCGTGGGCTTCCACTTCCAGGCACCCGCCTCGCGCACCGCCCAGCCCACTTGGCCCGCTTCGGTCTTGTAGTACATGGCGACCATGCCGAGACGGGCCACGTCCACCAGGACCTCTTGCCCGTCCGAGGTGATGACTTGGCGGTCGATGGCGTTTTCCTTGGACAGCCGCAGCTCGTCCTCGCTGAAGGACCAGAGGCGCTGAGCGGCTTCCCGAGGCGTAATGGTCTCGGCAGCCAACTCCCCTTCGAGCTTGTCGAGCTCATCCAGGCGCTCCTGCAAGCGGAAGGGCATGCTCATCTTCACGCTGCCGCGAACCGCAGCGATGGACTCGACCACAGCGGGGGTAAGCGCTTGGCCCTCGGCGACGATCTCCGCACGAACGGCCTTTTCACTGTCCAGCGCTTGCTGCAGTTGGGAGCGGCGAAGCTCTTGCTGGCGAAGCTGAACCTGCAGCTCAGCCTTCTCGCCATCCAGGGCCCGAAGGCGGCCACGGCGGTCCTCCTTCTGCAGGGTCAGGTCGGCAGAGAGCTGTTCCACCTGGCGCCGCAGATCGGAGAGGGTCTGGGCCATGGTGTCCAAGTCCGCGGCGGTTGCCACGGGCATGGCGCCGAGAAT
>CAJQPC010000302.1 GCA_905480105.1 uncultured bacterium | reverse complement strand
CACCGCGCTCCCCGCTCCCTGCGCTGGTCTGCGCGCCCAACCAGACAATGCCATCGGACTCGCGCACCGCGAATGTGGCGACCTCTCGACCGGGGTGTGAGAGACACTCCCCGGTGCTGAGATCAAAGCGCCAGTCGTGGTACGGACACGCCACCACGCAGTCTTTGACCTCGCCCTCGCCGAGGGGGCCATCTTCGTGGGTGCAAATATTGTCGATCGCACGCAGGCCCTTCTCCGTACGGAAAATGGCGATCGCGTCCTTCCCACGAACCACCTGCAAGGCCGTGGTGGTGCTGAGCTTGGCGCTGTGGCCCACGGCGATGAACCCATCGGAGGCTGGCGCCTTGGGCAGTGGGCCGAGGGCCTGTGTCTTTGATGCCGATGTGGTGTCGCTCGTCTCCGAGCCCCCGCCGCCGGCTTTGCGTACTGCAGCCTTTGCCAAACCGACAACGCCACCGTGCTTGCTCATCTTGGCCTGAATGCGATCGCGAAAGCCCATGGATCCTCCGAAGAGACCCCTATAAGGCTGCCGGCAGGAGGTCTCCATGTCCAGTCTGTCCGGGCGCCATGCCCTTGTGTGCGGCGCCAGCGCCGGTATCGGCCGCGCCACTGCCATAGCCTTGGCCCAAATGGGAGCGCAGGTGACCGGCCTGGCTCGACGAGAGGATCGTCTACAAGCCCTGATCGCCGAGCTCCCTGGGAGCGGACACGGCTACCTGGTCGCTGATCTAGACGTCCACGAAGAACTGCTGGCCAAGGTCCAAGGTCTCGCGCCCGTCCACATCTTGATCAACAACACGGGCGGCCCCAAGGGTGGCCCACTGACCCACGCCCCAGCGGAAGAGCTGCGCGCTGCCTTTCACCGCCACGTCCTGGCAGCACATCAGCTCACCCAGGCCTGCCTGCCCCACATGGAGGCGGCTGGCTACGGGCGCATCGTCAACGTGTTGAGCACCTCTGTGCGCGAGCCCATCCCCAACCTGGGCGTGAGCAACACCATCCGAGCGGCGATGGCCGGCTGGGCCAAGACCCTGTCCCGGGAGCTCAAGCCAGGCATCACCATAAACAACGTGCTGCCAGGGTTCACCGACACGGAGCGCCTGTCCTCGTTGAAAGAAGGACGCGCAAAACGAGAGGGCAGCAGCAGCGATGCCGTACACGCAGCTTGGCTCTCACAGGTACCAGAAGGCCGCTTGGCCCAACCCGAAGAGACTGCGGGGGCTGTGGCGTTCCTGTGTTCGACCGCTGGTGCCTATATCCGTGGCGTGAACCTACCAGTGGACGGTGGGCGCTTGCGCAGTATCTGAGACATGTCGGGCCAGCTCAGAGGGAACGCGTCCCACCTTCCCACCCTGAAAGTCAGAGATGGCCTGATGGAGCTCGTGGGGATGGCATTCAAAACCCTGCTGTGTCGCTCCCCCTGGCCAAGAATGTGAGCAACACTTTGCGGCGTGGTCATCGCCCCACACTACAACTCCTTTGCAGCCCCCACCCGTAGTGTCCCAGGCAGGTGCGGTAGCCTGCCTGGGATCAAAGGATGCCCGCTATGCAGTTCGACATCTTCTTCTCCATCAGCCAGACCCCCGTGGACGGCGCACTGCCCAGCGAGCAGCAGATGTTTCGGAACTTCTACCAACAGGTAGATGCCGCGGACGAGCTTGGCTTTGGAGTGGCTTGGCTCGCCGAATCGCACCTGAGTTCTGAGGTACAAAAGGCCCACACCCGCGCCGTGATTCCCCACTGGGAGGGCGAGGTTGGGCTCAATGTGAATGCCTTGGATCTGGCAGGTCGTATCTTTGCCCGCACCCGGAATCTGGAGGTGGGCACAGCGATCATGAACATCGTGTGCATGGGAGGTCCCGTTGCGGCTGCCGAGCGCATCTCCAGCTTTCTGCTCCAACACGGTCTAAACGAAAACGAGAAGCGGCGGCTGCACATCGGCTTTTCGGCAGGACGCTTCCAGTTCATGAACCGGGCCAGCGGCATTGTGCCAAGGAACGCGCTGGAGGAGGCTGCATGGCCAGCCCTTCGTGGCCTGGTGTTTAAGGAAGCAGCAGAAATCTACTTGCGACTCCTCAATGGCGAGAGCCTCGCAAGCCAGGACGTTGGCGATACGACCCTGACCCGAGCCAACTTCCGCAGCGATGACGACTGGGCCCAGGTCCAGGCCGCCGCCGGTGGCACGCCCGAGTCGATCTCCGTTCCCCACCGCTGGAATTTTGAGGTGCTCAAGATCATCCCGGCCACCTGGCGCCGGGAGCTGCTGGTGCGCATCGTGGGCAGCCATGACCCCAAGCTGCAGGAATATCTGAACACCCTGGCACCGGTTCAGGTCTTCAACCTGAGCATCACCAAGCCCGAGATCATAGAAGACACCCACAGCCGAATGGCCGAGGCGTACCACCCAGACGGTGGCCCATGGGAGCGCGGGCACATGCCCCGCACGGTGTTCGTGTTCATCAACGAGCAACCCGGACTGACCCCAGAGGAGCGCTCGAGGGCCGCCCAAGCCGAGGCCCGTAAGGCCCTGGGGGAGTACTGGAAGGCTCTGCAAGGGACCATCGACCCCGCCCGTGTTGAGAGCGCTGCAAACAACGCTCTGATCGGCAACGCCGAAGAAATCCGCGCCCAGGTGGCCGAGCGCTTTCACCCACAGGACCGCCTGATGCTGTGGTTCGACTTTTTCAATCACGACTCCGAGCGGGTCGTGTCAAACATGAGGGCATTCATGGAGAAGGTTGCGCCGCACTTCCGGGAATCAGAGGAGTCCAAGTGAGCGGGAAGAACCCTTCGGCAGTCTCCCCAGGCCGCCCCGGCTCGGGCATGTTCCCGCTCTCGCCCCTGGGCGAGAAAGAGCCCGGCATTCCAACCGGCCGCGAGGTCGCTTGGGAGCCCTTGGTGGACTACCGTCGCAACGGCGTGAGCGAGACCACCATCCACGGCGCGGTGGCTTGGTGTCACGGCGACCGCATCGTGCACAGCTTCGGCGGCAACGTGCTCTGCTACGGCCGCAGCATGATGAAGCCCTTCATGATGAAGGTGTTTGCAGAGGAGCTGGCCGACCTGGATTGGGAACAAAAAGCCATTTCGGTGGCCAGCCACAACGGCGACACCGAGCATGTCTCCGCCGCTCAGAGCCTGCTCTCCCCAAGCGAGTGGGGGCTGATGCAGACCCCGCTGGATGTGCCTCTTGTGCAGTTTGGACGTCAGGTTCGCCGCGCACGGCGCTGGTACCACACCTGCTCAGGCGAGCATGCAGCCATCCTGCGGGGCTGCAAAGAGAAGGGCTGGAAGCGCGTGGGCTACACCCTGCCCATGCACCCGGCCTTCCGCGCTTACATCAGCGAGCTCCAGCGCACCCTGGGCCAAGACTGGAAGCCCAAGCGCATCGCACGAGACGGCTGCGGTCTGCCCACAGCTGCCAACACGGTCGACGAACTGGCCCGCCTCTATGCGGCCCTGGTGCGGCAGAAGGACCAGGACTGGATCTGGGAGTCCATGATCCGCCACCCCGACTTGGTGGGCGGCTTTGACCGCTTGGACAGCTCGGTGATCAAGGCCGGTGCTGGACGGGTAATCGCCAAGGAGGGTGCAGATGGCCTGCTGGGCATGGCCATTGAACACCCTGAGTACCCCCAAGGATTAGGCGTAGTCATCAAGATCGCCCACGGCTGGAACAGCCAGGCCACTTGGTATGTGGCCCGCGGCATCCTGGGCGTGCTGGGAATTGAGCTTCGAAACCCCAAGGCCCTGCACCGCCAAAAGGCCTTTCTGGTTCCTGGCATCGTGCCCGAGCACTTCCTCTCCGCAATGGAGAAGGTTCCGACCTGGGACGAGTGGGACCCCGACGCGGACCGCTGGGTGTACGACTCGGATCAATACCTCGCCGACTGGGCTCCAGAATGACCAGCATGACCAGGCTGATGCAGAGCGCCTCTTCTAATTGGATCAACGGCGAGCCAGCCCCTACCCGAGAGCACCTGGAGTGCCGGAACCCGGCCACAGGAATGTTGCTCACGCCCCTGGCCCGAGGCCAAGCCTCCGACGTAGACGCGGCCGTTCGCGCAGCCCAGGCCGCCGCACCCGCTTGGGGCGCTCGCTCCTTTGAAGACCGGGCCGCGATTTTGGACCGCATCGCCGATGGGATCGAAGCCCACATCGACGTCTTGGCGAGTATCGAGAGCCAAGACCAGGGCAAGCCGGTGTCCCTGGCCAAGCGTATCGACATCCCCCGAGCCGTCGCCAACTTTCGCTTCTTTGCCGGGGCTGTGCGCCACCAAGAGCTACCCAGCCACCGCATGCCGGACGCCCTGAACTTCACCAGCCGCTCGCCGGTTGGTGTTTGTGGACTGATCACGCCTTGGAACCTGCCGCTCTACCTGCTGACCTGGAAGCTGGCACCCGCTCTGGCCATGGGAAACACGGTGGTGGCCAAGCCAAGCGAACTCTCTCCACTTAGCGCCGCCGCTCTGGCCGTGATCTGCAAGGAAGCAGGACTACCCGATGGGGTATTCAACCTGGTTCATGGCCTGGGTCCAGAGGCCGGCCAGGCCATCGTGGGCCACCCGGACATCAAGCTCATTTCCTTTACCGGAGGCACCGCGACCGGTGTGCATGTGGCGGGAACAGCCGCTCCGATGTTCAAGAAGCTCTCCCTGGAGCTGGGCGGCAAGAACGCCACCCTGGTCTTTGCTGATGCGGACCTGGACAAGGCCGTAGACGGGGCCGTGCGCGCGGCTTTTACCAACCAGGGCGAGATCTGTTTGTGCGGCAGCCGCGTACTGGTAGACCGCAGCATCTATACCGAATTTGAGCGCCGATTTGTGGAACAGGTCAAGGCGCTCAAGGTGGGTGACCCGGCGGATCCCGACACCGATGTAGGCGCTCTGAACAGCTTGCCTCACCGCGACAAGGTGGCTGGGTATGTTGACTTAGCCCGGGAAGAGGGTGCGCAGATTCTGTGCGGTGGCAGCGTGCCGGAGCTTGGGCCGAAAATGAAGGGGGGAGCTTTCTTCTCTCCAACCGTCTTGGCGGGTCTTCCCACCGACTCACGCTGCGCGACCGAGGAAATCTTTGGCCCAGTGGTCACCCTGCACCCCTTTGATTCAGAGGGCGAAGCGGTGTCGGCCGCCAATGGCACCCGCTACGGCCTGAGCGCCAGCTTGTGGACCACGGACTTGAACCGGGCCCATCGAGTCAGCGCCGCACTCCAGGTCGGCATGGTCTGGGTGAACACCTGGCTCAAGCGCGATCTGCGCACCCCTTTCGGGGGCACCAAAGACTCGGGCGTGGGACGCGAAGGGGGCCGTTGGTCCCTGGAGTTCTACTCCGAGTCCAAGAACATTTGCATTCAGCTTTAGGACGGACCTGTGCCCATCATCGCCGGCGCTCTGGCGCCCCATCCGCCCCACTTGGTCTACGCCGAGAACCCCCCCCAGAACGAGCCTAGATCCGAGTGCGGCTGGGAGACTCTGCGCTGGGGATACGAACGCATGCGAAAGGACATCCTGGCTCTGGAGCCCGACGCCATCGTGGTGCTCAGCCCCCACTGGCAAACCTACATCGGCACGCACTTTCTGGCCGTGCCCCAGCTCAAGTCCCGCAGCGTGGACCCGGTCTTTCCCAACCTGTTTCGCTACAACTACGACATGCAGGTGGACGTGGATCTGGCGAAGGAGTTGGAGTCTGCGGCCAAGGACGCTGGCCTGGTCACAGCGCTGATGGAGAACCCCGACTTCCGCGTCGACTACGGCACCATCGTGTCCTGTCACCTGCTCAACCCAGCATGGGACATCCCCATCGTGGGCATGAGTTCGTGTCGCAACAGCGCCTTTTACAGCATCGAGGTCATGCAGGAGCAGGCCATGGCACTGGGCAAGGCCACGCGGGAGGTGCTGCAAGCTTCCAAGAAGCGCGTGGTGCTCGTCAGCTCAAACAGCCTGTCGCACCGACACTTTGTTCGAGAGAGCGACATCCCCGAGGACATGTCGAAGGAGCACATCATGCATCACGGCCAGTACCTCTGGGACATGCGCATGATCGAGCTGATGAAGGCCGGAAAGAGCCGCGAGATCGTGGACATGATGCCGGAGTTCACAACACAAGCCATCTCCGAGACCGACGCTGGGGCCATGACTTGGATGCTCTCGGCGATGGACTTCCCGACGCAACCCGCCGAGGTCTATGCCTACGGCTCAGTCATCGGAACCGGAAACGCGGTCGTGAGTTGGCTGGAGCCAGAATCCAAGCGCAAGCCACTCAAGGAGTTCGCCGACTCCGTGCAGTGGGAGCAGCTGGGTCAAAAGATCAAGGAAGGCGCCCAGGGCGGCAAGTTCCTGGAGGGTCTGCGCAACCTGGTGGACAGTGGAGGGGAGAGCACCCGCTCGGAGAGTCGATCTGAGAGAAAGAAGACCCCGCGCACCGATACTTTGCCGGAGGGACTCAAAGACCTCTTTGACAAGG
>CAJQPC010000301.1 GCA_905480105.1 uncultured bacterium | reverse complement strand
GCATCCGGATCGAGGACAGCGACGGTGTGATCATGCGCCGCGTCGAGGCCACTTGGACCAACGGACCCGCCAGCGAAAACGGCGCCTACGGTCTGTACCCAGTGCGCGTGCAGAACGTCATCATCGAGGACTCCAAGGCCTCCAATGCATCCGACGCCGGCATCTATGTGGGCCAGTGCACCAACGCCTTGGTGCGCAACAACACCGCCAACGGCAACGTGGCGGGCCTTGAGATCGAGAACACCCAGTACGCAGATGTGTACGGCAACTTGGTCGAGGACAACACCGGCGGCCTGGTCATCTTCGACCTGCCGGGCAATCCCATCGTTGGCCACGACGTGTACGTGCACGACAACATTGTGCGCAACAACAACCGCGAAAACTTCGCCCCCGGCGGCACCGTCGCTGCGATTCCCGCCGGTACCGGTACCTTCGCCATGGCTTCGCGCCGGGTGGAGATTGCCAACAACACCTACGAGAACAACAACACGGTGGACATCGCAGTCATCAGCGGGCTGATCATCGAAGGCGACGAGAGCAAGTGGGCCTTGGACCCCAGCACCCTGCAGGGTGATCCTGGCAAGACCACCTACGATGAGCTCGAGGGCTCCGTTTACAACTACCGCTCCCATGACATCTACGTGCACGGAAACACCCACAGCGGCAGCGGCACGGACCCAGACGCCTCCGACAGCATCAACCGCGAGCTGGGCTACTTGCTCTACTTCGTCTACGGCGTAGCTGGTGAACCCGTCGACAACGTGCTCTACGACGGCATCCAAGAGAGCAGCTTCTCCACCAGCGATGCGGCACAGGTCTCCAACGACAACAACGTCTGCATCGGTCCCGACGAGGGCACCATGGCCAACTTCAACGCCGAAGCCCTGTCCAGTTTTCCGGCGATCGAAGAGTTCTACCGCCCCGCATCGCCCTTTGAGCCATACAACTGCACCGAGATGACCGGTGGCCCCATTGACCTGCCTGACCTGGGCGACTGATGCTGGCCATGCTGCTTGCTGCCTTGGGGTGCACGACCAACGAGGCTCCGGACTCCATGCCCCAAGACACGGACACCGCCGCCCAGGAGCTGGGCGAGGTGTGGGTGCCCATGGACCAGGATCCGCCCTCAGACTTTGCCGAGATGAACCTGTTCTCTTGGGATCCGGCCACGTCTACGATGACCTTCAACGACGGTGTGGTCCCCTACGAGCTCAACATGCCGCTGTTCTCGGACTACACACTCAAGCAGCGGGCCATTTACATCCCTGTCGGAGAGTCGGCCAGCTACCAAGAAAACGATACCTTCGACTACCCGGTCGGCACCCTGATCCTCAAGAGCTTCCTGGTGCCAGCGGACCTGCGTGAGCCAGACCAGAATCAGCGCCTGATGGAGACCCGCTTGCTCATCCGCCAGGCCGACGGGTGGGTGCAGTGGCCCTACACCTGGGCCCAGGACGGCCGCTCCGCCAAGCTGGATCGCGCTGGGGAGATCATCCCGGTCTCCTTCATCAACGCCGCTGGCGAGACCATCGATTTCACCTACCTGGTGCCCCAGAAGAACCAGTGTGCCCAGTGCCACGAGTTGGCAGACAGCGACAACGGCGGCGAGCGCTACATCACCCCCATTGGTCCCAAGGCCCGGCACTTGAACCGCGACGTGATGACCTTGGACGGGGAGAAGAATCAGCTCCAGTTTCTTGCAGACAGCGGGCTCCTGACCGGGTTGCCCCCTCTGGATCAAGTCGATCGCTCTGCATCCCTGGACACCTTGGCGGATCTGAGCGCACTGAGCCCGGAGCAGCTGGACGAGAGCGCCCGGGACTACTTAGATATCAACTGCGCCCATTGCCACAACCCGGAAGGGGTCAATGGCATCAGCTCGCAGCTCTTCCTGAACCACGACAACCTTGACTCCTTCAACCTGGGCACCTGCAAAAAGCCCGGGTCTGCTGGCGAGGGGACCGGAGGCTTTGCCTACGACATCGTGCCGGGCAACGCCGATGAATCCATCTTGGTCTACCGAATGGAGACCGAAGAGCTCGGCGCCATCATGCCGCTGCTGGGTCGAAACTTGGTGCACACCGACGGCGTGGCGCTGATCCGGGCCTGGATCGATGGGATGGAACCGGAGACGTGTGAGACGGAGTAGGCGGCTCTTGATCTGAATCACAAGCTCAGATCCTGATCATTCTGGAAGACGCTGGCTTGGCCAGACATCACCCGTTTTTGGCAGTCATCCGGTGGCAGGACGCCCCCCCCCGAGAAGAAAGGATTCCCCTTTCATATACCTGCTTAGCATCTGCTCCATTTGGACATTTCTTGGCTGCGCGGCGGGGTCCGAATCTGACCCCACTATCGAGGAATCAGACACGGACACAGACACAGACGACACCACGCACGATGTGGTCATCGTCGGCGCCGGTAGTGCAGGCCTCTACGCCGCCAAGACACTCATCGGCCATGGCTACGATGTACTTCTGATAGAGGCCACAGACCGGATCGGAGGGCGCGTTAAGAGTGCAACGCTGGGCGATATGCGCGTCGAGCTGGGGGCGGAGGAACACTATTTAGCCGCGGGGAACAACCCCGTCTGGCCAGCCATTCGCGGTGAATACGGCGACTCGGTCTATGTCGACGGCTACCAGGGCCTCACGGCCTACGCGATGGACGGAGGGTCCAACACATGCTGGACCCAGAGTGCTGCGCCAAAACCTTGCTCCGGGGACACGGACATCAGTACGATGAACCAGTGGTTCAACTGGTATTGGCAAGCCGGTCAGCACCCCGACCCCGACACCAGTTCAGCGGAGGCCGTGTTCGCTGAGTACGGCGTGGACGCCAATCACCGTGCCTACCACCTCTACGATGCCGGTATCGCGGGTGGGAGCTACGCCACCAACCTGTCAAGGCTAGGCGCCCGCAGCCTTGCGCTACAAGACAGCTCCTGGGACCTCTCCGGAGGAATCCGAGTTCTCGGAGACAAGGATTTGGGGTACTCCGACGCCCTGGAGACCGTGTGGTGGAAAGATGTGGTGGCCCAGAGCACGCTCCTGCTCAGCAGCCCAGTCGTACAAATCGACACCAGCGGCGACGACGTGATCGTGACCGATACACACGGGAACCAACATGCAGCACGGCAGGTCATTGTCACGGTCTCCATCGGGGTCCTTCAGTCGGAAATAATCGATTTCCTACCTGATCTTCCCGACACGACCGTCTCCGCCTACAACGGCATCGGTATCGACATGGGTATGAAGGTTCCGATGAACTTTTCGACCCCCTGGTGGGAGACCGAGGACGAGGCGATGGCATGGTTAGTGACCGAGGGGCTCGCTGGCGCCTGTTGGGTCCCCAGCGACTACAAGACCGGTACCACCTCACACATTCTAATGTGCTACCCGATGGGCGAGAACGCATCGCTGCTCAACGACATCAGCGCGGCGGCGGGAGGAGGCCAACCCGGTGACGTGGCCATCATCCAAGCCATCCTCGCTGACCTGGACGCGACTTTCCCCAGGGCGCTCGGCCAAGCCTCAACGCAGTACCTGGAGGGAATCGTCCAAAACTGGGGACTGGAGCCCTACACACGGGGGGTGTATTCCTACCCAAAAGTAGGGACCTACACAAGCTCGGAGGACAACCTCAGAGTGGACCTCCAGGTGCCTGTTGCCGACGACCGAATCTTCTTCGCCGGCGAAGGCTCCCATAGCACCCACCCAGCAACGGTGGTCGGCGCTCTGCACGAGGGCGAACGGGCGGCCGACGACGTCCACCGCGTCAACGGCACCCCCAACGACCCGCCTGACCTACCGGGCCTCTGAGTAGGAGTGGCTTAGAGCAGCGCCTCAGCCGATTCGCACCTCAGCCCATCAGCGCCCACCCCACTCGGCCCATCAACACGATGGCCGCAACCGTGCCCGCCGTAAAAAAGCGCATGCGGTAGGGCACCTTGTTGCTGGTGACATGCACAGCCGTGTGCCCAATGCGCAGCAACACAAACGCCCAAATCGCGGCGACACCCACTAAGTCAACAGCGTCGAGTTGGACCAGGGCCAAAGCACAGGCGTAGACCATCACGGGGATCTGGAACTGGCTGCTCAAGTTGTTGTTGACCAACTGCACCGAGAGCGGCCAAGCACTAGGGTCCACCGCAGAGCGCTTGCGGTCGATCCCTCCAGCCCTGGCTGCAGCGGTCTTTCGGCGCAACAACAGCAGGTAGATGAAGATCACCAGTCCCATGTGGGCCAAGAGCGCCCAGTACAGCCACACGGTGCTCATGCATCCACCGGGTAGCGCTCTGCCATCGCGTTGAAGCTCAACACCAGGATCTGCTCCAAGACCGACAGGTCCACTCTGCTCAGGCGCCCCAGGTATAGGCAAGACTTGCCCATCTTGTGGGGGCCGAGCTTGGCCAACAGCCCGTCAAACACATCCGTGTAGGGCATGATGTACACCACCATCTTGGCCTGTCTCGGGGAGAATCCAAGCCTGAAAGAGTGGCCTTCTCTTCCGCTTTCGTAGCGGTAGTGGTACCGGCCAAAACCCACCAGAGTAGCCCCCCACATGCACGGCTCGGTGCCGGTGACCCGCCGCATCATCTCCAAGATGAGCAGCGCATCCTGGCGTCGACCTGGGTGCTCCACAGCATTGACAAAGTCGTCTACGTCGGTCTCGACAGGCTGGGTCGTGTTGTCGGGCATCGGTCCTTCCTTTTTCAACTCCACTAACCACTGTCGAATGATTGACGTATACGTCAACCTGGGCCACACTGCCCTGGACTTTGGAGCTGACTGCATGCCCACCCTGTCTTCTGTCCTGAATCCCAAGAGCGCGGCCTTTCAGGAAAACACGACCAGCATGCATGAGCGCCTGGACGAGATCCGAGATTTAGAAGCCCAAGTGCGGGCCACCTCGGCCAAGCGCAGAGAACGCTTTGAGAAGCGGGGCCAGCTCATTCCAAGAGAACGGGTGGAGTGTCTACTGGACCCCGGCACGTCCTTTCTGGAGCTCAGCACCCTTGCTGGCCTGGCAATGCACGACGACGACGGCAAGCGCACAGTCATGGGCGGCGGCAGCATCGCCGGCATCGGAACGGTCTCCGGCAAGCGCGTGATGGTGCTGGCCAATGACTCAGGAATCAAGGGCGGCTCCATCTCGCCCATGGGTGCCCAGAAGACCTTGCGCATGCAAGAGATCGCACGGAAGCAGAAGCTGCCCGTTGTGTACTTGGTCGAGTCCGGTGGCGCGAACCTGCTCTATCAGTCCGAGATGTTTGTCGGAGGTGGCCGCAGCTTCGCCAACTTGGCGCGGCTGTCCGCCGCGGGAATTCCACAGATCTCCGTAGTACATGGCTCTTCAACGGCCGGTGGAGCCTATCTTCCAGGACTATCGGATTACGTGGTCCTGGTCCGAGACCGCTCCAAGATCTTCCTGGCTGGCCCACCCTTGGTCAAAGCTGCCATCGGCGAGGACACCACAGACGACGCCCTGGGGGGCGCCGACCTACACGCCACAGTGACTGGGCTTGGCGAGTACATGGCGGAGAGCGACGCCCACGCCCTGGCGACCACCCGGGAGCTGATAGACCTGTTGAAGTGGGAGCTGGCCGACTCGCCCGAGCAAGATGAAGCGACTTTTTCTGCGCCAAACTTCGACCCACAAGAGCTCCTGGGCGTCGTCCCAGCCAACGACTCCGAGCCCTATGACTGCCGTGAAATCATCGCGCGGCTGGTCGATGCCTCACAGTTTTTAGAGTTCAAGTCCGCCTTTGGCTCCGAGATTGTATGTGGTCATGCACGCATCCAGGGCGCGTCCGTGGGCATCGTCGCCAACAACGGCGCGATCCAACCCAATGGCTCAGCCAAGGCGACTCATTTCCTCCAAGCATGCGACCAGAGCGGCACGCCGGTTGTCTTTCTAAAGAACACCCACGGATACATGGTCGGCAGCGCGGCGGAGCGCGCCGGCTCCATCAAGCACGGATCCAAGATGATCCAGGCGGTGGCAAACCTGCGCGTTCCGAAGCTCACCATCGTGGTCGGTGGCAGCTTTGGAGCCGGCAACTACGGAATGTGTGGCCGAGGCTTTGACCCCGACTTCCTGTTTTCCTGGCCCAGCGCGCGCTGCGCGGTCATGGGTGGGTCGCAAGCCGCCACGGTCATGGAGCTCATCACCCGACAGGCCTACGCCAAGAAGGGCCTGCCCATCGCCGAGGATTTCTTGGCCCACATGTCCGAGAAGATCAAGACCCAGCTGGACGCTGAGTCCCACGTGCTCTTCGGCACTGCCCGACTGTGGGACGACGGCGTGATCGACCCCCGAGACACCCGCACCATCCTGGGCATGTGCCTGCGGATCTGCGCGGCCGCCCAGTCAAGAGACTTACACCCCAACGCCTTTGGCGTGGCCCGCCCCTAAAGGAGTCCCCATGCAGTGGACCGACGACCACAGAGCCTTGGCGGACACCGTCAAGAAGTTCGTAGCCAGTGAGCTAAACCCCCACATGGACGAGTGGGAGGCCGCGCGAGAATTCCCCTCTCACAGCGTCTTCAAGAAGCTGGGCAATTTAGGTTTATTGGGCATCAACTACCCTGAAAAATACGGTGGACTGGCACTCGATTACTCCTACAGCGTCGCCATGGCCGAGGCTTTGGGAAGCTGTGATGGCGGCGGCGTACCCATGGCCATCGGCGTACAGACCGACATGTGCACCCCGGCCCTGGCTCGCTTCGGCTCCGACGCCCTGCGCGAAGAGTTCCTGGCACCCAGCATCGCCGGGGACATGGTGGGTTGCCTGGGTGTCTCCGAACCCCAAGCGGGCAGCGATGTGGCCGGCATCCAGACCACCGCAAAGAAAGACGGCGATGACTACATCATCAACGGTACCAAGATGTGGATCACCAACGGCCTGAAAGCTGACTGGTGCTGCCTGCTGGCCAACACCAACACCGAGCGCGGCCCCCACGGCAACAAGTCACTGATCATCGTGCCCATGAAGAGCAAGGGCATCAGCGCCCAAAAGATAGAGAAGATGGGCATGCACAGCTCGGACACCGCACAGCTTTTTTTCGACGACGTGCGCGTACCAAAAAGCAACATGATTGGGGATGAGGGTGCCGGATTTATGTATCAGATGATGCAGTTTCAGGAAGAGCGACTGTGGGGAGCCGCCAACACCCTCTGCACCTTAGACCGACTCATCGACGACACCATCGCCTACACCCGGGGCCGCATGGCTTTCGGTAAGTCCATCCTGGATAATCAGGTCGTTCACTTCCGACTGGCCGAGCTACGCTGCGAGGTCGAAGCCCTGCGTTCCATGGTCTACCGGGCCACCGCCATGTACGTACGCGGAGAGAACGTGACCCGACTGGCCAGTATGGCCAAGCTCAAGTCTGGGCGCCTGAGTCGCGAGGTTGCAGACAGCTGTCTTCAGTATTGGGGGGGCATGGGCTACAGCGATGAAGCTGTGATCTCTCGCATCTACCGGGACTTGCGCCTGATCAGCATCGGGGCTGGCGCAGACGAGGTCATGCTCTCGATCCTCTGCAAGCTGGAAGGCACGCTCCCCACGCGTCGGAAAAAGAAATGAGCGCCACAGACACCAGCGTCCTGGTCACAGATTCAGGCGGCGTGCGCACCCTGACGTTGAACCGCCCCCACCGCAGAAATGCCTTGAATGTGGCCATGGTTAAAGCCCTGGAGACGGCCATCGTTGGCGCCCAGAGAGACGGGGTCCGCGTGCTCGTGCTTCGCGGTGCCGGGGGGCACTTCTGCAGCGGTGGAGACATCGCCGAGATGGGGGCCGCCCTTGGACAACAGCCTGTGGATGGGCGGGACCCTCTGCAGGCGCTCAACACCGTGTTCGGCGGGCTCTCCCTGGCCCTGGCACAGTGCGACTGTGTCACTGTCTCCGTGCTTCAAGGAACGGTCATGGGCGGCGGGGTGGGCCTGGCCTGTGCCACCGACTTGAGCATCTCAGACACCCACGTGAAGTTCTCTCTACCGGAGACCCGCTTGGGTCTGGTCCCCGCACAGATCGCACCTTTTCTGGTCGCCCGCATCGGGGGCGCACGGACCTTGGCATTGGCGACCGCAGGGGCGTCGCTTGGAGGAGCCGATGCACTGCGCATTGGACTGATACATCAACTCTGTGAGCCCGAGGAGCTGGAGGCCGTGATTGAAAAGGCTTTGGAGCGCATAAAACGAGGGGCACCTGGGGCCATCGCAGCGACCAAGCAGCTGCTGCGCACCCTGAGCCCCCAGGTCCAACCGGATCAGATCCAGACCGCCTCCAAGATATTCGCCCAAGCAGCCCGCAGTCCCGAGGCCATCGAGGGCACCACCGCCTTCCTGCAAAAACGCGTCCCTGCATGGGCGAAGGATTCACCGTGAGTCTGAACACCCTTCTTGTCGCCAACCGCGGCGAGATCGCGGCACACATCCTGCGAACCGCCCGGGCCATGGGGCTGGGCACTGTGGCCGTCTACTCGGATGCGGACGCGGACGCGCCTTGGCTGGCCCTGGCGGACCAGGCCCTTCACATCGGGGGCAGCCCAGCGGCACAGTCCTATCTGTGCGGAGAAAAGGTGCTTCAGGCAGCCCAGGACAGTGGCGCCACTGGCATTCACCCAGGATACGGTTTCTTGAGTGAGAACGCTGACTTTGCGCAGTCTGTGTTGGGCGCAGGCTTGGTCTGGGTAGGCCCTTCGCCAGCCGCAATGCGCGCGATGGCCGACAAGGCACAGGCCAAGGCCACCATGGAGGCTGCAGGGGTCCCCACACTACCGGGTTACCGAGACGCCGACCAGAGCCTTGGGCGCATGGCGCAGGCTGCTGCAGGATTGGGCTTTCCCCTATTGGTCAAGGCCACTGCGGGAGGTGGCGGACGCGGCATGCGCCGAGTCGACACATCAACGGAGTTGGAAGAGGCCCTGAGCAGCGCCGCACGGGAGGCCCAGTCTGCCTTTGGCGACGGCACCCTCATGTTAGAGCGCCTCTGTGAGGGCGCCCGACACATCGAAGTACAGATTCTAGCCGATACCCACGGCCGAGTCCTGCATTTAGGCGAGCGGGACTGCAGCGCCCAACGCCGGCGACAGAAGGTCATAGAGGAAAGCCCGGCACCGCACCTAAAGCAGGAGACCCGAGACGCTCTGTGTCAGGCCGCCGTCGAGGCTGCTCAAGCCGTAGGCTACGTGGGTGCGGGGACTGTAGAATTTCTGGTGGATGATTCCGGGTTCTACTTCTTAGAGATGAACACCCGCCTGCAGGTGGAGTTCGCCGTCACCGAGGCCAGGTTTGGCTTGGATCTGGTTCAGTGGCAGCTGCGTGTCGCGCAGGGAGAGCACTTGCCAGCGACCCTGCCATCGCCCGAGGGAGCCGCCATTGAGGTGCGTCTGTGTGCAGAGAACCCCAGCGCGGGCTTTGCCCCCCAGACGGGGGTGATTCACACCCTCCACCTTCCCAAGGGTGTGCGCTGCGAGGTGGGCATCGCACAGGGCTCCGAGATCTCCGTGTTCTACGACCCGATGTTCGCCAAGCTCATCGCGCACGCTCCCACCCGTGAGTTGGCCCGTCACAGTCTGATACAGGCCCTGAAGCAGACTCAGATTCTGGGTGTAGGCACCAACCGAGACTGGCTGCTGCGGCTTCTCCAGACTCCTGAGTTCGTGGCAGGAGAAGTACACACACAGACCCTGGATGCCTGGCAGGGCACGGAGCTCTACGCCCGTCCCAAGCCAAGCCCTCTACACTGGGCCGTGGCCGCACTGGCCTTGAGCGCCCCCAACGCTGCTTGGTTCCGAAGCAGCGGCCACAGCAGCTTTGGGCTTTCGCTTGTCTGTCACGAGCGAGAACAGGGCGCGCAGGAACAGAGGGTGCAACTCCAACCCGGTTCACCCTTTGAACTTCAGGTGGGCGAGACGCGTTTCGAGCTGTCCATGGACGCACCCAAGGGATGGGTCCGACTGCACAGCGCTACGGGCTCTCGCCGCATATTCTGTCACAAAAACACCGACGGCAGGAGTGTATCAGTCGACCTGGGCGGGGCACTCTTCGAGATTCAACGCAAGCCTGCTGCCACCCCAAAAGTAGTGGAGGTCGACCCCTCACGGTGCCTGTCCCCCATCGCCGGCACGCTGTCCCGAATCCACGCCAAGATCGGCCAGCGGGTCCAGACGGGCGACACCCTGGCGCGTATCGAAGCCATGAAACTCGAGACCCGAATCCTCGCTCCTGCAGGCGGCGTGGTCGCCGAAATTCTGTGTGAGCTTGGTTCTCAAGTCGCTGCCGGCGACACCCTCATTCGCTTGGAGTCCGACCATGGATAAGGCCATCTTGACCTGTGCACTCAACGGCGTACTCACCGATCCCAAGAAGCACAGGGTGCCCGTGACCCCGGAGCAGCTGGGAGTCTCTGCGCGCCAAGCCTTTGACGAGGGCGCCTCTGTGTTTCACATTCACTTCCGCGACCAGAGACCCGGCCTGGGGCACATGCCCACCTGGGACCCAAGCGTCGCCAAAGAATGTGTAGACGCCGTCCGGCAGGCCTGCCCCGGCGCGCTCATCAATCAAAGCACCGGCGTGGTGGGCCCCGATGTCAGCGGCCCTGTTGCATGTATGGCTGCCGTCCAGCCCGAGCTTGCAGCCTGCAATGCCGGCAGCCTGAACTATCTCAAGACCCGCCGCGATGGTTCTTGGGCTTGGCCGCCCATGCTCTTCGACAACCCCGTGGCCAAGATCCAGAAGATGCTAAACGCCATGGAACACAGCGGCACCATTCCCGAGTTTGAGTGTTTTGATCTTGGCATTTTGCGCAGCGTGAGCCTGTATCTACACAACGGCATGGCCAAGAAAGCCCAGGTCAACTTTGTGATGGGAGTAGCCAGCGGTATGCCCTTGGATGTCGACTTGCTGGAGCTCTTGCTCAAGTACAAACCCAAAGGGAGTCCGTGGCAGGCGACCCTGATTGGTCGAAGGGAGATCTGGCCTTTGCACAGGCGGGCAGCCGAGCTTGGGGGAATGCTGCGGACAGGGCTGGAGGATACTTTTTATGCCGAGGATGGGGCGCGCGTCAGCACGAATGCGGACCTGATTCGTGGGTTGGCGATCTGTGCGCGGGATGCTGGGCGGGACGTTGCGAGTGTGGGTGAGGCGAGGGAGATGATGGGGTTGGCCTGAGCGAGGGTGTACCCGCCGTGTCCGTTAAGCCCCTTCGCAAGTTTTTGGCGCGTACGCGTGGTCGCGCCCGGGTCAGCGTGTCCTGCCGGCCGGGCACCTACACACTCGGGGCCCGGCGCGTGTCTTGGGTTGATCAGCCGGTCCAGCGCCTGGCTGCGACCGTCCAACTTCGTCGGGTCTCCTACGGCAAGGACAAGGTGTGCCCCCTTGCTGCAGGCGCGCTAAACTGAGGGTACCCAGATGGTGCCTGTCTATGTTCCTACTCCTCTTAAACCTGTCTCTCGCCGCCTCTGTCACCGAGGACCGCCGAATCTACGCGGATCAAACCGTTCAAGAACGATGGACCTGGCAAGACGAGAAGACACAAGAGGCACTTGTACGAAAAGAATGGTTTCACTCAAACGGTGAACGCTCCAGACTCGAGGAGTATCAAGACGGCGTGCTCAACGGCCAAGTGGCCACCTGGACCATCCGAGGCGTACTGCAGACCGAAGACCACTATCGGGCCGGACTCTTGCATGGCACCAGCCGGATCTTTGACGGGCCTGAGGATGAACGCTGGGTGTACGTGTATCAGAATTACCGCGACGGACTCGCGGACGGCGAGCAGCTCCTTCGGCAAAACGCAGAGACGGTCTCGCTGCGTCACAACTACCAACAGGGCCAGCTACACGGAACCCAGTTTGCCTGGCACGCCAGCGGCGAGATGCACTACGAGATGAACCTGGACAATGGATTGCTCCACGGCGAACAACGCATCTGGGAGATGAGCGAGCTGGAGCCCGCGACCTACATGCGCTTCGAGCAGGGCCGACCAGCGGGTCAGCAGCGCTACTACTACGAGAGCGGCTGGCGCGAGGAGGACTGGACCGAGGGACGCTGGGAGGATGTGCGCTCCTGGCATGAGGAAGGAGAGGCCCCCGAGTCGATTCTCGTGTACGAGCTCGAAGTCCGGCCCTTGGACCGGCAAAGAAATGGGGACGAAGCCAGCGAGATTCAGCCAACGCGCCCCCTCGGCCTTCATGTCAATAAGGTGTTGGTATCCAAGCGTCGTCACTGGCCCAATGGGTCCCCACAGGAGCAGTGGGACCAGGTCGGAGACCAAGCCGTCCATCGCTGGACGGAGGACGGGCAGCTGGTGCTGGCAGGCTTTGGAGATCCCAACAATCGAACGGGTCTGTGGACCGAATGGCGCGCAGACGGCTCCCTGTTCAAAGAAGAGCAGTGGACCGAGTACCGGAAGGGTGAGATCCGCACATTCGACCAGCAGGGCCGCCTTAGAGAAGTCGAGACCTGGGAATGGGAACGGCAGCGTTGGCAACTGACTGTGTACGACGGGGAGCACAAGGTCGCAGAAGGCGAGCTGTTTCGAACAGGCACCTACCGCTGGGGTCCCTGGACCTACTACCAGGAAGACGGGAGCACCCGTCGAACCGAGGTGTATGGTTCCGGGCCATACTCCGGAAACAGATCCTTTGTCGTGGAGAGTCAGTCCTTCCGAGCAGACGGCAGCGTTCACTGCAGCGGTGACGAGCGGGACTTGATCTGCGTTGAACCCCAGGCCGATGGCGGACGCTTGGAGTTGAAGGTCCAGGCACTGCACCGTCCGCGGCACGGCATCGAGAGCTACCAGACGGAGACCTTTTCCTTCGAGCCTCGGGAGATTCAGCGCGACCCTCTGTCCGAGCAGGCTGTGGTTGTTTCTGTTTTAGACGGAGAGGGCTTGGTCCGTGAACAGCGCAGCTTTGATTCATCAGGGAAGGAAGTGCGTCTCGAAGAGAGGAGGCGCGATGGCACTCTGGAACAGATCAGCGGCACGAGCCCTGCAGGTCCCTGGCAGGAGACCTACGACAAACAAGAGCGGCTGATCCAAGTCATCGAATCCCTACCCAAAGGGGAGAGCTGCACCGCCAACTTTGAGGACGGTCGAGTGGTCATGGCGGTGCTTCAGGGTGCCGACGGCAGCGTCGCTATGATGGGACAAGGCCGAGACGCCAACCGCCGCGTCGCTTCCTGCCCACTGTGGAGTCGCCACCCGGAGTTGGAGGCCCCTCGTTGACCGACGCTCTCTCGCAGGGTGCCAAGAGCGGTGGACTACTGTAGCTCTACCCCACCAAACACCCACCCGGCTGGTGTCTCAATCCAAGCCAACCGGACTCGGCCAAAGTTTGTATCCACGAGCAGCTCCACC
>CAJQPC010000300.1 GCA_905480105.1 uncultured bacterium | reverse complement strand
TAGTCTCCCCCCGTGCGAGCGGATGCAGTGGTCTGTACCTCTACTCCGGTCACAAGGACTACGTCGGAACCGGCACGGATGGCGTCCACGCCGCAGGACATGGCCAAACCACCAGACGCACAAGCGCCCTCAACCCGCATGGTGGGCTTAAGAGCAAGAGCCGGATGAACACCGGCAAGGGCTGCACCCAGGTGGCCCTGGTTAATGAAGAGTTCTCCGACGAAGTTGGCCACATAGGCCTTGTCCACCACAGCGAGATCTGCACCCACATTCTCAGCAGCTTGAGTCACGGCCGAGGTGAGGTGCTCACGCAAGGTCGGGTTCTCGCGTTGGCCGAAGTCCGGGTGACGCTTCCAGATGAAATCGGGGTGCCCCTTCCCCAAAAAGGGTGTGATAGCACCACCTGCAACGAAGACCCTGCGACTCATGATGCACTCCTCTGGCCACCACCCTGAACCCACATGGGAGCAAGGTCACGGATTCGAAGTGAAGCTAACGGGCCGCGCTCGGATCAGCCCGCTTGAGCCCGACGCTCCTTAAGGATTCGGTCCACTTCAGGGTGCACCTGATAAATCGTGATCACAGTTCCAAAGGTGTTCTTCCACTGGCGCACGCGCTCGCGGCTGACACCGAACTCATTTGCGATAGCTTGGCCCGATTCTCCGGAAGCCAAAGCCTCCAGCAGCCGGCGGAAGCGACTACGTCCGTAGCTACGGATAAAGTTACGAGCGACGCGTTCTCTACTCTTAGCATTTGAAGCCATGGTGACTCTCTCCGAATGAGTTTGCCCAAGCGCACTTGGGTTCCAATCCCTTGGGAAGACTCTTCCCGACTTCAACGTAGCACAGGGGCTTGACGCGTCAATCGTTGACACGTCCAGAGCGGCTAAACCCGCCATGAGGGCGGGTTTAGACAAACGATCCTAAGGCGATCCTTTAGCGCCAAGGCGGAGCCTTTCAGGAAAGTCGAACGGGCCCAAGGCTGCTCGCATCCCTAGAATCTACTTGAAGGGTCGAACCTTCTTCCCAGACCACAGGCCTAAGAATGCCCAGCGCGATGGGAGGACCCACCCGGGTAAAGCTGGTGAGGGTGCCGATCGGGGCGTCGTCGGCCATGGCTTCGGTCGGGGTGCTCAGCGGTTCTTGGAGCGCAATCTGCACCAAACGTTTGTTGAGCCGGCCCATGGTGTCCATTCGGTTGATCACTTCCTGGCCCATGTAGCAGCCCTTGGTGAAGCTGCAGATCCGGTCACGCAGCCCCATTTCGTGGGGAAATGCCCGCTTTCCGATGTCCTGTGGAAAGCGCGGAATGCCGGCCCGAATACGCCCTGCTTCGGCGGCCCAGGTTCCGATGGGCGTTGCCCCGGAGTCCCGAAGTTGGCCCCAGATCTCCTGGGCCAGGTCGTGGCGAACCAGCAAATCCCAACCAGGACGTCCGGTTCGATCTGATGGCAACACCACCCCACCCTCGAACTCAGTCGCCTGGCCCTCTGGATACATCCCGAGATTCGCGAGCTCTTCCGCAGCCGAGGGTCCACTGAGGTGCAGCAAGGTGTGGGTCTCATGCAGCAAGGTCAGGTCGATTGGGTCCATGATGATGTACATGTCCAGACGGTCATGGGCCCACTCCATATCTGCCCCGTCAAAGACCAAGATGAAGCGTCCTGGGGCGATCATGTGCCCGTCGACAAATGCCTCTATCCGCCCCTTGTTGTCCGTTATTGCTGAGTGATTTGAGTCCCCTGGAGCCATATCTCTAAAGTTGTTTGTGAGCATGCTGTTGCAGAAGCGCTGGGCATCTTCACCATCCAAGCGCAGGACGCCAATGGTGCCTGGCACATAGAGCGCCAAGTCTGAGACCAAAGCCTCCAACTCTCCCTGCCCATCGCCAAAGTGAGCCGGCCCGGGCAAGGGCTCGCTCTCGTCCAACACCCCGCCCTGCGTTTCCAAGAAGCCAAGCAGCTCTCTCATTTTATCTCTCCAGCCTTTGGTTCATGAAGCTGAGCTCATTTCCAAAAGCCCAGAGCGCAACAGGGAGGCCCCGAAGGACCTCCCTGAATGCTGAGCCACCAAGCGGCGACTCTTGCAAACCCGAGTACGACTCAGTCGACGCGGGTGTACGGCAGCAAAGCCACGTGGCGAGCTCGCTTGATGGCGAGAGTCACACTACGCTGCTGCTTGGCGTCCAGTCCTGTGAGACGACGGGGCAGAATCTTGCCACCCTCGGTCAGGAACTTTTTCAGCGTGTCGACATCCTTGTAATCGATGACGGTATCAGTGCTGATCTTAGGGGATCTGCGACGAGACATGGGGTAACCTCCGAACCGGCCCTTATTAGCATTAGGGGCGTTGGGCGGCAAGCTCAACCCTCCAGAGAATCCCGGAGTGCGTTCAGGGCTTGGCGCCAGGTTTTATCAAGTTCGGCCCGAGCTTCCTCATCATCGAGGATGCCAGGGCCAGAATGGACCAAGCCAACACGTGTCTCCTCTCCATCGCGAGCGACGGAGAAGGTCAAACGAGTTCCCTTGGTAGAAGCAGGAGAAACACGGTCCCAGGCGATCTCGAGTCGCGAGGTGGGCCTGAAGGTAAGGAAAGTCCCAACCTCTTCTATTGGCTCACCCTCGTCATCCTCGATCGTCAACACAACACGTCCACCCGCGCGGGCATCGATGCGTGCATCGTCGGCATACCAAGACTTCCACCCTTCCGCAGAGGTCAAGACCTTCCAGACCGCGCGTGGATGGGAATCAATCGTGATTTGTCGACGGATAGCCGCCATGGATTGTCTCCAGAGACGCGGCCACTTAACCGAGACGGAGCCAGCGCGCCCCTATGAGGCTAGGTTAGCTTGGGGGCATGCTCTGGTTTTTCTTGGCCTGTGGCCCTGTTCTCGTAAACTTTGATGACACCCAAGACACTCCAGACACTGGGGTGGCCACGTCTGGCCTGCCCGATGGCCAGTGGAGCCTGGGGCAACCCGACGACGGTTTTGGCTGGGCGATGCATTGGGACGGCCATCGCTTTTACATGAGCGCACCAGGCGCAAGCAGCCTGTACTCGGTGAAGGGAGACGGACCGCTCGTAGAGGAGGAGATCGGCTTGGGCGATGGCACTGCCCTGCACTCGCACCAGGGCGTGCTCTTCGTCTCTCAGAGCCGATCAGAGGGCGGCAGGGGCGTGCTCCCCGATGGAACGACAGGACAAGGGGCCGCTGCTCGTGCTCAGCTCAGCATGGGGGAGAGCCACCTGGTGCTGGACGGACGCGGGATCTGGCAGGACGGCAGCCATCAAGACCTGGGCCTGTGGGGCAGCGCTCTGGTCAGATTAGATGAGGAGTGGGTGGTCAGTGCCTCCCAAGGGTCCCCAGCCCTGCGCACCCAATCCGGCCTGAGCCTGGAGCGCCTTTCGGCACTGGACGAAGCAGGCGCTTCCATGGTGGCCTGCGATGTAGATGGCGACGGTAGCCAGGAGTTGGTGCTTGGGGCGCCTGGGGCAGGACAGGTCTACATCTACGAGAGCTTAGGGGCGTCGCCACAGATTCTGGGCAGCGGCGAGGGTCGCTTTGGTCAGAGTCTGGCGTGTGGCGCCCAGGGACTGGCCATTGGTGCCCCCATGGAGTCCGGCGGGCAGGGCGCCGTCTACCAATTAGAAGGACAGGACCTGGTGCGGATCTACGAAGGTGCTGGCCACGCGGGCAACACCTTGCTGGCTGCCGAAGAGGGCCTTTTCGCTGCGGAGACGGGTGCCAGCGTCGAAGACCCCGGTTTGGTCCTTCGACTCTACTAACCCCGCACACCGAGCAGCCGAAAGTCTGGTCCAAGCAAGTCTTCAAAGACTTGCCTGTCCATCAGGGTGCTGCTCCCTGCGTCTCGCAGTTCAATGGCAAAGCGTGCCAGCGCCGCAGGCGGCCGGGTATGAACTTGATTGGGCCCCAGATCCCGACTGCAATGGGGACAGCAGAGGGCCCAATGACTTCCCCCTTTGAGTGCCTGGACTGCAGCTCCCCAGGCCCGTGCTACCGCCCCTCCGCAACTTGGGCAGTCCACATGAAAGCCACCTACACGGTTGCCGTAAGTCGTCACCCCCGGTGGGCGGTCCAAGCGCGCCAAGGCAAAGCCGCCCTTGACCCAACTCTCGGCCTTGGGACCTGCACGCCCCGTTGATGTGATGAAGCCTTGGCTCGACCACGAGGACCATGCGCTCTGGAACCGCTCTTCATCCAGAACAGCATGCAAACTGCCCGGAACGAGGACAAGATTTAGACGCCTAGAGGCATGGGGAGGCACTCAGACCCCGTTGAAAGTGGTCGGTATCTTGACGCTAACAGGTCCCAGAATGCGTGCCTGACAGGCCAAGCGGTCGCCACGCTCCACCGCTTTGGGGC
>CAJQPC010000299.1 GCA_905480105.1 uncultured bacterium | reverse complement strand
CGCGCGCTCGGAGGTTGGTTCTCGCTTGGCCTGTGCTGTCGCATTGGAGGTTCTTCGTGCGCTCTCTTTGGACATCGTGGAGAAGGGTCGACACCACAAAGAGTGGGAAAGAGAACTGCGCCTAAGGCTGCCCGGCCGAATCAGCTGGCTCTGGAACCAGCGTGTTCGAGCGCATGCGGGCCATCGGGATCCCGATGGCGCTTGGCACCCCGATGTGGACCTGTACGGGACCACGCTGATCTGTGCACTGCTCACCCGTCACTGTGTGGTGCTGTTTCAACTTGGCGATGGAGACCTGTTGGTCGTGAGCAAGACCGGTGTTCGCTGTGCCTTTCCGCCATCGGACCAGCTCTTTGGGACTGCCACTTGGTCTTTAGCTCAGGCCGATGCGCCAACCCACGCGGATCTGTTCTGCTGTCACCCGCGGGATCTGTCGCTGCTCCTGCTGTGTACCGACGGAATCCGCGATGCCTTTGCAAAGCAGCCCGAGGCCTTTCTTGGGGTGGGCCGCTGGCTGCACGCCCGTGTCCGCAAAGAAGGTCTGAGTGTCGTGGAGGAGACTCTGCCGGAATGGCTTAGTGAGCTCTCGCGGCGTGGAAACGGCGACGACGCCAGCATTGCGATGCTGAAGTTTTAACTGAAGCAGTCGCTAGGAGTTTTTAGAGATGGCAATGCTCAAGGCAGGCACCCTGCTTCGTACACATGGCGGACAGGAAGTGCGCATCGAGGCCATGCTTGGCGAGGGTGGGCAAGGCGAGGTTTACCGGGTCAAAGTGCAAGGCCAAACCTATGCGTTGAAGTGGTACCACCAGCCCCAGACCGAGCAGCAGAAGCAGTGGGCAGGGGAGCAGCGCGAGGCTCTGTTGGGCTACTTGCTCAAGAAGAGCCCACCGGACACCCGCTTCCTCTGGCCCCTGGGTCTGGTGGACCATCCCCGCGGCGCGACCTTTGGCTACCTGATGGAGCTCATCCCAGAGGGCTACCAGGGCCTGGAGTTTTTGGTGCTGGGCAAGATGCGCCCGGTGCCCAGCTTCACGGTGCTCAGCACGGCTGCTATCGGCTTGGCGGAGTGCTTCAGAAAGCTCCACAACATGGGCGCTTGCTACAAGGACATCAACCTGGGTGGACCGCTGCTAAACCCGGTCACTGGCGAGGTCGTGGTTTGTGACCTGGACAATGTGCGGGTGAACAAGACCCCCGGGAACATCATCTTCGTGTTCTTTGCGGCTCCGGAGCTCATCTTGGGCCAGGGGACCTGTCAGACCAACACCGACATTCATTCCCTGGCGGTACTGCTCTTCTACATGTTCGTGCGCCACCACCCTCTGGAAGGGCGCAAGGAACTCTCGGTCAACGTCTTTAATGAGGCGGCTCAGCGCAAGTTTTATGGCAGGCAGCCGCTGTTCATCTTCAACCCCGAAGATGACTCGAATCGGCCAGTGCCGGGCTTTCATGACGGGGCCATCCGCAACTGGGCGCTATATCCCAAGTTCCTTCAGAGGCGCTTCATTCGCGCCTTTGGTGTGGGCCTCGAACGCCCAGAGCTTCGGGTGCGGGAGGGCGAGTGGATGGGCGACTTTTCTCGCTTGCGGGACAGCATTTTTTACTGCTCTCACTGCGGGCAGGAGAACTTCTTGGATCCCGAGGTTCCGGCGGCCGAGCAGTGCCTGTGCTTCCGCTGCAAGAAGAAGAGCGAGCTGCCCTTGGTCCTGGACTTTGGCGGCAATAAGCTGGTCTGTCTGCACCAGCACACTCAGCTCTTTCCGCACCACCTCGGCTCAGCCTTGGACTTCTCGGCCCCCGAGGCAGAGCTCGCTCGGCATCCCAGCAACCCAAGTCGCTGGGGGCTAAAAAACCTGTCCCGACGCCGGTGGACCTACTTGGGCAAGTCGGGCGAGGAGAAGCAGGTGGAGCCCGGGCGTTCCGTGCCGCTGCGTCCCGGTCTGGAGTTGGATTTTGGAAAGGAGAAGGGTACCTTTCGGCCGGCGCTTAAGTCCTAAGTTTACTTGGTGAGCCGTTCGGTCAAGGCCTGCTCCAAGCCTGGCCCGGGTTCCAGTCGGTCCAATACGGCAGGCAGCTCACTGAGCTTTTTTCCGCCAGCAAGTCCAGTACGCAGCGCATCACCCTCCGTTCTGGACCACAGTCGCACGGCCGCAGGACTGCTGGCCCGCTCCGCACAGAACCATTCCCCCAGGCCCAGGAGCACCGCAGGGCCCACTCGTTCTGCACTCTGGGCTCCCAGGCGCAGCCACATCCAGGCCCGTGGATCTCCCTGGGGAAATGCACGTAGGGGAGCCGCAACGCGATGTGCATCGGCCAATTTCTCCCGTGTCTCGGCGGGGAGCGACTGCCAGGCGCCGGGTCGCTCCAAGGGGTGGCCGAGGCGCTTTACGGCCAAGTTGCTGAGCTCCAGCCAGGGGCCCTGGTCTGCAGGCTTGTCTGGCAGGGACGGCAGGCCCTTCAAGATCCCCAGGAGCAGGGCTCGCCGGCCTGGCCAGGGGGCGCTGCTCTGCTCGATGAAACGGAGGGTTGCGGTCCATGGCTGGGCGAGCAGCTGGGCCGGGGTGTGACGCCCAACCGCGCGCTGCAGGAGTGCGGTGGCGAATGGAGAGCCCCCGGGAAGGCCCAGCCCGCGAAGAAGCTCAGCCAAGACGGGCTGCTCCTGCAAAGCCGCGTCCAGCGTCCGGTCTATGTAGTGATTTTTGGCGAGGGCGGCGCGCCAATGGCGCTGGATCCAAGGTGGGGCAGAACCGCCTGGCCTGGCTCCCTGCGGGCTGCGCTCTCTGCAGCGCTCGTGGACCACTCGTCGCACCTGCGCCTCGTTGATCACCCAGGGCAGCAGGCGGCCTAAGGTTGGCCAGCGCAGCTCTTTGGCGTACTGAAGGGTCAGTGCCAGGACGCGCTCCCGCAGCTCTGGGTTGCGGTGCTCAGTGGCCAGTAGAGGCAGGGCCTCCAAGGCTTTGGGGCGCAGGCGTACTCGGGTCAGTGCGTCGACCGGCTTGGAGAGTAGCTGGGCGCGGAAAGCCGTGACGCCCGCCTTGACCTTGCGCAGTGGGGCCTTCTTTGGAGGGAGGGCCTCCGCGGCACGCCTCAGGGCTGTGGGACGGGCTTTGAGCACTACTTGCGCCGCTTGTCTGCCGTGATGACCTCTAAGCGCTCCTGCAGGTCATCCATGGCCTCGCGCAGGCGCTCAATGCTGCTGGCCATGCGCTCGACTCCCTCACCCAGGGCGGCGTCAAAGTGCACCAAGGTGCTGTCGATCGCTTCTGGCAGCCTGACTGAGAAGGTGTCCATACCCGTGCCCATCGTGTCTTGGAGCTTGTCCATGTCACCCATTAGGCGCGCCCACTGGGCGTGCTGGTCGGCCATGGCTTGAACCATTCCAGTGGAGGAGTCACGCATGTGAGTGACCGCCTTGCCCTGGACGATGACGGTCTCCTTGAGCTTGTTGACCACGGCTGCGGTGTGGGTGCTGGCTTCCTCCAGCTCCCTGGCGGCGGACTTGACGGATTGGCTCGCGGGCCCCAGAGCTTCGATGAATCCAGTGGCTTGGCCGACGGTCTGGATGAAGTGCTTGTTGCCCTCTAACTGCTGCTTCAGGGTGGCTTGGAGTCCGTTGACCAAGTCTGCAACCTCCCCGCCGGCCTCGGCGTAGGCTCGGCTGGACTCTGAGAGTTGTCGCGCGGCGCGCACCAGAGACTTGTTCATGCCCTCGTAGCTTCGCGTGGTCTCGTCCATCTTGGGGACCAGTTCGGACATGACCTCGGCGGCCTGTTGGAAGGACTCCGCGGCGGAGGCGGCCGGCAAGGCTGCTTGGTGAAAACGCTCCACCACCTGCTCGATGGACCCTGCGCTGCCGCGGAGCTGGTTTACGGCGGGGGTGAACAGGGCCAAGCTCTCTTGCCAGGCCAGCAGCTGTTGGGCTTGGGCGCTGGAGATGTCCTTGATCTGCGCCCCTGCTTGCTTGAGGGAGTCGCCGACGGCTTGGTCGATACCTTGTGAGATGCGGTGGATGGCTTGGGCGTGGGTGGCTTGCAGCTCGCTGACCAGGCCCTTGACCACCCTTGCTGCGCTCAGGTAGTCATCCGTTCCGGACTCCAGTGCACCGGCAGCGGTCTGCATGGACTGTCCGACGTTGGACTGGGCCAGGGCTGCAGCCTCGATGCTCGGCACGGTCTTCTCCAAGCTGGATGCGGCGCGCTCCAAGGCGAGGCCCGCTTTGAGGGAGGGCTCGGTCGCGGCTGCCAGTCCTTCC
>CAJQPC010000298.1 GCA_905480105.1 uncultured bacterium | reverse complement strand
GCAGGTGATCGATGTGCAGGCTGATGTGGAAACGCTGGCCGTCGGGGCTGACCCGGATGAAGGATCCGGTGTCGGTGCAGGCGAAGTGCCGGGCATCGTCCAGGACCTCCACTTTCACGTTCGGAATCATGCGTGTGCGGCTGGCGTGATCAAAGACTCCGGTCTTCTTGTGAGCAACCAACAAGGCGACATTTCCAGCCCGAATCAGGTTCGCCAAGTTGCAGACGATGAAGTACTCCCCGGCGTCGATGCTCAGGTGGAACCAGCGCTGTAGGGCCATGTTTAGAGCGTTGGAGCGGTCCAGGTTCAGCTCGCCGTCAAAGGCGGTGAACCAGCCCGGTACGTAGCGTCCGTCCGGGCCGATGATGGCGGGGGGCGGTGGTCGCTGGTTCAGATAGTCCACCTCCTCATCGGAGGTGACGCTGAGTCCGGCGGCGGCGTCGAGTCGGTCGATCAAGCGGGGCATAGGATTAGCCTACCCTTTAGGTCGGACTTCTCCCTCCTGTAGCTCTCGAGACCGGGCTTTTTTAGCTCCCAAGCTCCAACAACATTCGCACCGCCCGCAGCCGCGCCTGACAGCTCATCCAGCGGCACAGCTGCATGGCGCCGGTGTCGTCCGCGCCCAGCTCAGCCTGCATCTCTGCGCGCCGGACCTCGTCTCCGGTCTTTCGGCTGGCCCACGCCCTGAGAAGGGCGCGGCTGGCTACAGGATCCAAGCCTTGCTCTGCGTCCCAGACTCGGGGCATGAAGCGGGCCGGCATGCCTGCGACTGGGCCACCCTTGACCTTGATTCCGTCGCTGTGCGCGACGACGAGTAGCTTGTCTTGGCCGGCCCGTAGGCAGAACTGACCCGCTGGCGGGGCGATGGCCATCCCCAAGCGCCGAATGGCGGTGAGTAGGCGCTTCTCTCGGGCGCGTTTGGCCTGGTCCCGGGCGCGCATTGTCAGCTCGTGGCGGCGCTCGGCCAGGGCCTCGGCCAAGGTACGGGTGAGCAGGGCACGGGCCATGTCCACGCTGGGGGGGGGCTCTTGGGCCATGGAACGGGCCAGCTCGCCGATGGGGTCGTTGCCGTTGGGGTCCAAGGCGGCAACGGTCTTTCCTAAGTCCCGAATGTCCTGTGCAGGGCTGCCGGGGATGGCCAGAACGGGATCCAGCCAGATGAGCTCAAAGCTGTTCTGGTTCAGGATCATGTGTCGGGCGCTGAGATGACCGTGGACCTGTCCTCGGGCGTGCAAAGCTTCCAGGCCAGCCAGGCCACCCTCTAAAGCCATAGCGATAAGCTGGGTGTCGGGGCGGTCATCAGCCGGTAAGAACTGAGAGAGGGATGGCCCGTGCAGCGGATACTCCAGCGTCGGCCACTCTCCCTGAAGCAGCAGGGCGCGGGGGAGGGGAGCGGGAGCCGGCCACCGGGTGCCGGCCTGTAGTCGACGCAGCCAGACGGGATCTGCGCGCACCTCGGGACGAAGGGCCCGGACGAGCACGCGCTGCCCACGCCGCCATGCGTCAAAGCTCACGCTGATGGCGTCTTGTTCCCAAACCTCGCCTCGGCGCAGGCCTCCAAATTGAGTGGGCAAGCGGGTTTGAATGGACTCCAGCGCGCGAACCGCCAAGAGCAATGGGTCCAAGGCCTGGAGCTTGGCCGGGCTGTCCGCAGCGTGTTCCAGGGCTTGGCGCCGTGCGGTCCATCCGTGCGGAAGCTCACCCAAGGCGTCGGTCAGGTGGCGCTCGAGTTCGTCGAGGGGAACGCTGCGTAGATCGGCAGGGGGCATGGCGTCTGTTTAACAGGAGCGGGGAACCCTTGGTTTATGTTGATGTCAGGAACCATTAATGACGTACACCACCTTGGCTTGGCTGCTCTCGGTACCCATCATCGCGGTGCTGCACGAACTCGGGCATGCCGTGGCCGCTCGTCCTGCGGGCTACCGGGTGACCAGTTTTGGGGTGGGACACGGCGCACCGCTCGTGCACTGGCGTACTCGTAGCGGCACCATCGTTTACCTGGGACGCTGGATCTTTGGTGGTGGCCAGTGTGTCGCTATCCCCGTCGACGTGATTCCAGAGAGGCGCTGGCTCTACCATTCTGGAGGCTTGATTTTTCAGGCTTTTTTGGCGTTGGTCCTGTGGCCCCTGGCGGCGCGTTTCCCCGTTTTGAGTTGGGCGATGTGGTTCAACCTTCTGGTGCTGACCTGGAATCTGTTGCCCCTTCGCTTTGGGGGCTACGTAAGCGACGGATACAAGCTGTTCTCGCCCTGGGTGGGCCGCGATTGGAGCGGCCAGCAGTACTCTCAGCGGGATCAGATCGCCAAGGTGTTGCGGCTGGAGACTCAGAATCGCTCGGATCTGGGAGTGGCTTGGTGCCGAATCATGCTTCAGTGGATGGATGTGGTCACGGGCCAAGACCCCGACCCCTGGACCCCCGAAGACCTGGTCCTGATGGCCGAGCCCCAGCTGGAGGGGCTGTTCACCTTTGTTCGCTCCGAGCAGGAGCGCAGCGCCGGAGCCAGCTTGGCTGCTCTTCAGCGTATCCATCGATATCGTCTGGACATGTCCTACAGCCTGCCGCCTTTGTCCCGAGACATGCTCGCCTTGGCCGAGGCCCGCTGTTGGCTGGACCAAGGCAGCCCCAAGAAATCCCGAGAGCTGCTCTCTGAGTTGGTTGGAGCGCCGGGCCCAATCGCCCGAGACGCCGCCTGTCTGCAGCTGGAGTGTGCGCTCCAAGAGCAGAACCATGTGCGCATCCTGAGCTCGGCTCAGCGCCTCTCACGCCTGCTGGACCAGAGCTTCTTCGACCTGCCCGCTGCGGCCATTACCCTGTATCGAGCCGCTCATTTTTTGAAGGAGAGTGGAGCTCTTCAAGACGCGGATCATCTGGCGGCTCGGGCACGCGGATCCGCGGAACGCTCACTGGCTGCTGCCATGCCCCAGGACAGGTTGCCCCTGGCACGCCGCCTGGGCGAGGTTGCTGGGGTGGAGCTGGTCACGGGGCATCGGACGCCTTCAACGCGCCTGCTGCGCTGATAGGGCGCTGAGTGCTACTGCAGCGTTTCCCGGCCAAGCCAGCAGGGTCGGGAAGAGCAGCATGTGTCGGAGTGTAGACTAGCCCAAAGAACCAGAATGGAGTCGCCCTTGAGACGCAGAGATCTGCTGGCCGCAGTGAGCGCCACCTTCCTCCTTGCACCCCTGCCGGCCTGGGCCAAGAAGGACGCGGACCCCAAGCTGCTGCTAACGCTCGGAGGGACCCTGAGTCACCGCGGGCAGGTGGTCAACCGGGACAAAGTACGCCTGAGGGTTGCCTTTTTCGACGACGCCATGGGCCGAAAGGTCATCTGGGAGCAGTTCCCCAAGGTGGACTGCGTAGAAGGTGTTTTCTCCGTCACCTTGAACAAGTTGGGTACCCAGTCAGCTCCAGCACTGCCCGATGCGGTCCACATGGAGCTGTGGGTGATGGACGCCGGTCCTCATGTTCGTGACGTACGACTCACACCGCGGCTGGGCGTGGACTTTGGCGGCACGGGCAGTGCGGAGTGCCTGGACGTGCGCGAGGTGCTGAGCGAGCTGGACGCACTGGATGCGGGTGGCAGCTGCACTTTTCTTGGGGAAGGCGCGCTGCGGGCAGACATCACCACCCTGCAGCGCGTTCTGAAGGAGTAGACCGGTATAGGGTCTAAGCTTCTACCTTGGCGATGGCGTCTACGGCGCTCAGGTCGCCGTGCAACATGGCAAGCAGGCCGGGAAGGTAGCGGTCCATCGTCAAGACGTTGGCGTAGACGATGTTGCGTATGCTGGAAGGGTCGAAAGGTGCTCCTTCCACGTCCACCGCGCTCTTGTAGCGCACCTCGCCGTCCCCAAAGTCCATCTCCAGGTTGCCGATGATGAGGCCGTAGTTGGCCCGCGTGATGAACTCGGCCACTGCGGCGCGCTTGTCTTCCGGGACGGACGAGGGGGCGATGCTGTAAAAGAGAATCTGGTGTTGCTCTTCGCGGACCTTGCAGTAGCACTGCCAACGGGCGGCCTCGCCGGCGAAGCCCATCACGAGAGCCAGGGGATCGCTGTCCATGGGGGTGGGGTTCCAGTCGTCTTTAGCGAAGAAGGCTTCGACGTCGTCAAACAAGCTCATGAGGGGCTCCAAGTTCGGTCCGCGGGGTCTAACACAGGGTGAGCAGTGCAGCCCCGGCACTTGTCCACAGATCTGCCTGAGGGGGCGCTCAAGGGGTGCTATTGACGAGTCCATACTTTTTAAATTGAACAGGATTTCAGACACTTAGGTAGAGGTAGTCTCAGTCATCGGATCAGTGGATTGCCTGTGGATAACTTGTGGACGTTTTTGTGGGGAGGGCGCTAAAGGGGTCGAAATTGGTGTAGGTTCTACGTCGTGCTCAATTATTGCGCACGGCTCTTCTTGAACTTCGATGGACGAGCAGAGCCTTCGCGGGCGTTACTCTGTGGCTAGGCTCGTTTGGGTCACCATCGGAGGTTCGTTGTGAGGTTGCGCGCGGTGCATTGGACAGGACTCGGGTTGTTGTTGATGGGCGCGCTTGTCGTGGGTACATCTGCGGACGCCGCGAAGACCCCATCGGGGCATCCATTCCTGTTGATCGGACTGGATGGCGGAGAGTGGTCCGTGATCGAGGATCAGTGGTCCCAGGGCAAGATGCCCAACATGAAGGCCCTCGTGGCTCGTGGCGTGCGCGCGCCCCTCCAGACCGACTACGGCTGGTCTCCGGTGATCTGGACCACGATCGCGACCGGCCACGATCCCGATGTGCATGGCATCACGGGCTTTGTTGTGGCCACCCCGGAAGGGGACGTGCCGGTGTCCTCTGACCTGCGCCATGTACCAGCGATCTGGAACACGACCAGCCAAGCCGGTCTGAAAACCCATGTCTTGGGCTGGTGGGGAACCTGGCCGGCCGAGACCATCTCGGGCATCAACATCACCGAACGCTGCAACGGCGAGCTGGAGCGCTGCGCGACCCCGACCAGTGCCCAGACCCAGGTGCGCGCGAGCCTGGACAAGGCCAACAGGGAGCACCACAAGCTCTGGCCAGGGGAGCAGCACTTCGCACCCGAGGATCGGGTGGTCTCGGAGTGGGCGCCGGTGCTTGGCGCTACGCCCTTTGATTTTATGGCCATGTACATCCATGGAACGGACCCCAACAGCCACAAGTTCTGGCGCTATTACCGGCCCCAAGACTTCCCGGCTGGCAGCGTTCCCAAGGAAGGTATCGAACAGTTCGGAGGCAAGATCCCCAAGGCTTACCGCTCCGCGGACGTGATCCTGGGCCGGGTGATGGAGTCCGTGGGGGATGACGTGAACGTGGTCATCGTCAGCGACCACGGCTTTCACCCATTGGCCGACGTGACCCTGAAGGTGACCTACGACTTTGACAAGCTGCTCGCGGAGCTGGGCTTTGCCATCCTGTCCCCCAACGGCAAGGTCGATGTGAAGGCCAGCCAGATGTACACGTGGTCCAGTGCGTTGAACGAGCGCCGCAAGCGGGTACGCTTCTCTCTGGAGGGCCGCGACCCTGGGGGTAAGTTCACACCGGAACAGGCCGAGAAGGCTCGCCTGGAGCTTGAATCTAAGCTTGCCTTGGTGACCTACAGTAGTGGACAACCTGCCTTTCAGCTGGACTTGGCCAACGCCACGGACAAGGAGCGCGGGGGCGACTTTGTGGTCATCTCCCTTCAGGATGGCGCGACCAAGACGCTGCTGGTCGACGGCCAAAAGGTCAAGGGTGTGATCAAGGGCATGGTGGAGAACTCCGGTGGTCACTCTGGTGATCCGCCTGGCGTTTTTGCGGCCGCAGGCCCGGACATCGATCCCAACGCCGACATGAGCGGAATCCGCATCCACGACATCACACCCACCCTTCTCTACGGGATGGGTTTGGCGGTGGCCGACGACATGGCGGGCTCTGCCCAGATGCAGCTCTTCAAGCCCGAGTTCCGTGCCTCCAATCCCCTCAAGACCGTGGCCACCTACGGCGAGAGGGGCGACGGCAAGGCAAGCGAGACCACGGGGGAGGACGAGGCCGTTCTGGAGCAGCTCCGTCAGCTTGGCTACATCGAATAGCGGCCTTTTAGTACCCCAAGGCTGCCAGTAGCTCCTGAACGCTCTGGGTCGTACCCACCTCCAGGGCGCGGCAGATCTGAGCGTGGCCGATGCTGACCTCGTTTAGACCAGGAACTCCCAGCACGCCGGCTAAGTTGTGCTGGTCCAGATCGTGGCCCGCGTTGACCCCCAGCCCATGATTGACTGCTGCCTGAATGCTGTCGATGAGCAGCTGGGTCTGGGTGGCCTGCTCGGTCTTGCCCCATGCCCAGGCGTAGGGTCCCGTGTACAGCTCCACCCGGTCGACACCAAGCGCGGCGGCGTGGGCCATGTTCTCAGGGACGCAGTCCATGAAGATGGAGACGCGGATCCGAGCGGCTTGCAAGCGCCGCACGCTCTCTCGCAGCTCGGCACTCTGGGCCGGGAGATCCCATCCATGGTCCGAGGTCACCTCGCCGGGGGTCACCGGAACCAAAGTGCACTGGGCCGGGCGCAGGCCCAAGACCATCTCGATCAACCGGGGGTCGTTCTCACACTCGATGTTGTATTCGATTTCCGGATGGTTCTCGCGCAAATGCTGCGAGATAGCGGGAACATCTGTGAACTGAATGTGTCTCTGATCCAAGCGGGGGTGCACCGTTATGCCGTGCGCCCCGGCGGCCAAGACCGTGTCCACGCAGGCGCAGAGATCTGGAGCGTTGTGTCCCCGGGAGTTTCGCAGCAGGGCATATTTATTGACGTTGACTGAAAGCTTGGCGGTCATGGTGCGCTCCGGAGACAGGCGGCTAATACGCCGTGTAGCAGAGCTTGCAAGGAGTCGTTGCGAGCATTCTGGGATTGGCCGCCGCAGACACGACGGCATTTACGTGGGGTGCCGGAGTCTGGCCGAGGCAGCATCTCTCCCAGATGGGCACGAAGAGCGGAACGAAGAGCTGAGCATTCAGCTAAATCCGCTGAGTAGCCGGCAGACTAAGCGTCGGCGGAAGCGCCTTGGGTGTCCCTTGCGAGCTGGTCAGTCGTTTCGTCAAAGCCGGCTTGGTAAAGCCCAGCGTAATGCGCGCCAGCAGCTAGGAGCTCTGCGTGGGTGCCTGACTCGACCACCTGGCCCGCGTCCATGACCACGATGCGGTCTGCTGCTGTGATGGTGCTCAAGCGGTGGGCGATGACCAGCACGGTCTTGCGCTCCAGGATGCGCTCTATGGCCGTCTGAATCAGGGCTTCGGTCACTGGGTCCACCGACGCGGTAGCCTCGTCCAGAATCACCACAGGGGCGTTGTAGGCCATGGTGCGGGCAAAGCTCAACAGCTGGCCTTGGCCCACACTGACATTGCCGCCGCGCTCGGTGAGTTCGTGTTGCCAACCGCTGGGTAGGGAGGCGATGACGCGGTCCGCATTCACCAGCTCTGCTGCCGATTCGAGGTGGGCCATATCTAACTTGGGATTTCCCAGGTCCACGTTGAACTTGACCGTGTCTGGAAAGAGTTGGGTGTCCTGACGCACTCGAGCGACGGCTTGGCGCACGGTGTCCAAGGTCAGATCTCGGATCTCCTCTCCATCCAGGGTAATGCGCCCGGTGTAGCCCTCGTAGGAGCGGGAGAGCAGGCGTGTCAGGGTTGTCTTGCCGCAGCCTGTGCTGCCGACGATCGCAACCACCTCTCCGGGGGAGACGGTCAGTGAGACCCCCTTGAGCACCTCGTACTCGGGCTCAGGACGGTAGCCAAAGCGAACGTTCTCAAATTCAACCCGGCCCTTGACTTGGGTCAAGGTCTTGGAACCCGAGGTGATGGACTCGTCGGTGTCTAAGAGTCCGGTGACCTTCTGCAGGGCAGCGCCAGCACGTTGGATAATGGCGATCTTGCCGCTGAACTCCCGGAGGGGGCGGAAGAGGCGGTTCAGGTAGTCAATAAACGCCACCATCAGGCCTGCCGTGATGCCGACCTCGGCCCGGTCTGTGGCGTACCAGAGCAACAGCGCGATGCAGATGCTGCCGATGCCGTCCACTGCCGCGTACATGAGTGCGTCGTAGACGTTGGAGCGGATGGTGGCCTCTTTGTAGACCGTGTTTCGCTCAATGAATCCGTCGTGGCTGTCCTGTTGGTGATTGAAGAGCTGCACGATCTTCATGCCGTTGACCTGCTCGTTCAGGTAGGCGTTGACCGTCGAGAGTGACGTGCGGATGGTGTTGTAGGTCTGGCGCAGGCGTCGTCTGCAAAGCTCGATAATCAGCGCCAGGGGAGGGGCGACGGTCAGGAGAAGAAGGGTCATCTTCCACTCCAGCATGAACATCGCCACCAGCACACCGATGATGGTCAGCACATCCAGCAGGATGGTCACCACGCCCGAGGACAGGCTCTCGCCCAAGGCCTCTATGTCCGAGGTCGCTCGAGTCAGCAGTGCCCCAGCAGGGCGCTTGTCGAAGAAGGAGGGGGAGCGGGAGAGCAGGTGTTCTACGACATGGCTTCGGAGCCGAAGCACGGTTCTCTGACCAGCGATTGAAATGATGATGGAGTAGGTGGAGCGCACCAAGTAGCCAAACATCACGGCGGCCAGGTAGGCGCCCGCCACCTTTCCCAGGGTGTCCAAGCCCATCTGGCTGGCCGTGCCGCCGCCGATGCCTTCGATGTGTTCCTCGATGGCGGCCTTCATCAGCCAAGGCTGGACCAAGCTAACGGCGGTGGCCACGGGGGTTAGGATCAGGGCGGCCAGGAAGAGACCGCTGGAGGGTGCCGCAAAGGGCCACATACGCGAGACGATGGCCTGGAAGTCCAGGTCTTTTGTGGGATTGGGCGCTGGGTTCATTGCACCACCTCCGCGGCGGGTAGAGCAGCGTCCGTTGGAAGTTCAGGAAGCGGGTCCTCGTGCTGGCTGGACCATGCATCTCGGTAGGGCCCGGGCCGGTTGATCAGCGCGCTGTGGCTGCCTTGGTCCACGAGCTTGCCTTGGTCCAAGACCAGCACGTGGTCAGTCCGGGCCAATGCGGACATGCGGTGTGAGACCAAGAGCATTGTGGGCTGCTGGCCGTCCTGGCCGATGCTTGCGAAGGTGTCGATCAGGCGTTGCTCGGTTTCTTGGTCCACCGCGCTGAGCACATCATCGAGCACGATGAGGTTGGCCGGGCGGTACAGCGCGCGGGCGAGTGCCGTGCGCTGACGCTGGCCACCGCTCAGCATGATTCCCCGCTCGCCGACCACGGTGTTTAGGCCCTCGGGCAGGGCTTTAAGGTCCTCGGACAGGGCGGCCTGGAATGTGGCGACATTCACACGTTCCGGGTCGATGGGGCCCATGGCCACGTTGGCTGCGATTGTGTCCGAAAATAGAAAGGGCACCTGTGGGGCTACCGCGGTATTCCCGCGCCAATCATCGAGGTCCAAGTCGAGAATGTCTGTTTCGCCAATAAATACGGTGCCCGCTGGGGGGTTCCAAGTCCGGGTCAGGACCCGCAGCAAGGTGCTCTTGCCGGACCCCGTTCGGCCGTAGACCCCGATTGTCTTACCTGCAGGCAAGGTGGCGGTAATGCCATGAAGAGCTGGGGTTTCCAGTCCTGGATAGGTAAAGCTCAGGTTTTTGAGGTGAAGAGCTGGGGGAACTCTCGGCAAGTCTGAGGGGTTGGAACCCTCTGGTTTTTCTGGTTCCGCATAGAGCACTTGGTCGATGCGTCCCAAGCTTGTGTAGCCGCGTTGAAAGACGCTCACGAGCCAGCCTAAGCTCATCAAGGGCCAGAGTAGCTGGGCGACAAAGGTCACGAAGGCGACCAGCTCACCCACGGTGAGTTCCCCGCGTTGGACCATGGGGCCGCCGACCACCAGGAGCACGTAAATGCAGGTGCTGCCGGCCAAGCCCAGCATGGGCAGGATGGTGGACCGGACCCACGCCAAGCGGATGTTGGTCTCCATAAACTCCAGATTCTCCTTCTCAAAGCGCTGCTGGAAGGCGGCCTCGGCACAGAAGTCTTGGACGGTTTGGACCCCTTGGAGTAGAGCGAGAATGCGGTCGCTGAGAGAGGAGAGCTGGGTCTGGGAGAGCCGGGTCAGGCGGTGCATCGCAAACACGCCTGCCTGCATAAACGCCAAGCCGACCACAATGGGCAGCAAGGTCATCAGGGTGAGCTTGGGATTGAGCTGCATCATCATTCGGCCAGTGAGTGCCAGCGCCAAGGTCACGTTAAAGACCTGCAGGCCACCAAAGCCCACCAGGGCTCGCACAAAGGTCATGTCATTGCTGACCCGAGAGACGATGTCTCCGGCCTTCATTTTGGAATAAAACGAAGGTTGTAACTTGGTCAACATGTCGAAGATGTCGTTCTTGAGACGGAACTCCACCAGGCGCCCGGGGGTGAAAAAGAGCACCCGGGACAGGGAGCGCACGGCGATGACCGCGAGTCCCATCAGGCCGATAGTAAAAGCCGCTGTGCGGACCGCTTCCGGGTCCGTACCCAGCGCGTCCACGCCCACGGCCATGCGCAGTGGGATCTCGACAGCCAGCCAGTTCGTCATGAACAAAAAGGCTAGGCCGGCAAGGTACCAGTGCCACAGGGGCACAACGTAGCGCTTGAAGAAGCGTAGAAGAATCACTCCTGGTGCTCCAGTAGGTTGTCGTCTTCGAACTCGCTTGCCTCGATATCAGCACTGGTCTCAGCCCAGTCGGAATCGGTGTCCTCGCTGTCCTCTTCGACGAGGCAGAAGTCGGATCCAGGTTCACCGGGGCGCTCTTCTGGCAGGTCTGCGGGAAGTGGCGGAGTCAAGAGAGCCTCGTCTTCTGGCCAGTCGCTGGAGCTGCCCTGGAGTAGGAGCGTGTCTTCGTCGACCAGTTCAAGCTGTTTTGCGGGACTCACGGCGCGCACTCCTCACCATTGGTGACCCGGCCTTCCAAGGACTGGTCGTGGGCGATCCACCGAGTGATGATCCCAGGGTCGACCCCTTGCTCAGTCAGCACCGTGCGCAAGATTGCAAGGCGCCTACGGAAGTGCCCCGCGTTGATGGGGTAGGGGGAGTGGGCTTTTCCTATGGGTCGCCCTGCATAGTCCCCAGTTCCACCTAAGTGAACGCAGGCCAGGCTCGCTTCCATCTTTTTGACGCGATTCAGATCGACCCCTTCGAAGAAGAATCCGATAATAAAGTCGGAGGCCACCCGATCGACGAACCGGTCGATCAAGCGCTTCACGCCTTCCGTACCGCCCAAGGCCTCGAAATCGCTCTCATGCAAGGACAGGCTGCTCATTATAGGTGTTCCAAGCTGAAATAGTTTAGGTCTACTTAGGAGATGCGGGGGCTGTGAGAGACCTACTCGCTGTTGCTTGTCTGCGCGTCGGCCGCGCAGGTGTCCCGCGTTTCCGCAGCGGCCTGTTGCACCATGACGGGCTGGTCTGAGACGGAGTAGAGCGTGTCACTCTGGGCGTCCATAAAATTTCCTCGGAGGAGGGTCTAACCCCACAGGTGGAGCGCGATTGATCCGATAGGTCGTCTGTAAGTCTTAAGGGCGTAAGTCCCTTGAAGTGTGTGTCGCGATATGTCACAATTTGTTGGAAAGACCCAGGAGCCAAGATGTTGAACCGGTTTAGTCGCACCTGTCGTCTTGCCCGTCAGGGTGCGACCTCCATCGAGTACGCACTTATCGCAGGTGTGGTGAGCGTTGGAATCATCGTGTCGATCAACGCCTACAGCAGTGCGCTGTCCAATCTCTGGATGAACACCGCAAGTACCGTGGTCTCCAACATCAATTAGGTCCCAGGGTTAGGCCCTGAACATGCTTTGGCTGTGCATGCTGGGCTTGGCTTTGGCCTCGCCTGAACGGATTCTGGACTACACCCAGGCGGTGCTTTCCCACGGTCCGCGCGCGCACGGTCAACCCGGTGAGCTGAAGACCCTGGAGTGGGTCGCCGAGCATCTCCGCGCCAATGGCTACGAGCCTGAGCAGGTGGGTGACCCGGGTGTGCTCTACGCTTGCACCGACGGAACGCCGCGCGCCAATGCGCTCTGGTTTTTGGCCCACACCGACGCGGTTGGCCCCCAGGTGCCGGGCGCGATCGACAACGCCGTAGCCGTGGCGGCGTTGGTGGTCTTGTCTGAGGATTTGGCGGCCGTTCCGCCTCCCAGTCAGGTGTGTGTGGCTTTTCCCAGGGCGGAAGAGCTCGGCTTGGTTGGAAGCGTCGATTGGGTGGCCAACCACATGCCACCCACCCCTGGATTGGTCGTGGCGTTGGACTTGGTGGGCCAGGGTCAGCTCAGTGCCACCGGTTTGGGGCCCCTCTGGGGAGACGAGGCCCTCTCGTGGCTCTCCCAGCACAAGGAGGTTCATGCCCCTGTTGCGTACAGGGTCGTGTCCCGTCAGCTGGGAATAGAGCGCTCCGATCACGCCCCTTTCGCCCAGCGGGGGGTGCTCTCGATGCACCTTCTTGGACGTGGTCGCAGTGGGATTTACTGGCGTTATCACAGTCCCCTGGATGACTTGAGTCAGGTTGAAGGGCCCGCAGTAGACGCGCTCCATCACACCCTGTTGAGCATGGCTCATGCCCGGCCGTTGCCCATCCAGGTACCCAGCGCGGGCCTGATTCTTCCAGTTCTGGGGGGCGTGCTGCCCGGAAGTATGGTGTGGCTGCTCTGGGGCGCAGGACTTGGAATCAGCCTCTTTGCTTGTCGAGGCTGGAAGGCGGCCTTGCACGGACTAGGGGCCTCGTTTGTGGGGTGCTTTGCAGGGGCCGGAGCGTGGGCACTTGCCGGCTGGGGGAGACCGCAGGCTGCAGGATTGGCCACCCCCTTGACCCTCTGCTGGTTACTCGGCATGGCAGCTGTACTTAGCGCATGGCCCAGACAGGAGCGCACCGGCCAGGGCAGTGCGATGGCTTTTGGCCTGTTGGCGCTGGCCGCGGGGCTCTTCGACCCGATCATGGGGGTCTGGCTCTCCTTAGGAGCCTTGGCCCTGGGCTTGGGCAAGTGGCGTCCTGTCTTGGGCCTGTTGGGAGCTGCCTTGCCGGTGTATGTTTGCGCACCGGCGACCTGGCGAGAGCTGGTCTTCCATCACCTGCTTCCGGATCAGGGGGTCTGGTACATGCCCGTCCGTTGGCTGGCCTGCTGGCCCTTGGCGGTCCTGGCCCTTGCCTTGCCACGCAGGCGCTGGGCCTCCCTGTTTTTGTTCGCTTTGTGCGGGGTTCTGCTTGTGGTGACTCGCTTTCTACCGCCCTTTTCGGAAGCTTTTCCTGAGCTGGGCCCTTGACCCGCCTACATCTGCTGCTCGGGCTGTCGGGTGCAACAGCGCTGACCTATGAAGTGCTTTGGATGCGCCGCTTCGCATTGCTGTTCGGTGGTAGCGCGGTGGCGGTCACCTTGACCGTGGCCACCCTGTTTGGTGGGCTTGGCTTGGGCGGCTTGCTCGGCCAGCGTCTGCGCGGGCCACCCGCTCGGCGCTATGCCCAGCTCGAAGCGGGTGCGGCGCTCTGGGCACTTGGATTGCCATCGGCGCTGGCGGCACTCACTCCCCTGGTGCGCAGTCACCCCGGCTTGGGCACTCAATCCCTGTTGGTGCTGGGCCTGACCTTGCCGCCAGCCTTGGCCCTTGGGGCGACCTTGCCCGTTCTCGCTCGGGGCGTTCAGGACCGCGGCACCCTGGCGGGGTTGTACGGTGCCAACACCCTGGGGGCCATGTTGGGTGTACTGGCGGTTCCCCACCTTCTCCTTCCTGTCTTTGGGGTCAGTTCTTCGGAGCGCTTGGCGGCCGGGTGTGGAGTGCTCATCGCGGTGTTGGCATGGTCGCTCCCCTTGCAGGCGACGGACAACGCCGCTGGGCAGCACACGGCTCTGAGTGGGCGAGCGATCTTTGCGGCGGGCCTGACGGGACTTTGCGGCATGGCCTTGGAAGTGGCCTGGACGCGTCTGGGTGGGGTTTTGCTGGGGCCTTCGATCTACGCCTTTGCATGGGTTTTGGCCGCTTTTCTCGGAGGGATAGCCTTGGGCGCAGCCTTGGCCCGCCGCTGGACGCAGGCGTGGGTGTTGCCGGCGGCTGTGGGCAGCATGGGGGTCATGGCGCTGGTCGGCGCCTTTGTCTTTGCTCAGGCACCTCTGCTTCTGGCTCAGCTCTACGAGGTCTTTGGTGCCAGTGGGATGTGGGCCGCCGAGCTCACCTTGGCGCTACTGACCATGGCGGGGGCCCCCGTCGCCTCTGGGCTGGCTTTTGGAGCAGCGCTGCGCCAAGCGGGTGGGGAAGGGGGGCAGGCCACCGCAGCCGTTTTGGCGGCCAACACTCTGGCTGGCGTGGTGGGCTCGGCTCTGACCGGGCTGGTCTTGCTGCCTGCGCTGGGGATTCAGGGGGTGGTCACTCTCTGTGCCGCTCTGCTGGCCCTCGGGGCGCTGATTCTGGGGGGTAGGCAGGGTGCTCCTTGGGTTTTAGCCGTGGTGTTGCTCGCTTTTCTGCTGCCGGCTTGGGATGGAAAGCTCTATGCGGTTGGGGTCTACAACCGGGTCTCAGACTTGGGAGACCGCAGCGCGGCTGGGGTACGTAAGTTCGCCGAAGAGGGCTGGACCTTGATGTCCTATGAGGAGGGCCTCACGGGGTCCGTTGCCTTGGGGCGCAGCACCCGAACTGGCAACGTCTGGCTGTCCCTAAATGGCAAGGTTGACGCCTCTACTGGGGACGACATGCCCACCCAGCTACTCTCAGGACAGATCCCCATGGCCATGGCGCCTACGCCGGAGAGGGCCATGGTGGTGGGCTTGGCGAGCGGAGTGACCGCAGGTGCCGTGCTGGAGTTTCCCAGTTTGCTGCACCTGACCGTGGTGGAGCTGGAGCCAAGGGTGGTTCAGGCGAGCCATGCCTTTGATCATGTCAATGGCCAGCCCCTGGCGGATGCGCGAACTCAACTCTTGATTCAGGACGCTCGGGCGGTTTTAGCCGGGCAGGGCCCTGACTTTGACGTGATCATCTCCGAGCCCTCCAACCCTTGGATCACAGGGGTCTCCAACCTCTTCACGGTGGAGTACTGGGTGCTGGGGGAGCGCCGTCTGGCCCCGAACGGGGTGTTCTGCCAGTGGATCCAGCTCTATGGCTTGGCGCCCACGGAGTTCCAGAGCATTGTCGCCAGCTTTACCTCGGTCTTTCCCCAGACCTGGCTCTTCGAGCCCCTGCAGGGAGGGGACGTTCTGCTGATGGGCAGCACGGGGTCTCCCATTTTGGATACCTTGCCCATCGCACCTACATTGGGACCAAAAGGCGTTTTGGCCTTGGGAAGAGGCGGTGTCCTGAACACCGACGACAGACCGGTTGTCGAGCTGGCCGCGCCGCGTAGCCTTCACTTGGCCACAGTTGGGCCGAACTTGGCGCGCATTGAAGAGCTGCAAGTCCGCTACGGTCTACAGTAGAGCGGGATAGATTTGAGCGCCTCGGTCCACGGAGTTCCCCATGAAAACCAGTTCCAGTGAGCCCCCTCCCAACCAGGCTGGGCTGCGCGATGTGTGGGTCACCCGCTTGCAGAGTTTGCCGCGCCGATTGCGGCGGGCCTTGGGGGCCCGTGTTCATTCCCAAGAGCTCACTGTGCTCAGCAGCGCCGGGACCTCCACGTACGTGCACCTCTGGATTCCTGAGGGGAAGGGGCCTTGGCCCCTGGTGCTGCTCACTCCAGGTACGGATGATCACAGTCAGGTCTTCGAAGGCTTTGGCCAAGCGGTGAACGCCAGCGAGGTCGCAGGTCTCGGTGTGGTTTGCGCTACCTTTGATCCGGCCGGGCGTGGAAAGTCATGGGGAGAAGAAGACTACGGAGGCCCCGAGCATCAGGACCAGGTGCGGGTGGTCCTAAAGACCCTGCAAGCCCGTCCGGAGGTAGACCCTCTGCGTACGGTGGTGGTGAGCATCTCTCTGGGGCTCTCAATGGCGGCGGGTGCGCTGGTGTCCTTTGATGGGCCAGTCTTGGCATTGGTGGACTGGGAGGGCCCCTCAGACCGAGAGATCATCACCGCCGGTGGAACCCGTCTGATCCCTGCATTGGGGCATGCGATGGACGATGAGAGCTATTGGCAGCCCCGGGAAGGGGTACGACAAGTGGCCAAGCTTCCATGCGGCTATTGGCGCTTGCAGGCGCAGAGAGATCACGCCCAGCCTGGAGAGCTTCGGCACGCTCATCGCATGCTCGAAGCGGCCCAAGGCGCGCCGTGGGTTCGTATCAATGGTCAGGAAGGCCTGCCTGAACGAGTCGAGTGGCTCGCGGGGGGACGCAGTGCTGCGAACAAGGCGCTTTTGAGAACCATCAACCAGGTGGTAAAAGCACCCTAAAGGTACTGCCTAAGCCCATGTGGCTTTCGCAAGTGATGACCCCTCCCAAGCGCGTCACGATGCTCTGGGACGTGGCCAAACCCAGGCCTGTGCTACGTCCGCCCTTTGTTGAGTAGAAGGCATCGAACATGCGGACCTTGACGTTGTTTGGGATGCCGGGTCCCTGATCTCGCACTTCGAGCAAGGCTTGGCCATTTAGGGTGCCAACGTGGACGTTGATGGTGCCCTTTGAGTCTCGAGGAATGGTTTCCTCAGCATTTTTGATCAGGTTGATGATGACCTGGGCCAAGTCTCCCGGAGGTGCCAACACAGTCGGTGAGGGCTCAAAGTGGGTCACGACCTGCGCCCTGCGCCTGAGAGAGGCATTGAGTACAACCAAGGCATTGGACACCAACTCGGAGATGATGACTTTCTCGGGTCGGTGATCATCGCCACGAGCGAAGGTACGCAGGGCTTTGATGATCTCGCTGACGCGCAGACAGCCTTCTTCGGCGTCGGCCACGACCGTGAGCAGGTCCTGAAGCACCGGGTCTTTCTGGGCTGGATCCAGATCGGCGAGCTCCTGGCTGAGCACGTTTAGGTTGATCAGGACGAAAGTCAACGGGTTGTTGATCTCGTGCGCCACGCCCGAGCTGAGCAGTCCGATCTGCGCCAGGCGGTCGGTCATGCGCAGGCGCTCCGACATTTCTACTCGCCTGGAGATGTCTCGGAAGATGGTCACCCAGCCCAAATGCCCGCGGGGGGAGGTGACGGGTCCAGTGCTGCTCTCGGCTAAAAAACTGTTCCCGTCGGTGCGCCGGTAGGTGCGCTCGTACAGTCCTGAGTCCTGATCCTTGAAGCGGCTGCGGTCCTCCTTCCACTCCTTTGGGTTCAAGTAGATCACGCCCTTGCTCTTACCGATGCAGTCCTTTTTTTGCAGACCAGTCATGCGCATAAAGCTGTCGTTGACCCTGCGAATTTTACCTTCCGTGTCCCAGAAGACCACTGCGTCCGGCATGCCTTCCACAATGGTGTCCACCTGCTGCTCAGCTTTTTGGCGGCTGCGGCGTTCCATCATCCTGGCCTCGGAGACCGCCATCCGCGCGTACAGGGCGGGCGCAGTGAATGGCTTGGCCAGGTAGTCGCTGGCTCCGCTGGCGATGACCTGTTCCAGCGCCCCGTCTTCGGTGCGTCCCGTGACCACCAAGATGATGATGTCTGAGTCGGTCTCTCGGACGAGCCGGGTGAGCGTCAGACCGTCCATCTCGGGCAGAATCCAGTCGACGATCAGCAGATCAAAGTCTCGTTCTGCCAGAAGTTGAAGGGCATCCTCTGCACTCATGACGGCTTCTACGTCGAATTCACGCAGCATCAGGAGGTGCTGAATCCACTTGAGATTGGTGGGGTCGTCTTCGACGACCAAGCAGGAGAGGCTCATAAGGAGAGTACCTTAGCTTTTAAGAGCACTGGAAGTCTTTCATTGCTTTCACTTTTAGGGCTTCGAGCATGCTCAATACCCAGTTTTCGGGCCGAATCCCGGAGCAACGAAGGGGCCCTGGTCTGTGGCCTGGGCGCTCCGATATGGGGTAGCGAGGGGCAGACGGCAGCGGCTCGTATAGAGTGGACTGTATCCCGGAGACTATCGCCATGGATTCCCGCCTGCCCCAGCCTGCGGCGTTGATGCAAAAGGCCGACTTGGCGCTTGGTGCTGCCGCTGCCCACGTGCGTGAGTTGGGGCGGCGTGCTCAGGCCAGGGGAGGGGGCGCTTGGCTGGTGGGCGGAGGGGTTCGAGACCTGCTGCTCGGACATCCGGTGCACGACGTGGACCTGTGCTTTGACAGCGATGTTCTGTCCTGGGCACCGGACTTAATTCAGAACTTGGGCGGCAAGCTGACTCAGCACCGCGCCTTTCGCACCGCAACCTGGACTGTGGATGGGTTGGTCATCGACCTGAGCAGCACCCGCTCGGAGCAGTATCCCCAGCCTGGCAGCCTGCCGGTGGTTGCCATGGCCGGGCTGCGTGCAGATCTGGCTCGGCGAGACTTTTCGGTGAACGCCATGGCACTGGCCGTGCACCCAGGGGCAGCTGGGCAAATGGTGGACCCCGAGCAAGGCTACTCGGACCTAAAGAGCGGCGTGCTGCGGGTGCTTCACTCCCGCTCCTTCTCAGACGACCCCACGCGCGCTCTGCGAGGTGCTCGCTATGCAGCCCGCCTGGACTTGCGCCTGCACCCCAGCAGTCGGCTCAGCTTGGAGCAGGCTCTTCCGGAGTACCGCAGTCTGGGCTTGGAGCGCCTGGGCAAAGAGTTGGGCCGCGTCTTTGGGGAGGAGAACGCGGTTCGAGCGCTGGAGTTGTTGGGGCAGTGGGGGGCTATGGCGGCATTTGACCCGGTATTCTCGGGGGTCGCCACGCGCATTCAGGGCATCTTTGCTCGGGCCCGCCACCTTGGACTGAGCACGTCGAGCCAAACTCTGGGGTGGGTGGGCTTGGCGCAGCACCTCGGCGCGGAGCGTGAGCGTTTTGATGCCCTGGTTCGCAGTGACAAGCAGCACCTCGCCTTGTGGAAACACCCGGCGGTGGATGGCTTAGCGGTGGGGCATGAGCCTGGGGATTGGGGCTCAGCGCTGGAGCATCTACCCATGGAACTGCTGCCTGTTGTCGATGAGACGGCGGCGGACTGGTGGTGCCACACGGGCGCCAAGCGGGTCAGCACGGTCACCGCCGCCCAGCTCATGGCGCTGGGTGTAGGGCCCGGCCCTCTGCTGGGAGCCGCTCTGCGCCGAGCCAAACGCGCGGCGTGGCGCGGTGGCGATGAAGAGGTACAGCTCCAGGCAGCCCTGGCGCAGGGGATCAGGTGATGATGACCTCGGCCACCCGGCCGCGCTTGCTCGCCTTGGAGTTGATCGCTCGGCCGACAAGGATCTGCTTGATCTCAAAGTCGGCGTAGAGCTCTCTGACCTGGGGCACGTCATGATTGCTAAGGATGACGGTCACACCGCGTCGCTTGAGCTCCCAAGCAAGATCCCGAAGCGCAATTTGATCCTCTGGGCCGAAACCGTCGCGGGTGTAGCTGGTGAAGCTCGCCGTGCTGCTGATCGGCACATAGGGCGGATCGAAGTAGACCGTGTCTCCAGCTTCAGCCTTGAAAAAGACGTCCTGGTAGTGGCCATGGGCAATCTCCACGGTGGCCAGCGCCTTGGAGCAGGCTCTCAGGGTGGGACCATCCAGAATCAGCGGTTTGGTGTAGCTACCGAAAGGCACGTTGAATCCACCTTTCTTATTGACCCGATACAGGCCATTAAAGCCAGTGCGGTTCAAGTAGATCATCCAGGCTGCCACGTCTGCATCCAAGCGATGGGCATCTACGTCGGTAGCGCGAACTTCGTAGTACTGCTCTTTGCAGTGACCATCCCGAAGGACGGCTAGGCGCTCGGCCACCCCCTCCACGTCGTCTCGGATTCCCTTGTAGGTCCTGACGAGTCGATGATTCACGTCAGTGAGCACCGCCCAGTTGTCCTCCCGTTGTCTTTGAGCGGGCTCGTCGGCGAGGGCCCAAAAGAAAGCGCCTCCGCCGACGAAGGGCTCGAAGTAGCGGCCCAGTGGACGAGCCACGTGACCAAGAAGGTGAGGAACAACACGTCTTTTCCCTCCGACCCATTTCATAAATGGGCGAAGGGGCGCGTTGCGTTCTTGCGCATCGACCAGGGGGGCTACGGCAACCATAAGTCCAACTTCAACAGTGAAGGTAGTCTCACACCCCAGCTATTGACCTGTCAAGTCAATTGTTGCTTTCTGTTGAAGTTCCGAAGATTTTTATGTCCGGACGGTTCCAAACACTGTATTGTCGCGGCCTGAATCGGAGTCAGAGATGCTTATCTTCCTCGCCTTAGGCCTGAGCGGTTGCGCAAGAAACGGGTTGAGTGACACCGCTCTCTCGACGGATACCAGCCCCATCGGGGTGGGCATGGATCCGGAAGCCGAAGACAAGGGTCCCTACGATGCGGTCTTGACCGGGCTGGTCAGGGTTGAGTTGTACGACATCGACGCCGACGGCGAGCGGGTAGAGATTGACGAGACCACACTTTCGTACTTTCCTTTCGGAAAAATATGGGTGACTGCATCCTCGGCGGAAGATGGCAGTATTGGCTCCGACACCATCAAGACGCCGACACTCGGTGGTGACACCTTCTCTGTAGATGTGGCCATGGAAGAGTCGGGGAGCGTGACCCTCTACGCTCAGCTTGACCAGCACGTAGATGGCGTTCTGGGCAGCAATGACCCCATCGGCAAGCACCCCAGCACGGTGACGATCTCGGCCTCCGAGGTCCTTTCTGGCTTGGACATCATCATCGACGCCTACTACGACGTCGATGGGTCTGACGGTGGCGGTGGCGGCGGCGTTGGCAGCGGAGGCGCAGGCGATGGTGCGGGTGGAGGAGGCGGATGTGTGTTCGGCACCGTGTCGGGCGATGCGATGATCACCCGCAGTTATGCTGGCGGCCAAGTCGCTGTGATGCTGATGGGAACAGATGGGACAGGCCCCTGGAATGTGCAGTGGCTCGACCCAACATCGAGCGGTTCGGGGGCGACGGCTCCTTACTCTGTCAGCACTTGCATCGGTCTTGAGTATGACCTGGTGGGCGCTTGGGACAGCGATGGAGACGACTTGATCACCCCAGCCGACCCCTGGGGTGCCTACATCGAGTCTACGGACGTGGACGGCAATCCGGTCATCATCAGTGATCAGACCGGCATGGATATACAGATTCCGCTTGGCGGCTCTCCATTCGGTGCCTTTCCTTTCGTGAGCATCCAGGGGAAACTCAGCGTGCTCGACGGTGTTTTTGGCGACTACCCCGAGAACAGCACTGTGCATGTAGCTGCGCTGAAGTACCGTCCCGACGGAGACCTGACCATGGACGAGCTCAACGAGCTGGCCTACGGCGTGCAAAGCTATACTTGGGACGAGGTTAACGGCGAGTCTGTCCTGTCCTACAACCTGACCGTTCCCGCCGGCACCATTGTCTATCTTTGGGCCTTTGTGGACGCGGATGGCGACGAGGTGCTCAACGGCCCCAAGGAGCCGGTCGCAAGTGCAGATGGAAGTTCAGGCAAGCTGCCGACGGGTAGTTCCGACGTCACCCAAAACTTGCAGTTGGGCGCCTACACTCCCGACGAGTGATTGCTGGCTGGACATCCGCCAGAGTCGGTCCCGGATCGGGAGCCTTCCGGTGAGAGAGCTGAGCAAGATTCAAGAGACAGAGCTCCATCAGGCCCTTCGGGGTCTCGATGCTGAGCTACGCCAAAGTATAGCTGCCTTTGAGCGCGGCGAGATCGTGGATTTGGACTTGCCCATCGGGCGCCTGTCAAGGGTGGACGCGATGCAGCAGCAGGCCATGGCCAAGGCTGAACAGGTGCGCATGGAGCAGCGCTTGGAGCAGGTCGGGGCGGCACTGGAGCGGATGGCGGATGGCGAGTACGGCTACTGCTGTCTGAGCGGGGAGCCCATCGGCTATGCCCGCCTCCGTGCTCGGCCAGAGACTCCCTTCTCGGTGGAGTCCCAAGAGAAACTGGAGGGAAGCAGATGATGCTGGTCTTGACCTTGCTGGCCTGTGGCCCGGTGCCTGCGCGGCTGGACTACGTCGAGCAGATGAGCCTCTACGACCGTAATCTGATCACCCCTAGCGTTCAGGTTTACGATGCCGATGATGAGCGCCTATCCGGCTTTCCGCTCGTTATCGCTCGCAACAGTCGGCCGGGGGTGGTCAAGGTCTCAGGCGAAAGTTTCATGTGCCTGGAGACCGGTGAGTCCGAGCTGACCCTCCAAGTGGGCCCAGTTGAGCAGATCTTACTGGTGAAGTGCCAGATCGTGGACTCCCTCACAGTGGAGCCATCGACGCTGCGGGTTGTCCTGGAGCGGGATGGAGCTGGTGGCTGGGTTTCCCAGAGTCTGCCCCCGCCCAATGTGCAGGTCTTGGATGCCGCTGGTATCCCCATGCCAGGTCTTCTCAGGGCTCCAGTGGTCTCCGATGACAAGGTGGTGCAGCTTGCCCCCGATGGCAGCTTGCACATCAGGGGTTTAGGGCGGAGCGTTTTGAGCTACACCGCCGGTGGAAAGAGCGTAGACTTGGTCTTGGAAGTGGGGCGTTTGGTGGACGGCAACATCCGCTTGAAGGTCCCCCCGGGTGGACGTCAGATTTTGCCTCTCAAACCAGGTCTTCAGTTGGTCCATCTGAGCTCAACCACGCCGATTCAGGCAACCATGGAGGGCTCCTTGTGCGGGGAGCGTCAAACAGGGCTCTCGATCAGAGGCCTGGAGTGCGACATTGGAGACCGGGGTAGCTTGATTGTGGAGAATCCGGGACGAAGCACCGCTCGAGTACACATAGAGCTGGTTGTGTTTTCCGAGTCTGGCTCGTGACCGAGCTCAGGGACTTGTCAGGTGAGCGAAATGGTTTGAGGTTCTGGCCAGCCTAGACAGCCTCGAGCAGACCCTTGCTTTTGTTCAGACGAATCCCTGTTGGTGTAGACTTTGCGGGAAGGAAATCTGCTTTGGATAGTCGCTACGCATGGGTGTGGGGAGGCCTGGGATTGTGTGTCTCTGGACTCGGAGCCCTTGGACCTTCTGGGGCACAGGCTGCGGGCTTGGCCGAGGTAGGCGACACCTTTCTGGTGGACCGTTGGACCATGCGAGACGGGCTGCCGCAAAACTCGGTCCTGGCTCTATTGGAGGACCAAGAAGGGCTAATCTGGGTGGCCACTTTTGGCGGTGTGGCAACCTTTGATGGATTGCAGTTCGAGCGGGTCAAGACTCCGGGTCTGCACGCGGACCGTTTCGTGTCCCTGGCTCAGACACCAGACGGCACCATGTGGTTGGGTAGCGAGCACGATGGCGTGTTCCGGCTACAGGATGGCTATGCCGAGCAGGTCGGGCCCGATGGGACCGTCTGGTCGATGGTCGTAGATCCTCAGGGTCAGCTCTTCGTTTTGGTGGGGAAGCAGGTCTTTCACGTAGAAGGGGATGCCTTCACCCAGGTCCCGGGCGTTGTGCGCCCTTTGGAACTAAACTCGAGCGACCAGGGTGTCTTTGTTTCCGGTGAGGGCGTTGCTCCCCAGTGCCTCAGCTCGGACTGTGGCGTGTTGCCGACGCCCGATGCAGACTGGGCCTGGAGTCGCTGGGCCTTCCTGGAGCAAGGCTGGGTTGCGGTGAGCAGCCACGGCATCTTCCTGTATCGAGAAGGCGAGCTTCGGAAGCTGGGCTCGGAGATCTTGTTTGCCCGGCGGGACCAGGCCTGCACGGATTGGGATGGGGATTCTTGGTGCCTGTTGGGTTCTGAGCTGGAGCCACTGGCAGAGGTGCTGTTGCGGCCCAGTGAGTCCTTAGTCGACGAGATCGTTGGGAACCCGGCCTACCTCCAGGACAAGGAAGGCGGACTGTGGATAGGGAACGATGGCGGGGGCCTATTCCGCTACCAGAAGAAACAGGCGCGGGACCTTTCTTTTGGCACAAGCACCCACGCGGTCGTGGCCACGCCATGGGACGAGATCTGGTTCCTCTCCGAGAGGGAAATCAGGAACCTGGACGGGATCTTTGAGCCCCAGATAGAGGGACTCGGCCAGGACCAGTCGCACGACGTCCTGTTCAGGGTCCGGGACCAGGTCTACGAGCTGATTCAAGCGGACAACCAGGTGCACCTGGTGCTCCACGAGGAGACCGGCAGCCGGGTGACCGATTCTCTGCCAGGCCAGGAGTTGGGCGTTGCAGCGGTGGAGGGACCGTGGCTGGTGCGGGGAGACATGCTCTATTTTGTGGATGTCGACCACCAGTTGATTCCATCCATCGCGCTGCACCGCACGAGCCCGGATTACCTGTGGGCTGTGCGAGGCGATGAGAGCGGCGTGTGGTTGGCCGAGCGCGGGGTGGGGCTGCACCGCTTTGAGGACGGCGCGATTCAGTCCACCTACCCGTGGACCGGTTCCGCCATTCGGGATCTCGTCGACCACGACGGAGAGATCTGGGTTGGGACCTACGGCGACGGCTTGGTGCGCTTGGCCCAAGGCGAGAGAGCCGTGAGGCTTGGACGCGAGGAGGGGCTCTGTGATTCGATGATCTCGCACATCTACCCGAGCACAGGTGACCATCTGTGGTTGAACAGTAACGCAGGACTGGCGCGTATTTCCATCGCTCAGGTCAGCTCGTTCTTTGTTGGGAAGCGATTGGACGTGAACTGCGAACTGTTTGGCCATGCCGAAGCCAACGGTCCCGATGGGGCTGTGGACGGACAGGGACGCTTCTGGGCACCGACGATACAGGGTCTTGGGATGGTGGATCCCGCGGAGTCCTGGGCCTCGTTGATGCCCAGACTGAGCATCTCGGAGGCACGCTACGGGGACCAAATCCTGCAGGATGGTGACCGCGCGCTGGGCAAGGGTTCTTTGAGTGTTTCTTACCGGGGCTTGCTCTACAGCGACCCGAAGGGCGTACGCTACCGGTACCGCATGCTGGGCTTGGATGACACTTGGTCGTCGGAGACGTCGTTGCAGCGGGTTGACTTTCCCAAGCTTGAACCTGGGAGCTATACCTTTGAAGTGCGTGCCCGCGGTGCTGCGGGATGGGGCGAGATAGAGCGTCTAAGCTTTCGTCGCCAACCCACTTGGTCAGAGCTGCGAATCACACGGGTTGGTGGGCCGCTGCTGGCCATCTTCTGCATGCTCTCTGGCTTGGAGTTCCTGCGCAGACAGAACAAACAGCTGCGTGAACACCTGGCTGAGCGGGAGGCGGCCGAGGCCGAGCTGGAGGAGCAGCGTAGGGAAAACCAGCGCATCTACCAAGAGATAGAGGTGGGACGTCGCTTGGAGGCATTGGGTCGCTTGTCGGGTGGGGTGGCTCACGACGTCAACAACCTGCTCACAGTAGTCGCTGTGCACGCCGCAATTTTAGAGGATCATGAGGATCCAAATGTACGTAAGGATGGCGGGGCACTTCGAGATGTGGTGGAGCGCGGCACCGAGGTCACCCGGGGCTTGTTGGCCTTTGGGCGGGACCGTGGATCGCTTGGCGGCGCCATAGACGTGGGGGAAGAGGTCCACGAGGTGGTGCCCATGATGCGGAGGCTCATCCGAAGCGACATTCAAGTCCGAGTAGACGCAGCTGCGGAGTGTGGGGCGATCATCGGCACGGGCGCTTTGCACCAGATTTTAAGCAACCTCATTTTGAACTCGCGGGACTCCATCGCGAAAGATGGGGAGATCTGGATCCGCGTACGGGTGTCTGGTCAGCAAATCGTTTTGGAGGTCGAGGACACTGGGGCCGGGATGTCGCCCGAAGAACTGGAGCGTGCCTTTGAGCCCTACTACACCACCAAGCCCCTGGGCCAGGGCACGGGCTTGGGGCTGAGCACTGTGCGTGGCGTGGTGCAGGACTTGGGAGGGCAGCTCTCCCTGCGCAGTACCCTGGGCAAGGGCACTTGCGTGACGGTCTTTCTTGACCGGAAGCCGATTCCTTTGCCTGGCGAGTCCACGTCTTCCGCCGCAAGGTTGGCGCCACTGGATCTGGTCGTGCTCATCGTCGAGGACCGGCCCGAGGTGCTTCGCGCTGTGGAGCTCATTGTGAAACGCTTGGGCTGCCGAGCGATCAGCGTGCAGAACCTGAAACAGGCCGTGGCGAAGATCGCCACCGAGGAAGTGGACTTGGTGCTCTCGGACGTCATGATGCCCGGAGGTTCGGGGCCAGAAGTGATCAGCGCGCTGCGCCAGGTCAAGCCCGGGCTGCCAGCTCTGCTCATGTCCGGGTACACGGGTCAGGGAAAGGTGGACCTTGGTGGTACCAGCGTTATTCAAAAGCCGTTTTCGAAGCTGGAGCTTCGTGAGGCGATTGATGGGGTGTTCGGGCGTTAAGACCGACCGCCAAGCGCTTTACGTTTCTGGCCGACTCCGGCGTTTTGCTCCGATTCATGGTTTTCAGCTGTCTTAAATGACGCGGGCGAGTGTTTCGGAAGCCCCCGCGGAACGGTTATCTTGACCCCATGCTTATCCACCTCCTCCTCGCCTGCGCCTCCCCCAACGACACCGGCGATCAGGCCCCGCACTTCGACGCACCAGACTCGGAAGGTTCCTTTACCCCGGTCACCGTGCAAGACAGCTTCACGGCCCGTGGAGGGGAAGAGCTCACGGTTCAGGTCTGGTACCCCTCGGAGACCTCGGGTGCGGGATCGCAGGTTCGCTATGACGCGATCTATGACGGCGTGTCTCGCAGTCAGGGTGCCGCGGCTTGTGATCAACCCCGCCCAGTCCTGATGTTCTCCCACGGGAATGGGGGCATACGCTGGCAGTCCACCTTCTTCACGGAGCTGGCCGCAGCCCACGGCTACATCGTGGTGGCGCCGGACCACCTGGGCAACACGCTCTTCGACATGGACGAGGTGGACCGAAATGTGGTGGCCCTGCGCCGCCCCCACGACATCTCAGATGCCTTTGACTGGGCTGTGGCGCAGTCCGAAGATGCAGAGAGTCCCATCGCGGGCTGCATCGATCCAGACGCAGGTTTTGCGGTGGCGGGTCACAGCTTTGGAGGATTCACGACCCTGTTCCTGTCGGGAGCCACCATCGACCGCCCGGCCCTTGCAGAGCGCTGTGAGCCGGCTGGCGGCTGGCTGTGTGGCATTCCGGAACTCTCTGAAGAAGCGGTGCTGGTGGGCGCGGACAGTCGGGTGTGGGCAGCGATTCCTATGACCCCGGTAGGTGCCCTGACCTTCGACGCAGGACTCTCGGAGCAAAGCACGCCCATCCTGGTGATGGGTGGCAGCCAGGACACGCTGACCAGCATGGAAATCCAGGTCACGCCGATCTACGAAGGGGTTGGCGGCGAGCCCGCCTACTTGGCGACCATCGAAGGGGCCGGTCACTTCAGCTTTTCGGTGATGTGCGATCTGTCGCCGACCTTCAATGGCTGCGGGGATGACTTTCTGGACGCCGACACGACCACGCAGCTGATCAACGAGATGAGCCTGGCATTTTTGGGGCAGGTGCGCGGCTTTGAGACCGATGCTTTCTTGCCGGCGGACGGTCCGGTGGAGTGGAGCGAGTAGGCCTTTTCAGCTCACGACATCAACTTGCGGGCAACCACCCGCATCCTCTCATCGCTTCAGCTTGCGCTTCGCCTTGTCCCGCGCCTTGTCTAGGGCGCTGCCGATGCCCCCGCTCTCGGCGGGCTGGGAGGGGGGCTCGGGCTGCTCAGCTGGGGGCTTGGCGGCGCCGACGCGGCTTGGGCTTACGCTGGGCTGGGCCCGTCGAGAAGGGGAGGATGCCTGGGCCTTGGCCGCTGCTCTTCGGGCGAAGAATCCAGGTTTAGCAGGAGTAGGTTTGGGCACCAGGGCGGCAGCACGGTCCCACAGCATGAGTCGGCGCAAGCCGATCTCTAGAAGGAGCAGGACCAGGGCCAAGACCAGCAAGGGGCGTGTCATGACCTTGGCAGCGGTGCCCTGCTGAGGGGTCTCCCAGATGGTGTCTGCCCGGCCTAAGGTGCCGCCGCCGGTGATGCGGGCAACACGCTCCAGGGTCCGGCTGCCAGACTTTGGGTCCTCCAAGTGTGCGAACTCGGGGGCGTGTGGCAGGGCCATGGGGGGCAGACTCAGGGCGCTGCGCTCGTTGATCTTGACCGTGCCGACGGCCACGCCCTGCGGTGGCAGAGCGATGGTGGCTTGGTAGGCGCTGGGGCCGACCCTCTGAAGGAGTAGCTCCTGCAGGGTGCCGTCGGGGCCGGAGACCGAGGCGCTCAAGGTGCCCGGCAGCTCGATCTGCTCTGCCGAAACTTCGACCCGCACCACGCCGTGGCGGCCTTGGCGCTGAACCTCGGCGTACCAGTCTGCTGGGGGCTCCTGCAGTGCGGTCCACCGGGTCAGAGTCACGAAGAAGCTGGAGAACTGGCGCCAGCGCACCAAAGACTGGCCCTGAGCTCCGCCGATCTGTCCGGTGTAGGCGGCGCTCCGTCCCAGGCCGGCCTGCTCCCAGGCGAGGATGACGGCAGCGTTCTCATCGTTGGTGCGGACTCCGACGGTGGCGCCGGGCTTGGGCCACGCCAGGTTGTAGGCGTCCACCCTTGGGAAGCTGGTGCTTGGCAGCCCCAGGGTGACCAGGCTGGGCAGCGGGGTGGCCGCTGTGGGTGTGTCGATGAAGGCGGCGCGGGCGGCGACCAGGGTGTCCATGGCGAAGAGGCGCGGCAGCTCAGCGGCGCGCTTGGTGAAATAGATCTGTCCGCCGCCGCGGCTTGCGGTACGTCGCAGAAAGGCCGCGTCGCTGTCCTGTTGGGTGCCCAAAGCGATGACCGAGACGGTGATGCCGTCCTGTTCCATCTGCTTGAGCAGCGAAGGCACCCCTTCCTGCTGAACGGAGTCCGCTGCGTCAGCGAACAGGATGATGTGCTTGTTGCGCTGTTCGGCCTTGAGAAGCTGGGCGTAGGCAGACTCCAGACCGACGCGGGTGTAGATGCCACCGCCCGTGGACTCGATGCGCGCGACATCTTTGGCCAAGGCACCGGGGTCGGTGACCTGGGTCTGCCGAACGATGACGTGGGGCTCGGAGTCGACCGCGATCACCGAGATCGAGTCGATGGGGGAGAGCAGGGTGATGGCCGCGGCTGTCCCGTCGTTGGCCAGGTCCATCTTGGTCACATTGGGCTGAACCTCGACGGACATGGAGCCGCTTCGATCCAGGACGATGGCCAGAGCCATCCCCATCTTTCTATGCTCCTGCTTGAGCTCCAGGGAGACGGGAAGCACAGGCTCCAACGGGGACTTGTGGTAGCCGCCCACGCCAAAACTTGCTTGGCCTCCGGTCATCAGCAGGCCGCCGCCTTGTTGATCCACGAAGGTGCGCAGCGCGCTCATCCCGCTCATGCCCAGGCGCCCGGCATCCACGTTCTCTAAGATCACGCTTCGGTAGCGGCTGAGCAACACCGCGTCGATGGCCTGGGACTCCGGGCGGGAGACGACCACGTCCAGCCCGGCCTGTTCCAGTGTGCGGCTCAAGGTGCTGGACTGGCCGCTGTCATTCAGCAGCAGAATCCGCCGTGTGCCGTTGGCCATCACCGCGCCCAGGCCCGCGTTGTTCTGGGGCTGAGGGTCTCCTTCGGCGGCCTGTACCTGTAGTTGGTACACCCCGATTCCCGCTTGGATCAGTGCGTCTCGGAACACCAAGCGGTTCAGCCCTGGCTCAAAGCGTTGGCGGCCCGTGCTGATGGTTTCCCCGTCGCGTGTCAGAACCCAGGTGGCCTCCTGGGCAATGTCAGCGCGGACCCACCCGCTGAACTGAAAGGGCTCGTTTACGTCCAGGCTCTGGGGCAGGTCCAAGCGGGCGACGCTTAGATCCGCCTTGGCCATAGGCTTGGACAGCTCTCGGGTGAGGATGGAGATGCCTCGGGCGGATGCTCGGCGCGCAGAAGGCATCAGGCTGCCCTCGGTGCTGCGCCCGTCGCTGAGCAGCACGATGGTGCCCGCTCGGTCCTGGGGAATCATCGACGTCGCTAAGTCAATTCCGGCGCCAATGTCGCTGGCCTGGCCGTCCGCGGGAGCCGAAAAGCCCTCAAAACGTGCGGTGGCGCTGGTGGGCCGCTCGATTGTGGCGCCCTCGCCTACGGAGACAATTCCGACTCGGTCACCGCTGCTCCTGGACTCCTCCAGCAGGTGGATGAGCTCCATGGAGCGCTCTTGGCTTTCCAGAGGCATGCTCCCGCTGCGGTCCACCACGACCACCACGTCCCGGCCGCTCTCGGGGCGCCGCAGGATGGGACCGGCGATGGCCAAGACCACCACCCCCAGCACGATCGCCCGAAGGATCTGAGCCCCGCGCCCAGGGGGACGGGTAATCCACCACAGGGCGCCGGCCGGCAGGGCCAGGAGGAGCAGCTCTGGCAGCAGCAGAGAGATCACGCCAGAGCCGCCGGCAGAACGAGCGCATCGTTGTTGCGCAGAGCCCACCAGTCCAAGGCGAAGACCAGGAGCAGCAGCACCAAAATGGCGGTCTCGCTGAGCTTGATCCCATGGTCTTGGGCCGCGCCGGCTGGTACCGCGGCGTCCCGGTCTCCTGCACTCAGCTCGCGCAGTTCACTCTCCAAGGGGTCCAGAGCGTTGACGGCGATCACAGAAGCAGGGTCCTGATCTCGCTGAAGGGTCCACACCCCAGGTCGGTACAGCCCCCCAATGTCCAAGTCTGTCTGCTCGGGCAAGGCGCGACTCTGCCCCTTGGGGTCGGTGAGAATCCAACTGCCGGATGCTGCGTTTCGCCAGAGCAGATCC
>CAJQPC010000297.1 GCA_905480105.1 uncultured bacterium | reverse complement strand
CTAGGGGGTGCTCCGCCCCTGCGCCTGCTGCGCGGTCGGCCCTATGCCAATGTGACGGTTTTTCGGCACTTGGCTTTTAAGCTGCCCGGTCGCAGTCCCCCCAGCTTCATGTTGGACTTCCTGCCGCCCCAGGAAGTGGAGCGCTGGATACGGCGATTCGCCTATCCGCCAGATCTACTGGTCTACCACTCCATCTTTCAGACCACCTTCGCCGAGCAGCGCTGGCAGCGCTTTCGTTGGAATCCCTGGAGCAACCACAAGGCTTGGGATGCCTTCGCGCAGCGTCTGGCCAAGGAGCTGCCCGCCCTGGCCGTGGTGGCCTTGGGCGTGGAGGAGGGACTCACCCAGCTGGACAAGCTCATCGAGCTCAAGCGCGACTACTTGAAGATCCACGTGGTCTCCCTGCTTTTTGCCAACCTGAGCTACCAGATCATGCACGGCGAGTTGCCTCACGATCTAGCCGACGATGTGCTCACGGCACCGGCGGACAACCCCACAGTGCAGACCAACCAAGCCCTTTACGCACTGGCCACAGGCGCCATGACCCAGGCATCGTTTCTCTCCCAGTACGGGCACCGCTCCAGCCAGAGCAGCTGGGAGCTCTTTGCCACCCGATGGTCCGAGGACCCCGCCGCCCTGGCTCCCTTGCTAGAGCCCTATCGTAGAGGCAAGCTGGGAGATCCCCAGGCCCGGGTGCAAGAGCAGATCCGTGCCTCCAAGCAAGCTCTGGCAGCTCTGCGTCAGCGCCTGCCCACTAAAGATCGTACGTTTACCCTACGTAAAGTGGCTCTGGCAAGACGATACCTCCAGCTGCGCGAAGAGCAACGCTTTGAGTTCGATCGACTGATGTGGGCGCTCAAGCGCTGCGTGACCAATCTGGGCCAGCGCCTGTTAGAAAGCCCAGAACAGGTCCGCTTTCTGGAGCTGGACGAGCTGCGCGCCAGGGCAGCCGGCACCTTGAGTCCCAAAGACGCCCAAGTGCTCATGGCCCGACGTGCCAAGCAGTGGGCGGAATATGCGACCCAGGCCGCACCCCCTACCTTCCTGCTGGGAGATGACGGGGTCGAGGTACAGAACAGCGGGGCAAGCCTGGCGGGCTTGGGCATCAGCGCCGGACGCCACACCGGCACCGCACGCATCCTGCACAGTATCCAGGACGCCGAGCGCCTCCAGCCAGGCGACATACTGGTGACCACCGCAACGGACCCCGGCTGGACCCCCCTCTTCCTTGTGGCCGGAGCCGTGGTCCTGGAGCTAGGCTCCATGCTCTCCCACGGGGCGGTCGTCGCCAGGGAGTACCGCTTGCCCGCCGTGGTCAACGTCGAAGGGGCGACCCAGCGCCTCCAAGACGGCATGCGTATCACCGTGGACGGAGGTCGAGGTCGTGTGTGGATCGAAGAAGACTGAGCACACCGATAGCAGTCCGCCTGCTACTCTTTGGGCCTCCATGAATTCCGACTTCACGCCGAGAATCTACGGCAAATACTACTTGATCGATCGCATCGCGGTTGGCGGTATGGCCGAGGTCTACGCGGCCCGCAGCTTCTCCACGGGCGGCTTTGCCAAGACCCTGGTCATAAAGCGCATCCTGGAGCGCTACAGCAGCGACCCTGCTTTTGTCAGCATGTTCATCGACGAAGCCAAGATCAGCGTGGGCTTGCAACATGGCAACGTGGTCCAGGTCTACGACTTCGGAAAAATCAAGGACAGCTACTACCTGGCAATGGAGTGGGTGGATGGTCGCGACATCAAGCGCATGTTCTCCAAGCTCTCCAAGCGCAAAGAAATCATGCCAGTGGACTTTGCCCTATACATCGCCCACGAGTCCTGTAAGGCCCTGCAGTACGCCCACGACCTAAGCGACCTTAGCGGCACCCCCATGGGCATCGTGCACCAGGACGTCAGTCCCTCCAACTTGGTCCTTTCCTTTAGCGGCCAGGTCAAGGTCGTAGACTTTGGAATCGCTGCCACCCAGGCCCTCACAAACGAGGCCAAAGACGGCATCAACTGGGGCAAGGTCCAATATGTGGCCCCCGAGCGCCTGCAGTCCAAGCAGGCCACGCCCCGCTCCGATCTCTTCTCGATGGGGGTCGTGCTCCACGAGATGCTCACCGGCCGCGGACTGTTCAGAGCCCGGGACCCCAAGCAGAGCGCGCGCCGGATTTTGGCTGGCGACTACCCGCCCCCATCCGCCTTCAACCCAAACGTCACCCCAGAGCTGGATCGCACTGTGGCCCGCGCCCTGGCCCTGGACCCCAAGGACCGCTTTGTAGACGCCGGAGACATGCAGGAAGCGCTCTTTGCCCACATGGATCAGCGCAACCCTCAGCTGGTCCAGCGCAGCATCGCCTTGCTTATGCAGGAGCTCTTTGGGGAGGAAAGAAAAATCCAGATGGCCCGTTTAGAGCACGGTAGCCAGGTGGCCCAGGAGTTCCACGAGACCCTGGGAGACTACTTCGACGCCGATGACAGGCTGGGCAACCGCGGCATTGTGCCCCTGGGGCCTGAACTCTTAGAGGCCCTGGGCAGAAAGGCCAGCGATCCCACCGATGTGCCAATGGCACCTGGCGTAGCGCCCGTCGCGCCCAACACCGAAGCTGCGGGCTTGCCGGGGGGCACAGGCTCCCAGACCAGTGCCACACAACACTCCGGCCAACTGTCCGGTCAACTGTCCGGGTCGCTCTCCGGCCCCATGGACACTGGCAGCTACCGCACCCTGGACACAGGTCGTTTTCGCCAGCCCTACAGCGACGCACGCAACCCCAAACGCCCACGACCCAACGTTCAAGGCACCCGCCCCAAGGCCTCGGAAAAAGAGTTCTCAGCCAAAGTACCCCTCATTGCAGGCGGCATGGCTGTGCTGGGCGCCTGCGTCATTACGGCCGGGGTGTGGTTGAGCCAGTCTCCACCGACCGCCAGCGAGATTCTGGTGGAGGAGATTCGCTCACGGGTCACGCCCACACAGCCCGCCGACTTGCTCCAGGAGCGCGGCTGGGCCTACCTACAGCAAGGCAGCGTGGAGGACAACAAACGCGCTATGGCCCAGCTGGAAGAGGGCGCTGCGGCCAGTCCCCAGAGCGCCTCCATCCTGGCCGGGTTGGCCGTAGCCTATGCCCGAGCAGCCGCGGATCGACCGGCATTGGGCCGTAGAGCATGGGTCCTCTTGGAAGAAGCGGAGCGTCTGGCCCCCAAGTCCCCCCACAGTCTTGCCTCCCGCGCCGAGCTCTCCCTGATCGAAGGCTCTCCCCTGGCTGCTCTGCGCAGCGCCACGGCATGCGAGGAAAGCTTAGAGATCGGCTCCTACTGCTCGCTCCTTAGCTGGAAGGCCCGCTCCAAGGTGGAGACCCACAGTCCCAGAGAGCTGCTGCACCTGGAAGGGAGCGCCGCAGACGGACCAGAACTCCAACGCCTACTGGCCCAGGCCGATCTAAACGCCGGCCAGGTCAACATCGCCATCGCGCGCCTGGAGAAACATGAGGATCTTCGTAGTCGCTTGGCCCTGGCAGAGATTCTGATGCAGGCCAGCGCCAACGAACGAGCCCTGGCACTGATCCAAGTCGAAGCGCAGGAAGGACAGCAGGAAGCTGCACTGCTCGCCGCAGAGATCCACCTGCTTCGCGGACAACCCCAGCGCAGCATGCGTAGCCTGGCCCCCCTGCTGGAGGATCCGCTGCTGCACCGCTGGCCACGGGCCGCGAACGCCTACGTCTTGGCCAGCACAGCAAGTTTGGCCATCGAAGACACGCGGGCAGCCTTGGAGCACGCCAACGCTGCCTTTGAGCTAAGCCCCAACTGGGCCCCCGCCCAACTTGCCTTGGGCCGAGCGGCTCAGGTGACCCAGGATGCTGCGGACATGGATCGGGCCATCTCCGGCTTGGACGTGTTGGGCCTAAGCCCTTGGCAGCAATCCAAGGTACAGCTGGGGGTCGCAGGGTTGGCGATGAGCCTGGAGAGACCGCGCTACGCCATCATGGCCTTGGAATTGGGGCTGGATGCGACCCCCGAGTGGTTGGACCTGCACCTGAGTCTTTCGCTGCTGCGCAGCGCCGATGGAGACTTAGCGGAAGCTGACCAGCAGCTGGCTCCCGCATGGAACTACACCACCACCGCGCTGGCAGGGGCGCTGATTCCGACCCAGCGTCCGGCCCCTCCTGCAAACCCAACCCCTACTCAGGCAGCCGCCTTCTGCCTGGCCGACGGGGGCTGCAGCAACTGGCGCGAAATCCAACCACCAAGTCCATACTGGCAGGCCCGCTTAGCCCTGCTACATGACGAGCCCGCCTTGGCCTTGGAAGCCCTCCAGGACAGCCCGGCGACCTGGATGCAAGCCTGGGCCCTCTCCAGCATGAATGACCCCGGTGCGCAGGCCGCTTGGGACGCCATTCCCCAGAATGCTCACACCGCACTGGTTCGAGCTGAATGGGCTTGGGAGAGCGGCAGCACAGACGAGGTGGAGGCCTACGCCGAAGCTTGCCTATTGCTCGATCCCAACAACCCAAGCGCATTGGCCTTGCTTGTGGCCGCCCGGTGATCGGTGTGCGCTACTCTGAGCTCACGTGACCCAAGACCAAGCCCATCACTTCGGCCCCTACCGACTCGTTGAGCGCATCTTTGTGGACGACGAGGCCGAAGGCTTTCGTGCACTAAGGGCAGGGAGCCGTCAGACCAGCTTACTCAAGATCATGACCCCGCAGATCAGTTCAGATCCAAGCTTTGATTTGATCTACCAAGACAGCGCAAAGTTGGGCCGCGACCTGGACTTACCCGGCCTACTTAAGGTGCAAGACTCGGGTACCCACGAAGGCTGCCGCTACCTGGCCATGGAGTGGGTAGAAGGCCGCAACATGCAGCAACTCCTGAGTAAGCTAAAGAAGGAAAAGGTGGTCTTTCCGGTAGAGCTCACGGCCTGGCTGATGCTCCAGATCTGCGAGACCCTGACCCACCTCCACGTGCTCACGGGCCAAGCTGGCGAGGACCTGGGCATCGTGCACCACGACTTGGCCCCGGCCACCATCGTGCTCGGCTTTGACGGCATGCCGCGCCTCTGTGATGCGCGAATGGTACGCGCAGCGCATGTCGAGCAGCCCGAGCGCAGCGCAGCCCGCGTGGGCCACCCCGCCTACTTTGCCCCAGAACGGGTCAAGGACGGCCCACCGAGCGTGCAGACCGACCTGTGGGCTGTAGGAGTCATCTTCTGGGAGCTGCTGACGGGCAAGGATCTGTTTCGCGGCAAGACTCGAGAGGAGATCATGGCCGAAGTTCTGATCTCGCCCATCGCCAGCCCTGTCCTGCACAACGACGCCATCGACGCGACACTGGCCGAGATCGTGCTGAGGGCCCTGACCCGGCAACCTGAGCGCCGCTTTCAGTCCGCATCCTCCCTGGCGGGAGCCCTACGCACCTGGCTGGATCAAAAGGATCCAGGCCGCCTACGGGCGGGCGTGGTCGGAATCCTGGACAGCCTCTACGTAAACGAAGTGTCCCGAGTTCAGGCACTGACTGCCAAACACTTGCCCCTGCCATCGGAGGTGGACGGGGACCAGGAGCACTCAAGATTAGACTGGCTCCCCTGGACCCTGGCGGCCACAGCCTTGCTGGCCTTGGGCACGGTCGTGCTGCTGATCCTGGCCAAGGACGAGGTTGGCCCACCGCCGGTAACCGCCGCTCAGAACATCGTAGAGGAGATGCAGCGCACCTATCCAGGGGCCGATGGCGCAGCAGAGCACACCCAGGCAGGATGGGACGCCCTGACCGCGGATTCCCCTGCCCTGGATGACTGGGCCGCAGCGGAACTGGGACAAGCTTTGGCCGCAGACCCATCCAGCGCCACCGCGGCCGCCGGACTGGCCCTGGCGTATGCACGCCTGGGTCAAGACAAGCCCGAGCTGAATCTGCAGTCGGTCAAGCTGCTCACTCGCGCTCAAAAACTGGACCCCACCTCGCCAGCCGTCCACCGCGCCGAGCCTGGCATCGCTCTGACCGTGGGCAACTTCGCTGGCGCCACACAGAAGGCACGCGCCTGTCTGAGCGCTCTGCCCCAGGACGCCTTTTGCACAGGGGTTCAAGGCCAAGCACTGCTGGCCCAGGGTCGCCCATCCGACGCCTTTCCGCTGCTGCAAGCCGCCTCAATCGGTCTGCCCAAAGCGGACTCTCTGCTGCGGGCCTCCGGCGAGGCCGCACTGCAGGGCGGCGATCTGCTCGGGGCCCAAACCGCCTTGGGGATTGTTGTCGAGCGCCTGCCCGAGGAGCCCGGCGGGCACTTGGCGCTGGCCCAGCTGTATCTGCAGTCCGGCCAGTGGGATGCCCTGCTTGCGGCGAGCGAGCAGGTCATCAAGCTGGACCGCCGGAACCCACAGGCCCGTTTGATGTTGGGCGAGACCCTGCTCCAGGTCAAGGGAGACGCCACGCAAGCGGTACAGCTTCTCGGCGCCTTGGCCGAGGACCCCGAGTGTCCGCCGGAGCTCTTGCTTCGCGCCCAGACCGGTGCCGCCCTGGCCGCCTTAAAGAGCGAGCGGGCCAGCGAGGCCCAGCGCCACGCCCAAGCCGCCCTGGCCAACGAGCCAGGCCATGCCCCCGCAGTCTTGGCCCTGGCCTATGCCCAACAAGCCCAGGGAGACGGGACCACCGCCCTGAACACCCTCACTCAGGCCAAGCCGGAGCGCCTGCGCAAGGAACGCCGAGCCTGGTTTCGCCTTCACGCTGGATTCCTTCAGATGCAGCTGGGCGCCCTGGCCCAGGCACAGCCCAACTTTGAAGAGGCCCAGCGCACTGCTCCCTCTTGGCGCGCCCCAGCCCTGGCCTTGGCTACCCTCCAAGTAAAGCTCCAAGACCCAGCTGGCGCCCTGGACACCCTGCGCCTTGCCGCCGAGATCGACCCCCGCATCTACGCGGATCGGCACCCAGACAAGAGCCTTGCCCTGCCCACCGCGGCCCAAGCCTGGAGCGAAATAGAACAGGAGCTCAGTGGCGTTCAGCGGGAACAGATAGGCGCCATGTTTGCCGCCTGGATCTGCCTGGAGGGTGGAGGCTGCGCTGAGGCACAAACCCGCCTATCTAAACAGGTAGAACCTCAGTTTACTCTTATGCTTCTCCAAGTAAAGATATACCAAGACGAGCCCCAAGCCGCCCTGTCACTGCTAAACGGTAGCGAAACCACACGCTGGGCTCTTCTGGCTGACGCCCACCAGATCCTGGAGCAGACCGAAGCCGCCGTGAACGCTTTGGACCAAGCCCAAGCCCAGGGTCCCGCCTCCGCAGCCCTGAACAGCCGACGCGCCGAGCTACTGCTGTCCACCGACCCTGGTCGTGCACGCTCTGCTGCTCGGCAAGCCATGGCCGATGACCCTCTGAACCTGCGCGCCGCCGAGCTGCTGCTGCTGAGCCAATAGCAGGCAAGTCCCGCCCGCTTTAGCGGCTCAAGTCCCGCCAGCGCACCCGGTGCTGCCAGATGTGCTGCCACATCTTGGCCTCGCTGGCACTCCAATGTTCCCGATCCGCCCTGCGCTTTCTCAAGGCGTCGGGCGCTGCGCCTAAACCGGCCAAGATCCCCTTTACTGCAGCAGGAAATGCCGAAGAAGGAGCCTCTGCGCTCCAGCCTTTGCCTTGGACCCGCGCGAGCATCAATAGACCAATACGAGCACCGCTAAACGCCGGCCAGAACAGCAGCGCCCCCCGAGGCATGCTGCGCAGAGCAACACGAACCCGATTGCGCTCAACCCAAAAGATCTTCTGCGAAGAGAAGCGCCCCTGACTGGCCCCCAGCGCGTGCTCAATGCGGGCGGAAGGCACATAGCGAAGCGAAAAGCCGGCTCGGCGAGCCCGAAGAGAGAGATCCACGTCCTCTCCGTAGGCCACCAGATCCTCATTGAAGGTTCCCACGCGATCCAAGACGGCCCGATGCACCAAAAACGCCGCACCGGAGCACGACCCGACCGTGCCTGCTTCCTCGTAGTCCTGCTCCGCATCCTCGCGCCTAATGGCCCAGTTAAAACCGTCCGGCAGCAACCCATGTCCCGCGTTGTCCAGTCGCCCTGAACCATCCGCCAACAAAATGCGCGGCTGGTACATCCCTGGCGAAGTCGCAGCCGCCATCAGCTCGGCCACAAAGTCTGGCGCCGCACAGGTGTCGTCGTTGAGCACCAACAGCCACTCCCCTCCAGCTCGAGCCAGCCCAGCATTCGCCGCCGCCGCGTAGTGCGGGTTGTGCCCAAGCTCAATCAAGATGCAGGGGGGAAGCGCATCCAAGTCAGCCTGACCTGGGTCCGCGCTCACCACCACGATCAACTCGTCCACCCCGGTGATCTGTCCCTGCAGCGAGGCCAGACTGCGTCGCAGCCAGTCTCCTCCAAGGTGGGTGACGACGACCACCGAGAGACGCCTCCTCGCCGGGGCCATCAAGGCACCTGGGCCACAAAGATCTTGGAGCGCAGCAAACCCAAGCGCTCCAAACGACAGCGCAGAGCGGTCTCCACACAGGCCACACCGTATCGAAGAGCAGGTTTAAGTTCTATACTCGATGAGTCTGGGGCATAGCGGGTGGGCACCGAAACCTCGCCAATACGAAAGCCGAAGTGCACGGCTTGGGCTAGAATCTGGGCGTCAAAGCCAAAGTCATCCGCGTTGTCCTGCCAGGGTAGGGCCTCCAGAAAGCGTCGGCTGTAGGCCCGGTATCCGGTGTGGGTCTCCGACAGGGACTTGCTTAGGAGCGCATTCTGGGTGGCGGTCAGGACCCGGTTGACTCCATACTTCCACAGCGGCATGCCTCCCTGCAGAGCGCCGCCCCCCAAGACCCGACTGCCCAGCATCAAGTCGTACTGACCGGTGGCGATAGGCCAGGCCAGGGCCGGCAGCTGGCTTGGAGCGTACTGGTAGTCCGGGTGCAGCATGACCACGACATCGGCACCCGCATCCAAGGCAGCCCGATAGCAGCGCTTCTGGTTGGCGCCGTAGCCGCGGTTCTCCGGCTGCACCAGCACCTGCTCGATGCCCAAGGCCCGCGCCACGGCCACAGTGTCATCGCTGCTGCAGTCGTCGACCAGGATGCGCAGGTCTACCACCCCCTCGGGGATCTCCTGAATGCAGCGCGCCAGGGTATGGGCCGCGTTGTAGGCAGGCAGCACAACAGCCACCCGCTTTGCGTTGATCATCGCCGGCAACACTCCAACAGTGTGGGACTGGGGTGTACCATTCCCCCATGCCCCCAGTCGATCGCCAAGACCTGGATCCCGCTCTGAGCGAGACCCTGAGCACCCAGAAATACGGTACCCAACAGGCCATCGATGGTCTGCGTGTGCTCCCGCTCAAGGCCCATCGGGATGACTCGGGCAGCTTTGTCGAGCTGGGCCGACTGGACCAAGCCGGTGCACTGCTCTCCATGCCCGACTTTGCGGTGCGCCAGATCAACCACAGCGTGCTGCTGCCCGGCGGAGTAAAAGCTTGGCACCTGCACCTATCCCAAGACGATGTGTGGTTTGTACCAGAGAACAGCAGGGTAATCGCCGCTTTTCGTGATCTGAGAAGAAACTCGCCCAGCAAGGGCCAGCTTCAACGAGTCACCTTGGGAGGCGGAGAACCAAGCTTGGTGCGCATCCCAGCTGGCGTGGCGCACGGACTGGCCAATCCCTTCGAGACCCCCGCGGCCCTAATCTACCTGGTGGACCAGGTTTTTGACCCTGCGGACCCCGACGAGCGGCGCCTGCCTTGGGATGTGTGGGGCGCGGAGATCTGGGAGCGAACCCGGGGATGAAGGCCCTTATCCTGGCCGGCGGCAAGGGCTCTAGACTGCGCCCCTTGACCTTCACCCGCTCCAAACAGCTACTGCCGGTAGCAGGCCGTCCCCTGCTCCACTACGCGGTCGACGCGGTCCGCCAAGCCGGCTGCAGCGATGTGGGCGTGATCGTGGGACATACAGGGGCGGAGATACGGGCCTCGCTGGGGGATGGATCCGCGCTGGGTGTGCGCATCACCTGTATCGAGCAAGAGGAACCGCTGGGTTTGGCCCACGCCTTGCTCAAAGCCCAAGACTTTGTTGGAGACGCCCCCTTCTTGATGTTCTTGGGGGACAACTTGCTGCAGGGCTCCCTGGCGCCGATGGTGCAGAGGCATCTGGCTGAAAAGAATGCAGCGACATTGCTCTTGGCACGCGTACCCGATCCCCAACGCTTTGGGGTGGTGCAAGTCCAGGGTGAGCGCGTCATCCGCCTGGAGGAGAAACCCAAGCACCCCGCAAGCGACCTAGCCCTGACCGGCATCTACCTGCTCGACGGTCGTATTTTTGACGCGGCCCGCACCCTAAGGCCTTCGGCGCGCGGGGAGCTGGAGATCACAGATGCCTTGCAGGTGTTGGTTGATCGCGGGGAGCCTGTGGTGGCCACCGAGGTCCAAGGCTGGTGGAAGGACACTGGCAAGCCTCAAGACCTGCTGGCTGCCAACCGCTTGCTCTTGGCCAAAGGCAGCCGCATCGACCCAAGCGCAGTGCTGACCTGTGAGCTGCGGCATCCGGTGTATGTGGGGCCCGGTGCGCGGGTGCAAGGCGGTCGAATCGGACCCAACGCCGCGATCGGAGCGGGTGCTCAGCTGAAACAAGCCACGATCGAGGACTCCATCCTGATGGACCAGTGCCAGGTCCAAGGCGTGCAGCTCAGCCAGAGCTTGATCGGCCAAGGGGCGCGGGTCAGCGGACATGGCGCCGCCCGGCTACACCTGGGTGACCAGTGCTTGGTGGAGCTGAAATGAGAGTCCTGGTCACTGGCGGAAGCGGGTTTATCGGTGCACAACTTGTCCATCGAATCCTGGCGCTCCACCCCACCTGGCAGGTGTGCAATCTGGACGCTTTGACCTATGCGGCGGACCCCCACGCCCACGACAAGGCCGGCCCAAACTATCGCTTTGAGCATGGGGCGGTTCAGGACCCAGCGGCTGTAGAAAGAGCCTGGGGTTCGGGGATAGACCTGGTCTTTCACTTGGCAGCCGAGTCCCACGTCGACCGCTCCCTGACACACGGCGGGCTGTTCTTGGAGAGCAACATTGGCGGCACCCAAGTGCTGTTGGAGAGAGCGGCCCGCTCCCCCGTAAAGCACTTCATCCAGGTGTCCACGGACGAGGTCTACGGTGACCTACCCACCGGCGCGCCTCCCTGCACCGAGCACGCACCCCTGGCGCCGAGCAACCCCTACGCCGCCTCAAAAGCCGCCGGAGACCTGCTGGCATGGGCCCACGCACGCAGCTTTGGAGTTCCCGTCAGCGTGACCCGCTGCACCAACAACTACGGGCCCACACAACACGGCGAGAAACTGATTCCCAGCGTGTTGCGACGCATCCTGGCGGGACAAGACATCCAGCTCTATGGCGATGGCCTGCAATCCCGAGACTGGATCCATGTCCAAGACCACGTCGACGCTCTGCTGCACGTATCGACGCTAAGACCAGGAAAGACATGGCATATCAGCGCAGAAATGGAGTACACGAACCGGGACCTATGCGCGCTGATACTCAAGTCTGTCGGCCGCTCCCTGGCAATCACCCCAGGCCCCGACCGCCTGGGCCATGACCGACGGTACGCCTTAGATCCCAGCGCCCTAAAAGCCACCGGCTGGGCACCGGCCATTCCCTGGGCCAGCGGACTGGATGACTGCGTCCAACGCATCGCCCGCCATCTTCATGAGCCCCCAGATGCGCCCTGAACTTCACGCGGGAATCGATCCCGAGCTCTTCGACGCCCACTACTGGTACCGCCAGGAACTGATGCACTTCGGGCGCAAGCTGGACCTGTCTACGGCAGGCGGCCAGTTCCAGATCCACGACCGGATCAGCCACTTTTTACGCACCGGCGAACGTCTGGGGCCAGACAGCCACAAACCCAGCTCCCAACTGGACTGGCGCACAGCGGATCTGGATGTGCACACGGTGATCAGCGACAGCTACCGCAACACCCAGAATGTACGCAGCTTTTTCGCCGCGCACCTTGGGCCCGACTTTTCCTTCACCATCTGCCTGATGACCTGGATCAAGGAGAACCACGGGGCCAGCTTGGCCGACGCCCTGCAAGCCGAGACCACACGACGCGCACAGCTAGCCCAGGGCAACACGCCCGAGCTCGCACCCCACAACCCATACGACAGCTTTGCTCGCGACTACTTGGCCCACCATCCGGAGTCGGAGCAAGACGACATAATGGCCGCGTGGCAGGTGCTGATTCAGACACCCAGACCTGGGTGCCGGGGCCGAGGATTCATTTTTGACCCGCAAGATCGGCCCTGAACCTGTAGGGTAGAAACCACAGCAGAGAACCCCATGCCCGCCCAAAGTCGTCGTCCGCACAATCAACGCATGAGACAGCGACAGAACCGGGACCAGCGCCAGAGTGAGGGCCAAACGGCCGCATCGACCAGCGCCTTGGAGCAACCCGCCTGGATGTCCTTTGTGGACCAAGCTGGGAACGCAGCCGCAGTGGAGCTCATCACCGGCGCCAAGGAAGACGAGGCCACAGCGACCGAGCTGCTGAATGGCACGACCCACACCGAACAGTCCATGGGCGGAGCAGAGGGCGAAGACGTCTCGCCGGAAACCCCCTCTCAAAAGCAGCCAACGGGCAAGCTGGCCCAGGTCAAAGACGCCCACAAAGAACGCCTGAAAGGCGGGCTGGCCCTGACGATGAACGCAGGGCTCAAGAACGAAATGGCGTCCTTCAAGGAGCACTGGACCCAGTACAAAGCCAAGTACTTGGCCGTCGCAGCCCAAACCCACGTGCCGGCGGAGCTGGTCGCCGCGATTCACTGGCGCGAGTCCTCTGGCAGCTTCAAGAAGTACCTGCACCAAGGAGACCCGCTGGGGAAGCAGGCCGTCAACGTACCCACCAACATCCCCATCTTTCACGACTGGCACAAGGCCGCCGTGCACGCCCTGACCATGAGCGACAAGGCAGCCAATCGGGACAACCTGGGCATCAACGCCGACACCGAAGATCCCGCTACCTTGGCCAGCTACGCCGAGGCCTACAACGGCTTGGGCTACCACTACCGTGGCAAGCCCAGCCCTTACGTGTACAGCGGCACCGACGCCTACACCTCGGGCAAATACGTGCGTGACAGCCAATACTCCAACGGCACAGTGGACAAGCAACTGGGCGTGATCACCATGATGGGGGCCATCGGCGGCATCAACCTCTCTTTAGAGGAGCTCACTTCGAGCACTGCTTGGAAACGGGTTGAGGCAGGCACCTTGGTGCTAAAGCGCGGGATTCGCGGCAAGGCGGCCGAGATGGCGGTGACCATCTTGCAAGAGAAGCTCAAAGCAGACGGGCAAGTGCTGGGCGTGGACGGAGACTTTGGTTCCGGGACAGAACGCGCCCTGAAGGCCTTTCAGGCAGCCAAGGGACTGCCACAGAGCGGCACCTTGGACGCGGCCACGCTGGATGCCCTCTGACGGAGCAAGCCATGCAGCTTCGACACACCACTGGGTCGGCCATTTTCTGACGAGTGACGGCGCAGCTGCGCAAGCCAAGCGCAACCGCCGGACCCGCTGCCGACTATGGCTTAGGAACGGGCCGCACATCTACCGGACCGAAAGGAGCGCCCATGGCCATTGAAAGAGAGCAGCTCTCGACCTACCTGCGCGGCACCATCGCATTGCTGGAGGGCACCTCCCACTACGAGTGGGGAAACTCGGGTGCTTGCAACTGTGGGCACTTGGCCCAAGTCATGACCGGCTTCGACAAAGCCGAGATCCACCGCTGGGCCTTGGAGAGAAACGGAGACTGGAGCGAGACGGCCCAGGAATACTGCGAGACCAGCGGCCTGCCCATCGACCAGGTCATTCAGATCATGCTGTCCAAGGGTCTACAGCTCGAAGACATCCAGCACATCGAGTACCTGAGCCACCCCGAAGTGCTCCGGCAGATCCCCGGTCGGCACAGTCTGAGCCACAACCTGAAGCAGGACGTCATCTTGTATTTTCAGGCCTGGGCACGCCTGCTGGAGAAGGAGTACAAGCCCGGCCAGAATTGGCGTTCGACTCAGATGGTCAAGCGCGAACAGGCCGAGATCTACGACACTATTCCTGAGCCAGCACTCGTCTAATCGGCGGCTGTTCGGCAGAAACTTCATTCAGTAGCAAAGACCGAACCACGCTTTACCCCCGGCAAACTGGGTACGACACTGGCCGGTTCCGCAGGTGTCAACCGCGTCCAAATCGCAGATCTCCAGACAAACCCCGCTGACCGTGCTGCAGTAGCTTCCAGCCTCGCAGCGCAGGGCCGCGTTGTCCCATTCACAGGCTTGACCCGGAAGCTTCGGCCCGGCGGCTAGGCAAGAGTTGGAGTCCACATCTCGAGGGATGCACGCCTGGTTGTAAAAGTCATCGCAGTCCTGGGCAATCAGGTCGCAGTCCGCCTCTGCCGTACAAACCCCTTCTGCGTCGTCGGAGAAGCCGTCTTGGGGGCTACACCAACTCTCCTCATCGCACTGCCCAGCGATCGCCCAAGGTGGGTCGCAGGCCTGCAAGCACACATGGTCAATGGCGTCGCAGACTAAATCCCCGCTGCAGTCTCGGTCGTCCAGGCAGAAGGTGCCCCCTTGTAGCTGCCAGGTCTGCTCCAAGGGTGACTCTCCAGCCACCAACACCTCCACAATGCTGCGGCTGTTCGAAATATCAACGTAGGGGTCGGCGCTCAGAATCACCAGATCCGCCTGGTAGCCCCTCGCCACCAGACCTAAGTCATCCCAGCCCCAGACCTGGGCTGGAATCCAACTCGCAGCAGCCAGGGCCTCTTGCTCGGACATGCCAGCTTCCACGAGCGCTTCCAACTCCCGATGCAGGGCGCTTCCATGGGGCACGAAATAGTAGCCAGCATCGCTACCCGCCAGAACAGGGGCCTTGGCCGCATGCAGCACCGCCAGATTGTCCCGGGTCTGCTGAGACCAGATCCGCGCAGCAGCCGGCCACCCCGCGCTGACCAGGCTGGGCTGCCCCTGAACCAGCCTCCAGCTCCTCGCCACCTCCTCGGGCACCGTCGACCACTCCGCGTCACTCAACCCGCCATCCACCACGCGGATCAACCCCTCCGTGGCCGCCACCGTGCTGGAGACCGAGGAGATCACATGCCCGGCTTGTTCGGGACTCAGGGGGTCGGAGAATGGGGTGTGGGCCAGGTCCAATGCTCCAGCCACCTGGGCATCGGCCCAGTCCTGGGCCGACGCCACGTGCACCACCGTCCTGGCCACTTCGGCGATGTCCGCCAGATCCGTGGGACTCAACCGGGGCCACGTCCTAGCGATCCCCTCTTCGGCCAAGGCCACCTTGATCAGATCGCTGCCGCGATCCAACTGAGCCTGAGCCTGACCAGCTCCGTCTCCATCCACAAAAATACACATGGGGTCCGAGTTGAACTCACATGGGTGCGATCCTTGAGCCGTCAGAAACGGACCACTGGCTAAAATTCGCGGACCGATCAGCTCCCCAGCGTTCACACGGTCTCTCAACGACAGGCTCCACTGCGGACCGCCCAAGTCCACCACCGCCGTCACACCCCAGCGCAGGGTCGAGCTCAGGTTCTCAGCCACTGTGTCCCCGGCCCACCAGGGCGCGCCGCTGTAGGACAAATGAACATGGGAATCGATCAAACCGGGGATCACCGTGTGCCCGCTTAAATCGCGCACCACCAGCGTCTGAGGCCAGTCCTGGCCCGCATCCACCACGCCCCAGATCTCCCCTCCAGAGACCACCACCGCACGATCCGCGACGTGTGCCATGGCGTCGAAGACCGTGACGTGGTCAAGCACCAGCCCCTCGACCGGCCAGTCCACTTCTCCCGTCTCCCCCGTGTCGTTGGGCTGGGTGTCCGCGGTGTCATGCGCGGGGTCGCTGGGGCTGTCCTGGACCTTATCGTTGGGGACATTTCGGGTACAAGCCAACAGTAGAAGCAACATGCAGTGAAGATATCCACCTTGTGCCGGGTGGGCTGGGGGATTACCTCTGCGGCGAGCTGAATCCCGGAGGAAAGCTTGGCAAGTGATGACCTGATCGACATGGAAGGCGTGATCAGCCTGGTCCACCCTGGCGGAACCTTCTCGGTGGATACCGAACAAGGGCACACCGTGCAGGCACACCTGGCTGGTAGGCTTCGTCGTTTCCGCATTCGCGTGGTCCTTGGTGACCGCGTCACGGTGGCTGTGAGCCCCTACGACCTAAGCAAAGGCCGGATCACCTTCCGGCACAAGTAGGCTCTCTACCGCCCGCCTCCCCACTGGGGGGTAGCGGACAGGGCCACAGGGTTGTAGAGAAGAAGACATGTGGATTCTTCTCGCAGCCGTCGTATTTGCCCAAGCCCCCTTTTCGGAGGCTTGGGAAGAACCCGCGTCCTCGGACCAGGACAGCGAGAACAACGGCGCCCACCAAGATGTCCTGGATCAGGCAGTTGGGGAGCGCGTCGACTCAGCACCTGAGCTGGTGACCCCCGACCTGCCCGACCCCACGTGGGAAGCATTGATCGAGAGGGCCCCTCTGACCTTCGCCACGCAGATCGAGCAGCCCTTGGTCGTTGGCCAGGACGAGCCGAACTGGGCGGCAGGACCCGACTTGGTGCTCCTGCCAGACGGCAGCGTTTACTGGGGTGAGGTCAAGATTCTGGACGCCTACTTCGGGGGTAGCAAGCTGCTCTTCCCCCCAGAAGGCAACCCTCTGGGCGCCAAGCTCACCCTCTCGCGCGAGCCCGCTGACTGGGACGAGCTTCCAGACAACCCAGGATGGACAGCGACGGGCCTGATCCAAGAAAGTGACACCTTCGCAAGACCGGTTCGCGCGGTGGAGCGTCGCCCAGTGATCACCGGCGAAGATGCTTGGGAGGAACCGCCGGTCGTGGTCTCCGAGGAGTCCTGGGCCGCTTACGAGTCCAGCCGACTACTCCTGGTGGAGACCCCCTACGACCACCAAGTCCCTTGGGTAGTACGCGATGGACTGGGCAACCCCCTGGACACCCGCAACTTCGCCCGCCTGACCCAGGACGAGAAGGCGATCGAGCTGCTCAAAGCAGAGTCCAAGCAGGCCAAGATCAAAGCCCTGAGCGTGGCCGGCGGTGGCGTGCTCTTGCTCGGCCTTTCCGCGATCCCACTGGCGCTGATCGACCGAGACATCGTACGGCCGGACTGGAACAGCTACGAGTCTCGCGTCGAGCGCGAGAACTACGCCAGCGATGAGGAGTACCTGAATGCAGTAGACATACAACGCGGGCAGTACGTCTCGGATCTGGGCGACTACCGCAACGACAACGCCGGCAACACCGATATGCGTTGGGCAGCAGGCGTAATGGCTGGCTCAGGCGTGATCGCACTGGCATCGGCCCCATGGGCCATAGACGGCCAACGCGAAGACCGCGCCGAGGTCGCCGAGACCTGGTCCCGAGAGCGCGCCGAGCGCCTGATCCAGGACTACAACAACCTGATCAAAAGCTC
>CAJQPC010000296.1 GCA_905480105.1 uncultured bacterium | reverse complement strand
CCCCCCCGATGGCGAGAGTGCCAGGCCCCCCGCGAAGGGCATTTTGATGGCGGGTTCAAAGGCAGCCGGCCCCGTACCCCAGTGAAACCACGACTGAATCTCAAGCCCATAGAACAGGTCCAGGTGCCCATCGCCGTTCAGATCGGCGAGCAGTGTCCCCCCGCCCTCGCCTTGTAAGCTCGGCGGCTCGTCCGGGCCGCGCAGGCCCAGAGACTCACTGGCCTGAGCGAAGGCGAGCTCTTGGGGGCTCTCGCAAGCGCGCACCGGACCCAGCTCAAAGGCAGCTGGGGTCAGGCTGACCGGCTCCTCTTCAAACACCTTCGGGTCCGCACAAGCCAAAAATAGTAGGATCACTCCGCTCTATCCAATGTCTGAGCGATCTGCTCAGGGCGGAGGGTGTACCACTGGATGCCCCCGCACTCGCCACACGGCCCCACTTCGTGATGGCGGCCTTGTAGGTGGGCGAGTCGCCGCTGAACGGCCAGCTTCCCTTCCCACAAAGCGCGAAAACCATGCTCATGCACTGGGCCCAGATCCAGCTCCGACGACAAGTCGGCACAGCACATCACCAAGTGTCCATCGTGTCGGATGACCGGGGTGACCCACAGGCCAGGGCAGGGTGGCCGGGGCTGGTTGACGGGCTTCCCTGACCCTGAGCTCTGGGGTGCTTCCCAGGGCGAGGCCTCCCACAGCTTGAGCTCCATGTGTGGCTGCTTTTGGGGGCGCAAGCCCGTCAGCGCCACAGCGGACTCAAACAAAGCGTCGGCATCGCGCTGGGCTTGGCCTCCGGCCCCCACGCTCAGACGCTTGATCATGACCTCACTGTGCCCCTTGGCCCCGTAGCACCGCAGCGTGCCGTCCCAGTAGCGAACAAAGTCCTCCAGCTCATGTGCGTTGCCCTCTTGCAGAACAAACTGTAGCTCCACATTTAGACGCACATCCTGAATCGGAAGACGTGCTCGCTGCATCAGAAAGCGGCGCACATGCCGGCGCACCCGTTCCAAAGCGTCCTGGCCTTTGACGCGCTCGTATGTAGCAGCGGTGTTGGCATCGATGGTGAAGACCATCAACAACGGGAGCTCAGGCCGGCGCGCATACAAGGCGACCAGGCGATCCATGCGCTCCGGGGTCAACAGGATCGCGTTGGTATCCACCCGCAGGTAGCCGACGCGCCCAGCCAAGTGTTCTTGGGCGTAGGCCAGCATCTCTTCGAGCTGCGGATGTACCGAAGGGTCCCCGAGCCACTGAAATATCAGGTGGTCAAAGCGGCAGTCCTCCGCCACCAGGTGGTCGATAATGCGCTTGTAGCGCCCCAGGTCCATGCGCCCCTTGGGAACCCCATGCACTTGGGCCCACCCTTCGTGATGTGGCGCACACATGGTGCAGGACAGGTTGCAGAGGTCCGTTGGCTCGATCTGCAAAACGCCAAGATGGTTAGGGTTTTGTTGCATGGGCTGCTGCGGGCTGTCCTTAAGGAGCAGCCTACGTTAGCCTGAGCGTCGCCGAAAGGAGTGCGAATGTCCCGGGCCTTTGCTGCTGCGCTGCTACTGACCGCCTTTGCAACGGGCTGCAGAAACAGCTGCCAACTGTTGTGCGTTGAACTAGAAGACTACGCAGGAGAGTGCGGGTACACCGTGCCGGAAGACGCAACCAAGACCTGCATGCAGGACCACGCCCGTAGAGACACCACCCGCGAGGAACGCCAGATTTGCACCGAGAATGGTGACTCCCTGCGCGACGAATGGAGTTGTGAGGATGCGGGGCGCTTTATGGGGCTCGATTAGCTCTACTCCAGCCCCCTCCCAGCGGACTCTCTCATCCTCCACATTGTTGCGACGGGATGGGGTAAGCTGGCACGAATTCACCTTGGATGAGTCTTGGACCACTTCGACCCCGAAGTATTTGGAAAATACTACCTGCTCGATCGCATTGCGACCGGCGGCATGGCGGAAATTTTCAAGGCCAAGAGCTACTCCACCGCCGGCTTTGAGAAGCTTCAAGTCATCAAGCGCATCTTGTCGCACTTGAGCGACAACGAAGAGTTCGTCGACATGTTCATCGACGAGGCCAAGATCTCGGTCTCGCTCCAACACGCGAACATCGTGCAGATCTACGACTTCGGCAAGATTCGAGAGAACTACTTCATCTCCATGGAGTGGATCGACGGAAGGGACGTAAAGCAGCTCCTGCGCAAGTTGGCTGGCCGCCGTAAGCTCCTCCCCGAAGAGTTCGCCGTCTACATCGCCCACGAGACGTGCAAGGGGCTGTATTTTGCCCATCAAAAGACCAATCTGCAGGGTGAAAACCTGCAGATCATCCACCGGGACATGTCCCCATCCAATGTCATCATCGGCTTCGAGGGCGAGGTAAAGGTAGCCGACTTTGGCATCGCCAAGGCCGGGATGTCCCAGTACACGACCAAGGATGGCGTGCTCAAGGGTAAGTTCGAGTACATGAGCCCCGAGCAGGCCCACGGAAAGAGCCTCAGTCAGCAGTCCGACCTGTTCTCCGTGGGCATCATCCTCTACGAGATGCTGACCGGGCGCCGACTCTTCAAGACTGAGACGGAGCTGATGACTCTGGAGAAGATCAAGTCGGTGGACATCGGTCCGCCCAGCTCGATCAACCCCAACATCAGCGAGCGCATGGACAAGCTCGTCATGAAGGCCCTCACCGCCGACACCGACGAGAGATACTCGGACGCCTCAGAGTTCGGGCAGGCCCTGCTGGACTACATGTACCCCCAGGCGCCCTCCGCCGTTCAGCGCTCCCTATCCGCCTTTATGAAGGATACCTTCTGTGAAGAGCGAGCAGCCGAGCGTCAGCGCCTGGCACACGGCTCCCGCATCGCCGAGGAGTTGCACAAGGCCGAGCCTGACTTGAGTCTCTCCCCCGAGTGGGAAGAATCCCCCGGCAGCGGCGCAACAATCCAGAAAGAGCCTGGCGCGCCCAATCGAGCGCCCCTAGTGGTGGCTGTTGCAATCGTGCTGGCCCTGCTCGGCGTGGTGGGCGTGTTGCTTTCACGAGACAAGCCGACTGCAGAGGTGGTGGAGCGAGAAGTCCAAGTTTTGCCCACAGAGGGGGCGCTGCAGCTGCGCCTGAATGTGTCGGCCAAGGTCTATGCTGGAACCCAGCTTTTGGGCCAGGGCAAGCAAGTTGAGCTGAACCATCTGGAACCCGGCAAGATGGCCCTCCGCATCGAAGCAGACGACCACCTTCCTTTGGATGAACTGCTCGACATTGTGGCTGGAGAGCGCATGGTCATGAGCCTGCGCCTGGAAAAGGAGCCAAAACAACCTGAGTTCCAAGCGCCCACCACCCGCCTGGAGCCTCCGGAGCCGCCCCCTGTCGAAACCATTGAGACTGAACCCGTCCAGGAAGAGACGCCGGCTGCCAAGCCCGTCGTGCCTAAACCCGTGGCCGTCAAAACCGGCAAGGTGAGCATCAACGTCAGCGGCGGAAAGGGCTGGGGCGATGTCTTTGTGGATGGAAAGAACATCGGCCGAACCCCCAAGTTCAACTACGAACTCAGTGCTGGCCCACACACGGTGAAAGTCGTAAACGAACAGCTCGGCTTGAACTACAGCAAGAACGTGACCATCGTGGGTGGCGAGACGGCCAAGGTTCTGGCCCCCCTGCGCTGAGCTTTCGATGCGCACGGCCTTCGTTCCACACTTGTGGATGCAGCGACTGAGCACGCCGCGACTGAGCACGCCGCGACTGTGTACGCAACGCGGGTCACCCGTTAAGCTCTACAGATGCGCGCTGTGACCCCACAAGGCCTTACCCAAGCCGGCCTTGAGCCCGAGCCGCTCCTGCACTGGGCAATGGACCACTGGGGCGACTCCTTGGCTTTCACCACTGGCTTAGGTCCAGGTGGAATTGTCCTACTCCACATGGCGCGCAAGCGCAGCAGCCGTGTGCGCTGCGTATTCTTGGACACGGGATTTCACTTTGCAGAGACGCTGCAGTACGCCCAGGACGTCTCCGAGTTCTTAGACGTGGAGATTGTGGCCCAAGACCCGGAGCCCTTTGGACCGACTTGGCGCGAGGACCGGCTGGCTTGCTGCGACCACCGAAAGGTCGCTCCCTTGGCCAGCGCTATCGCTGGTAAGCGCGCCTGGGTGAACGCCCGCCGAGCGGACCAGGGTGGAATGCGCTCCGGCTTAGCCCACATCCAGCGCGACCAGGACGGCTTCGTCAAGGTAAACCCCCTGGCCCGCAAGGACCGGGTCTGGGTCAACGCCTACATGAGCGCACACGAGATCCCGACAAACCCGCTCTTGGAGCGGGGCTACGGATCGGTCGGCTGCGCACCCTGCACCCGCAAGCTCAAGCCCGGTGAAGACGAGCGGGCGGGGCGTATTTTCGCAGGCGGAAAGACCGAGTGCGGAATCCACACCCGTCTTCGGGTCAAGCAGGACTGAGACGACCCGTGTCTACCGCAGCAGACACAGGCGCAACCAACTCCCGGTGCTCTGCATCAGCCGTCGTACCAGTGCGGCTTGACCAGCGACTGGTAGTGACCGACATCGAAGGGATTCAGCTTTTGCTTGATCGTTCCGGCTGCCATCATCGCGGAGACCTTGGCGAACCAGATGTACATGTCCCGCTTGTAGTCCACCGTTGAGGTCAATCCCTTCAACATCCACTTGGGATTCACGAACTTCTTGTTCATGCGGTAGAGCTCGTCGGCGATCTCGTGACGGGTCATGTAGTCGGTGTCCAACACCGGACTGAGCCAATCAAAGTCGTCAAAGTCATCCATCGTGATGTGGCCATTTCGAAGCGCGTCATCAAAGATGGGCGTGCCTGGGACTGGCGTGATGGGATGGAAGGCTGGAAAGTCTACGTCCAGGCGCTGGGCCAGCTCCACCTGACGGGCCAGTGTGTCCTGGGTCTCGTTCTTTACACCCACGATGAAGGTCGCCTGGATGAAGACCTCTGGGTAATTCTCCTTAAAGATGGCGATGGCCCGCTCGGCCACGCCACCCGTGTAGAAGCGCTTGTCCAGCTCGGTGAGGTTGTCGTCTTCCGCGCGCTCCACCCCAATGAGGATGTGGGCAAGACCCGCGCGCACCTGCGCCTCAAGGATGCCCTTTTCATGATCACGCACGATGCAGTCCGCGCGCATGAAGGTCATCCACTTGGTCTTCATTCCCGACTCGATCATCTTCTCGGAAAAGCCGATGTTGAACTTCGGGTCAATGTTCCAACTCTCGTCTACCCAGACGTAGGCGCGCTTGCCGTACTTGTAGTAAAGCAACTCCACTTCTTCCATCATCCGGTCCACGGACTTGGAGCGCCAGCGAGGCACAAGGCGGATGTTGCCATCCTTGTCCTCGCGGCGGTCAGCCATGGTCGTCCACCAAGCGCAAAAGCTGCACTTGGACACACAGCCTCGGCTGTGGTGCAGCGTAGAGCCACCCGGAGAGAAGAGGTAGCGGCTGGTCCCGTACAGGTGCATCGGCATGCGGTCGTAGGCGGGAATAGGCAGGTCATCCAAGTGCTTGATCAAGCGAGCAGGCTTGGTGCGCACAGGCACGCCGTCGCGCGCAAAGGCAATGCCATCAATGTCGTCCCAGTCACCATTCTTGGGGTGCCGGCCACCATCCACGTGGCTGAGGATCTCGGCGAAGGTAAGCTCGCCTTCCCCCACGCAGATCACGTCGATGTCGGGGTGACAAGCGTAGCGCTCGGCAAGGTTCGTAAAGTGACCGCCACCGGCCACCGTGACCGCTTCCGGAGCCGCCTCACGCGCCAAACGGAAGAAGCGCAGCGCTTCTTTGGTGTACAGCGCGTGGTTCTCTCCGCAGCCAATGACGTGTGGCTTGAAGTCCCGGACACGGTCGTAGAGGGACTTCCAGCCCACATGCTCGGGCATGCAGTCCAAGACCTCAACCTCGTGACCCTCTTGAATGGCCACAGCAGCCAGGGCGGGCAGCGCCTGCTGCAAGAGGAAGTTGTCCCCTTCTGATGTGTACGGCCAATATCGACGCGGCGGCTGAATGAGCATCACGCGCATTTAGAAATCTCCAGGTGCTGTTTTAGACCATAGCGCCGCGCGGCTGACCGATGTGCGAATAAGTGCTTTGGGGACCGTCCTCCAATCCAACCATCCCAGCTCAGATCTTCCGCGCAACCGCAAGCCAGGCCCGATTCAGGTGAGCGGTCTTGGGGTGTGAACGAAGCTGCTCTTCCAGAGCCAAAATCTCTTCCAGGTCCACCTCACCCGCCGCCAGCTCAAAGGGGCCAGACGGCACGTAATGCGTGGGAATCATGGACTCGACCTGAAAGTAAGGAGCCAGCAGGTTCGCCAGTTCAGTTTCCTCGTAGGTGTGTACCCAGACATCCCCCGGCAAGTGAACCACACCGTCCTCTAAGAGTGAGGCCAGTGTGCCAGCCGGTACATCCAAGGCCGCAGCCCAACCCCAGCGGGCCTCGACCGAGCAGAACAGTCGGCCCCCAGGCTTGAGTCGCTGCGCCACACTCTTGATGATCGCGTCGGGGTCAGAGCAGTAGCAGAGAACTTCAGGCGCGATGACGGCGTCCAGCGGAGCGACCTCTGGTAGGGCCTCGCCGGTGGACCAGTGCAGGTCCAGGCGACCGGGCCGACCCGACGCGTGCTGCAGACACCGCCAGAGAGAGCGCAGGTCAGGATCCACGACCTCCACATCCAGACCCCGATCCAAGAGCCAAGCCGCAAAGCGCCCGCAGCCCCCTCCCAGGTCCATGACCCGCCCCGTGGATGGCAGCAGGTCGCCCCAGTGGTGCTCGTAGATCCCCCGCTCCAAGAGTTTTTGCTTGTGGCTGGGTGCCCCGGGGTCCAGGAAGTCCAACCACTCTGGGTGATCGTCCCAGGCCTTGACCAAGCCGACCAGGTTGCACATCGGCCCCGGTGGGACAGATCCGCCATGGTGGATCGACTCAAGAATCGGGTCCCCGGGGCTCATCCAAAAACTGGAGCCAGCCCACTCTTGCAGTGCATTGGCCGCAAATAGTGGGCCCGGTGGTAGGGCGGGCGTGGGGCCCCCGACAATGTGCGCGTCTGCAAGTGACATCTCTGACAACCACTCCCGGCTTCTGCCTGTGTTCGCTACGCAAGGCACTTGACACGCCCGCCCCCAACGGGCAATATTCTCCCTACCTGGGCCAGCCCGGGAACTCTTGCAGCCCTGGAGGCATCATGCGTTGGCGTCCATCCCCCCGCCCCAAGCCCGGCCCCAAGAAGTAGGGTCAGGCCAATTTTTACTTAGGCTCCCGTCCGCTCAATTTTGAGTAGGCGGGATTCTTACTCTGGGGTTCCAGAGTTGGGCCACCGATTTCAGCCTGGAACCATTCGCCACGCCGTTGGCACAGCCCACAGCCGCTGCAAGAGCGCGTGCGTCATGCCGTGACCGGGTCGATGGGCCTGCACCTGGGCTTGCAAGCGGCAGCCCATCAGGGCCAAGTCCCCAAAGAGGTCCAAGGCCTTGTGGCGCACCGGCTCGTCCGGGAAGCGAAGGGCGTTCAATGGCCCCCTGGCGCCAAAGACCACCGCGTTGTCCAGGCTGCCCCCCAAAGCCAGTCCCGCTTGGTGCATCGCCTGGATCTGATCCTGAAAGCCAAAAGTGCGGGCAGAGGCGATCCCGCCAAAGTCCCCTGCTCCCCCCTGCCAGCGCTGGGTCCCTATCGCGGAATGGTCAAAGCGGATCTCCACATCCAAGGCCAAGCTGGCCGCCGGGAGCAACCGCATCCAGCGCGGTCCATCCCGAAGCTCCACAGGCTCCAAAACCTCCAGAGTCTGAGCGGGCCCCCCCTGGACCAAGGGCACCATGCGGTCCAACCAGGGTTGCGCGGAGCCATCCAAGACGGGGACCTCGGGCCCCCAGACCTGAATCAGGAGATTGTCAATGCCAAGAGCGTAGGCCGCAGCCAGGAGGTGCTCCACAGTGCTGACGCTGGTTAGGGAGCTGCCCGAAGAGGAGCTCAGGGTGGTGGCCAAGGTGGTGGAACTCACCTGCTCGGACCGGGCTGGGATGGGGGCCTGGTTCAGATCCATGCGCACAAAGACCCGACCATGCCCCGGCGGCGCTGCACAGACACGGACCCGAGCAGCTTTCCCGCTGTGCAGCCCTATGCCACCCAGCTCAAAGTCCACGGCCACCGTTGCTTGACGCTTCGTCGCTCCACCCGGTGCCTGGGGCACTCAGTTCTCCGAGGGGCCGGGCAAGCCGGCAATCACGGAGCCCACTTGCACCCCGTTTCGCTCAAACCAGCCGCGATTCATTTCCAGGGCGTACATGGCCGCCCCTGCGCTGGGCACACCGCTGCGGTCATAGGGCGTCATGTTCTCGATGTTGAGCACACGGCCAGTCTCGTCCAAGAAAGCGATAGACAGGGGGATAGCCGTGTTCTCCATCCAGAAGCTGCGGGGGGCTGTGTCGGGGTACACAAAGAGCATGCCGTGTTCAGCGTCCATGTCGCTCCGATACATCAGACCCTGATGCCGCTCTGCGGGGTCATCGGCCAGCTCAACAGAGACAACCTTTTGGCCAACCTGTATATCGGCCATCGGCAGGGTCACCTTCTTTGAAGCACAGGCCACCGACACCGTCAGGGCCATGGACAGGGTCCACAACATCAGAACAACTCCTTCTGCTCAATCTCCGAGGCAGGCGCACCTTGCCCCTCCGAGGACTTGGGTGGCGTGTGACCGAGGTGTTCCCAGCCACGCCGGGTCAGCATGCGACCCCGGGGGGTACGCTGCACAAAGCCCTCTTGGATCAAGAAAGGCTCGTACACAGTCTCGATGGTGTCCGGTTCCTCTCCGATAGCCGCTGCCAGGTTGCTCAGGCCCACAGGTCCGCCGTCAAACTTGTCTGCGATGGCCGTCAGGATGCGGCGATCCATGTCGTCCAGGCCCACTGCGTCCACACCAAGGCGCTTCAGGGCCATGCGGGCTAAATCCCTGTCGATCACACCGCTGCCCTCTACCTGGGCAAAGTCCCGGATGCGCTTGAGCAAACGATTGGCCACGCGCGGGGTTCCTCGGCATCGCGAGCCAAGCTCCTCTGCCCCATCGCTGGTGATCTTCACCCCCAGGCGCTCAGCGCTGCGCGTAACGATGCGCACCAGCTCCTCTGCTGTGTAGAAATCCATGGAGCACTGGATGCCAAACCGAGCCCGCAAGGGACTGGTCAACAAGCCAGCCCGGGTCGTCGCGCCCACCAAAGTGAATCGCTGCAGGGGTAGCTTGACCGACTGCGCGCCGGGACCCGTTCCCAGGACGACGTCGATCTCGTAGTCCTCCAATGCAGGGTAGAGCACTTCTTCCACCGCTCGGTTCAGGCGATGAATCTCATCGATGAACAGGATCTCGCGCTCTTGCAGGTTGTTTAGAATGGCGGCCAGGTCCCCCCCCCGCTCAATGACGGGCCCGCTCGTCGTTCGAACCTCGACGCCTAGCTCCTCTCCCAGAATGTACGCCAGCGAGGTCTTTCCGAGCCCCGGGGGACCGGCAAAGAGCACATGATCCAGCGCCTCGCCCCGCTGAATGGCCGCGCGAATGTACACCCGCAAGTTCGCCTTGATTCGTTCCTGGCCAACATACTCGTCCAAGCTCTTGGGGCGCAGAGCCGGGTCAAAGAACTCCTCCCGATCTTCCCCGATGGGGTCGCCAATGGGGTCCACAACGCGGCTCACAAGCTGCCTCCAGAGAGAATGCGCAAGCTGGCGGACAGGCGCTGGCTAATGGTGCCTTGATCGCCTCCGGCACGCTCAACGCCGTCGATGGCCCGGTCGATCTCCGATTTTTTGTATCCCAATCGGGCCAGGGCCAAGCGCAGGGGGTCTTCGGCCTGGACGGGCGGGCTCTTGCTGGGTGCTGGGACCCCAGAGGGCGTAAAGACCGGCATGACCTTGCCGCGCAGCTCCAACAGCAAGCGCTGAGCGGTCTTTTTACCCACGCCGGAGACCGCGCAGAGCGCCCGACTGTCTTCGTCCTGGATGGCACGGCTCAGGCCGGTCTGACCGAGCGTGTCCAGAAGCGCGACCCCCATCTTGGGACCCACCCCGCTGATCGAAATCAGCAGCTCAAAGAGTCGCCTTTCGTCGCTGCTATTAAAGCCGTAGAGGCTGAAGCTGTCCTCGCGGACCTGGGTGCTGATGGACAAGGTGAGCTCGGATCCCAGTACCAAGCGCGCGCCCATCGCGACTCCAACGGTCACAGCGTAGCCCACTCCACCCACGTCTACGATCAAGGTAGACGGTTCTTTCTCGACCAGAGTTCCCTGCAGACGTGCGATCATCTTCGGCTTCCTTGAGCCGCATGGTGAGCGGCGTGGGCCAGGTGGGTGATGGCGATGGCAACCGCATCGGTCGCATCGGCGTTCAAGGCGCTGATATCAGCACCCGTGAGCATCCCCACCATATGACGAACCTGATCTTTGTCGGCCCGACCGCTGCCGGTGACCGACTTTTTAACGGTCATGGCGTTGTACTCGAAGATCGGACAGTCGGCGCCGGCTCCGGCGAGCAGGGCCACCCCGCGGGCCTGGCCTAAGCGAAGAGCAGACTCGCTGGACTTGTGGCGAAAGATGGCCTCGATGGCGACCACTTCCGGTCGGTGGACCTGAATAATGGTGCAGAGACCTTCATAAATCTCCTGAAGGCGCTGGGGGATCGGATCCTTGCTCTTGGTCTTGATCGCTCCTGCGGCAATCATTCGATAGCGACCACGCTGACGGGTCACCAAGCCGTAGCCGGTGGCGGTGGAGCCGGGATCGATGCCTAAGACCAACATGTTTGTTCAGTATCACACTCGGTCAGCAGGCGGGGTCGCGTGTGCATCGCTCAAGCGATTCCAAGGCGCCTTGGTCTTGCGCCGAAGCCAGCCCCCAAGGGCCAGTACAGTCATCACCAGCGCAGCGCTCCTGTCATTCGGCGCTCCTTCCTGAGCGCAGAGTCCGCAGCCCTCGTCTACTTGGCCGTCACAGTCGTTGTCGCTGGCGTCCCCACACACCTCCATGGCCTCATCGACCAGGCCATCACAGTCGCTATCCAGGCCATTGCACACCTCTTCCGCGCCAGGAAAGACGCTGGGGTTGTACACGTTGCAGTCGATCGAGTCCGGCCACCCATCGTCGTCGGTATCCTCTCCGTGGACCCACTTAAAATCTCGGACAAAGGCCTCGCTGTCAGCCGTGTCAGCCGTGTCAGCCGTGTCAGCCGTGTCAGCCGTGTAGGCCAGCGCCATGGCAGCCCAAAGGATCAAGCGACGGTCCCCGCCTGGAAAAGGTTGAGCAGGTTTCCTTCGGTATCCCTCAGCGTCACGGCCTGTCCGTGCTCGTCACGGCGCTCGTCCAGCAACTCGATGCGTTCCCGCATGCAGCGCCGCTTTAGGCTGTCGAGGTCGTCCACCTCCAGGTCCATGTAGATCCCGTGCCCGCTGGGGCGCACCATCGGATCCCCACCGCTGGCATCCACAAGCGCCAGCTTGGCGCCGCCACAAGCAAAGAAGACATGAGAACGACCGGAGCTGACTGGCTCCAGGCCCAAAATCTCCCCGTAGAACACCTTGGCTCGGTGGTACCGAAGACAAGGCACCACCACCTCAAGCAATCGAATGCGGCTCAAGGCTCCAGCTCCTTTGCCATGCTTCCATACTTAGAATCGCCCGTGAGCTCTTCCAGCTCCCGGAGCAGGGCCGCCGCTTCGGCCTTCCGGCCAAGATCTTGGGCTGCCGCCGCCTTGGAGAGGATCAGTGTGGGATGTGGGTAGCGGGAGACCGCCCGACTCAAGACTTGGTAGGCCATGTCGGGTCGACCCGCTTGACTCAGCAGGGTCACCAAAGCCATGACCGGCGCCAGCTCTGTGGGGTGGGCGTCGGCCACCGCACCCAGAGCGGTCACACCCGTGTTGATGCCCGTGGCGTTCGCGGCAGCCATGCCAGCACTGACCCCAAGCTCCACGTCCCATGGACGCGCACTGTATGCGGAATTCAGCAGGGGCAGCGCGCCTCCCGCATCCCCCATGTTCAGGAGCAGCATCCCCAGAGCGCCCTGAACGTCAGGCGAGGTGGGCTGCAGCTCCAACGCCTTGGACAGGCTGGTCACCGCCTCTATTTCCCGCGCCAATCCGATGAAGAGATGCCCCTGAACCAAATAGACCAGGTAGCAATCCGGATACTGATTGACCAAGTCTCGTACGCCTAGCTCCGCAGCCACGGGCGATTCCTGGATCAGCGAGCGGGCGCGCGCGAGCATCGCTTGACCATCCGTGTCCAGCCGACCTGCCTCCAGCTCCCCAACCACCGCCCGGTCAAAGATCGCCTGGACGGCTCCGGGGTCGCTGCTCAAGGCCAGATCCAGGTTCGCCTTGGCCTGTTTGTAGTTTCCGTCTCGCAGCTGGATCCGGCCCAGGGCAGCCCGGAGCTCAGGACTGGCAGGAATCGCTTTGACCCCTCGCTGTAGATGGTCCAGGGCCATGTCCGGCTCGAGCACAGACGCGGCCAAGTAGGCCTCGCGGTCCCGGGGCACTGCAACCATTGCCTTTAGGCATACCTCAAGTGCCTCCGAGACTTTGCCCTGGTCCATCAGGGTCGCACCCAAGCCCGACCAAGCCTCGGCCAGCCCAGGCTGAGCGGTCACCGCCTGTCGATAGAGCTCCACCGAATCCTCGGCCTCCCCCAACGCGCGCTGAACAGACGCCAACCCCATCGTGGCGCGGGCGTAGCTGGGCTCCAGGGACAATGCCTTGGCATAGGCCGTACCCGCACGGACTGGATCCAGCGCGGCGCGCCCAAGCAGGTACCACGCCATGGGGTCTTGCTCGTTGTCCTGAGCAAACTGCAGGTAGGCAATCTCACCCTGCAGCGCCAACCCCAGGTTGTTCATCAAATCGATGAGCAGCTCGTGCTTCTCCACATTCTGGGGCGCCGCCCGTACGCCAGCGCGCGCCGCCTCCAGCGCCTCGACAGGGTGGCCTTCGCGCATGAGTTGCTCGGGATCCAAGGCTCCCCCATTTGCCTGAGCAGAGGCAGGAGCAGAGGCGCCGATCGACAGCAGGAGAGAGAGCATGAGTGCATTCATGGGAGACCTTTAACGGACGACACCCATTGCGTCTGATGTCGTCCGTACCCAGGAACAGGTACACTCGGACCATCTGGAGCGTCTATGTGGATCCTGATGGCGGCCCTTGCGAGCGCTGCGCCAGAAGTTGCGGTCTTGGGCTTGCATATTCCTGGACAGAACGCCGACGAGGGGCGGGCTGACAGCGAGCGAATCATGGAGAGCCTAAATTCAGCCGGTGCCCTGGTCGCCGTTGGCCCCGACGAGGTGGCCTTGCGTTTGCAAGGGCGTTCCAACTTGGTCCTGAGTCAGTACGCTCTCCAGGAAGGCGAGGACTTGCTGGACGAGGGAAGGGTGCTCTACCAAAACGCAGAGCCCGATGCAGCCATTCCCCTGCTTGAGCAGGGAGTCGAGGCCCTGGCCGAGGGCGCGCGGATCAGCGGCGACACCGGCGCCCTAATCGAGGGCTACCTGACCCTTGGCCTGGTGCAGTCCGGAATGAACAACAACACCGCAGCCCTGAAGGCCTTCAGCGCTGCTGTGGTGCTGGATCCGAAGCGTGAGCTGGACAGCATGACTTACCCCCCCAACGTGATTGAGCTCTACACCCAGGCGCAGTCAAGCGTCTTGGGCCAAGGCACTGGCACCTTGGAACTGAAGGGCGTGGGGAGCAGTACCGTCAAAGTAGACGGGATCGAGATCAACGCCGACCGCGCCGAGGGCTTGGCCCCAGGAACCCATTACGTCTTCGCCACCGATAAGGGCGGCGCGCGCTACGCGGCCGTGACCCAAGTCAACCCTGGCGAAACATCCACGGTCAACATTGGCTTTGGCGGTCTGAGTTTGGCTGAGCCCACCCAGGACCAGAACCTGCGAATGGCACAGACCGAGCACCTTTACTCGGCATTGGGTGCCTATGCCCAGACACCCCTGATTTTGCTCGGCGGGCAGGTCGGAGACGACGTGGTGGTTGCGCTGTACAGCGCCCGCTCCAAAAACTTTTCGCAAGCACTGAGCTCGCCCGCAGGCACGGACCCCACCCAGTCCATCCTGAATCTCATCCCGGCCATCGGCAGCTACACGACCGAAGCAGGCGACATCCGACCCGACCGCGTGGCCTTTGATGTGCCCGGCTTTTTGGCCAACGACAACGCCCTGCTCTTGGAGCTCTTGCTGAACCCACAAGTCTCTGGGTCCACTGCCCCGGTCGTTGAGACTGGACCCCGATGGGGACTATGGGCTGGCGTGGGTGGTGTCGCCGCTTTAGGCGCAGGTGCTGCAACTTGGGCGGCCCTTCGGGACCTAGAACCCACAGACCAGGGAACCGTAACCCTGGGTCCAATTCCCTAAAGCGGAGGAACTCGGATGAGGGCACAAGAGCGCCTAGAGGTGCTGATGGAACAGGGGGCCATTCAGGAGATCCTACGTCCGCTCATGAGCGGCAAAGAGGCCGAGGTTTACCTTGTGCTCTCCGACGACGAGATACGCGTCGCAAAGATCTACAAGACGGCCAACAACCGAAGCTTCAAACATCGCTCCGAGTACACCGAGGGCCGCAAGGTCCGAGACAGCCGCAGTCAACGCGCAATGGGCAGCCGGTCTCGTTTTGGTAGAGAGCAGGAAGAGGCGGCCTGGCGAAACGCCGAGGTGGACGTGATCTACCGCCTCACCGCGGCTGGTGTGCGGGTGCCAGAGCCCTTCGTCTTTATGGATGGCGTGCTGGTCATGGAGCTGATCCAGGACTTTGACGGGGAGCCCGCACCGCGACTCTGTGACGTGGAATTGGCCCCAGACGAGGCGATGGTCGTGTTCAAGACTCTGCTCAAAGACGTGCAGCGCATGCTTTGCGCCGGAGTCGTACACGGGGACCTGTCGGACTTCAACGTGCTGATGAGCCCCGAGGGGCCCGTGATCATCGACTTTCCCCAGGCGGTAGACCCTGCTCACAACCGGAACGCAAAGAAGCTGTTGATTCGGGACGTAAAAAACCTGACCTCATTCTTGTCGCGATGGGCCCCTTCTCTAAAAAAGACCCGCTATGCCGAGGAAATGTGGGCGCTGTACGAGAAGAACAATCTCGACCCTGAAACCGAGCTCACCGGAAAGTTCAAGGGCTCTTCCCGCAAGGCAGACACTCAGTCCGTCTTGGACGAGATCGCCGCTTCTGCACGGGCTGAGTATCAGCGCCGCGTGGCTCTGGGCCTGGAGCTGCCCAAGGATATGGAGGAGCAGGAGGAGGAAGTCGAGCGTGTCTTGGCCAGAGCGCGTCCTGTAAAGCGTGGCAAGTCAAGCGGTGGCCAACGCGACCGCCAGCCTGCTCAAAACCCAGGCACCCAGGGTCGGGGGCGTGGCGCACGAGGCGCAGGCCAAGACGCAAAATCAAACAGCGGGAGAGGCAACGAGAGAAGCGCCGGACGCGCGAGCAGGTCAGCCAGGCAAGATTCTCGCCCAGACCTGCGAAAGTCTTCTCAGGGACGCCAAGATTCTCGCCCAGACCTGCGAAAGTCCCAAAATGGACACCGAGATGAGCGCCCCGACCTGCGAAAATCCGGAAGAAGGGGCCGAGATGAGCGCCCTGATCTGCGAACGTCCAGCGACGGACGCAGGGACGAACGGAGAGATGGTCGCCGTGACGGGCGCTCTAATGCACAACGATCTGGCGACCGGCGCAGGGATGAGCGCCCTGATCTGCGAAACTCCGGTGATGCAACTCGAAGGGAATCTAGCGGCGAAGGACGTCGCCAAGGGAACCGTGATCAGAGAGTCTCTTCCGGTGAGAGCAGGGCCGGTCAGCGTAGGGGCGGTGACAGCCGCAGCAGCCAAGGCAGCAGCGAAGGGCGTAGCGCTCAAAAACGCCGCAGGCCACGCAAGGCCCCCAGCGCCCCAGTGGTCGTTGAGCGCAGGCCCGCGCGCAGCGGTGTTAGCAGTAGCGCTAGCTCAGAGAGCAGCTCGGCACCCAGGCGGCGCAAGCCTCGGAACAAGGATTGAGTCAAGCCGACTCTCAACTGCCCTGAAGGGATAGACTCCTCTCACCCAAGTGGAGTTGCCCATGTCTCTGGAGCGGATGGACGCTGGCCTGCGTCGCGAAGTTGAAAACCTACAGACCGAAGGCCGCGCCAAGGCCCCCGAGCGCGTCATCGTGGACGTGATTCCGCCCCAGGGTGGTTTTGGACCCCGTTACAAACTGGCTGGCCACGAGCAGTCCTTCATTCGGATGAACTCCAACTCCTACCTGTCACTGAGCCACCATCCCCAGGTGATTCAGGCAGCGGATGCGGCCACCCACCGCTTTGGCGCAGGCCCAGGCGCCGTGCGCTTCATCGATGGGACCTTTTCGGCCCATGTGGAGCTGGAAGAGAACATCGCTGCCTTTTGTGGGCGGCCTTCCGCAAAGATCTTTAACTCGGCCTACACGACCAACCTGGGCCTGGCCCTGGCTCTCCAGAATAAAAAGACCTACTGGATCGGCGACCAACTCAACCACAATTGCATCATCCGCGCGATGCGAATCGCTGGTGTCCCCCGCAGCAACAAAGCCATCTTTCAGCACAACAACATGGCTGAACTCAAGGCCTGCATCGAGGGTGTACCCGACGGCATTGAGCGCGTGGTTGTTATCTTCGACGGCGTTTTCTCCATGCGCGGCGACCACTGCCCAATGGCCGAGATCAACCAAGTCTTAGCCCCCCACCGTGAGCGTTTCGCCGAGGGCTTGGTCACCGTAATGGACGACTCCCACGGCATCGGCTCATACGGAGAGACCGGCCGCGGCACAGAGGAGATCTGCGGCGCCAAAGCCGACATCTTGGTCGGGACTTTTGGCAAGGCCTTTGGAGTCAACGGCGGTTTTGTGGCCGCCAGCCCAGCCGTAATCGAGGCAGTGCGCCAGAAGGCTGACACCTACATCTACACCAACCCCCTCTCCGTGGCCGACTGTGCTGCAGCCAGCAAGGCCGTGGACATCGCCGATTCTCCAGAGGGCGTGGAGCGACTGGCGAATGTGCGGGCCAGAATCGCCCAGTTTCGTCAGGGCCTCACCGACCTGGGACAAGAGAGCATTCCCGGTGTTCACCCTGTGGTTCCGTTAATGGTACGGGATACCCAGCGAACCCGAGACATGGTGCAAGCCTTCACAGACGGAGGGGTCTTGGTGGTCGGTCTGAATTTTCCAGTCGTGCCCAAGGGCGACCAGAGCATCCGCTTCCAGATCAACGCCGCGCACACCGAAGCTGACATTGTCGAGGTACTGCGCGTGCTCCAGAGCATGCTCTAACCAGGGTGCTTCGCGTCCAAGTGCTGCGAGTCGGGGTCGCGAGACTGGCCCCTACTCCGGCATTGGGATTCCGCCGATCTCAATGGCCTTTTTGTAGGCCGGACGCGCCTCAAAGCGCCGGATGTAAGACTGGATATTGGGGTAGGCCTGTCCCTTAGGCGAGCGCTTTATGCCAGCCTGCAGGCCGTAGGACATCTGAATATCTGCCGCGGTGAAGCGCTCTCCGGCCAACCATGATTGCCGTCCCAAGGTCTGCTCCACAAAGTCCATGTTCCGGATGATCTCTGGGTTCGTAAAGGCCCCGTCGATGACACCCAGGATACCCTTGACCACCGGCTTGATGATGAACGGCACCTTGTCGATGGCCGTTCCGTGCACCAAGGACATGAGCAGCGTCGGCATCAGGGTGCCCTCAGCGAAGTGCAACCAATACCGGACGTTCTGACGCTCTTGAGCAGTCTCCGGCCTGAGCGCGCCATCCCCCACGTCCACCAAGTACTCCAAGATCGCAGCGGACTCCGCCAGGACCATGCCGTCCGACACAACCACCGGCGACTTGCCAAGGGGATGCACCTGCTTGAGGGCCTTGTCCGCGCGAAAATTCTTGTCGCGCTTGTAGGTCTTGATCTCGTAGGACAGCCCAAGCTCCTCCAGCGCCCAGAGGACCCGTGTGGATCGAGAGAGTTCAAGATGATGAAGAACGATAGTGGCCATGGCAAGCTCCTGTGGCCCCGTCCTATCCTTGCCTTGGTTCAGGGCGTGCAAACTGTAGAGCTTCGCCCCTAAAAAGGAGAGTCCGTGTCCAAGAGCAACGACCCCGGCCTGAACCCCTCGACAGACGCTACCGCAGTCGAAGACAGTACTTGGAAGTCTATTCTGAGCGCCACAGAGTACAAAATCCTGCGCCATTCGGCCACGGAGGCTCCAGGAACTGGCCGCTACCTGAACAACGAAGAGCAGGGCTTTTACCACTGTGCAGGCTGTGCCCAGAAGCTCTACTCGGCCAACCACAAGTTTCACAGCGGCTGCGGATGGCCCAGCTTTTACGACCAAGTCGAAGACGGCGCGGTCAAGACCTACGTAGACAAGAGCCACGGTCGCACCCGCACTGAAATGCGCTGCGGCCGTTGCGATGGGCACCTGGGACACATCTTCCAAGACGCCCCCCAGACTCCCACAGGAATTCGTCACTGCGTGAACGGCTACGCCGTGCTGTTTGTGCCCGAGGGAAAGGACCCTTTAGAGGCGCTCGCCGAGCACCGCTCTCGGCCACGTGACTGACTCGCTTTGTGGCCCTTGGACCCCAAGGCTGAGTACGCAACGCTCGCCCTGCCAACAGGTCAGGGCGATGGGGTGCGGTTCTCGCTACGCCCCCGGTCAGACAAGATGATCGGTGGGAGGGGTCTGCGAACTGGGGCTACGCAAGGCGTGAGAACGAAGGAATGCCCACGTATTTTAGAGGCGGAGATTGCGGCGTAGACGCGCGAGCGCAAGCCACGCGAGCGGTCAGTCGGCCCGTGCACGAAGCAGGTGTCGAACCCGACAAACCCTGGGTACGCCAAACTGCCTACGGGCATAGGCACCCCCTTTGATTGCGCATGAACGCTACCAGGTACGCAAACAGTAGGGGTGCGGACACGGTAACGACAAAGTGAGCCGCAGCGGGCCGCAGTAGGCCGTTTCGCGTGGAGCAGCCCGCCAGGTGGCTG
>CAJQPC010000295.1 GCA_905480105.1 uncultured bacterium | reverse complement strand
CGTTCACGTATCGACAAATAGAATTACTTTAGTGCCCCATGTCCCATAGAATGCCCTGGTGATCGATATCAGACCAACTTGGCTGGCTGCTCTCAAAGATCTCACCCGTCCTGAGAAATCGAGCCGTGTCACCGTCGCGCTCGCTTTCTCGAGCTTGGTGGGAGTGGTTGCTGCTCACGGCCCACAGCCCCTGAGCGATGTCGTGTCCAGTTGGTTGCCCGACAGCGCGCTGACCCAAGTCGTTGTGGTGTCTATGGACGGTGCCGACGGCTTGGCGACTTGGCAGGCAGCTGCCGAGCGCGCCCGGTCAATCGGGGTTCCGGTGGTCGCAGCGGTTCATCCGCCCGCCGGCCAGCTCAACGCCCTGGCCTTTGATGCATCTCGTGGTGTTCAAGGTGATGCGGGGCTTTCCGCTGATTGGGATGGAAAAAGCCGTACTTGGCAGGCAGCTTCTGACAACCGAGCGACCTTTCCTGCTCGCATCCGGGACGCCGCTGGGCAGCCTGCTCAAGGCACACTGCGTGTGAGCAGTCTGGAGCCCGCATCCTTGCACTACAGCCACTTGGCCTATTTGGCCCCTGGCGCGTTGGGCGACAGCGTAGTGGTCCTGGGCCACACCGACCCCTGGATCGCTCCGATGGTGCGCACCTCCCAGGGGCGCATCCCCTTGGCTGAGTCTGTGGCTCGAGCCGTCGCCGCACCCGACATGGTGCCGGCCAGCGCCTTGTGGACCAGCCTGCTATCGGGTTTGGCGGGCCTGTTCGGTGCCCTGAGTGTGTTGTCGATGAAGAAGCGGCAGATGGCTACCGCAGCACTGGTGGTTCCGTTCCTGGGTTCGATGGGTGCCCTGGCGCTCGGCACGTTTCTCCCCATCGAGGCCTTGTTGGCAGGCTCCCTCTCGGGTGCTGCCGTCGCTGGCCTGCTGCTCTGGTCCCGCCACCACCTGGGCTTCATCTCCCTGGTGGATCGGGCCATTTGGCACCTCAACGTTCAGCCCTCCCGCTCTCGCGTTGAAGAGGCTTGGCTTGAGCTGGCCGTCGCCGCAGTGGAGCTGGGTGTCGCGGACGAGGCCTATGTTCTGGAGGGCGAGGGCAAGTCCGCTGTGTTGCGGGCTGCCGCCGACCACTGCGGGATGCTGCTGCTCAAAGAGCTGCCACCCCCGTTCGCCAACCCTCTGGTGATCGCCCTGCCGGACTATGCCGGTCGCAGCGCACAGCTTTTGATGCGCCGGTCGCCGACCAGCGAATCGGACTATCGGGCCCTGCGCACCTTGGCTGCCCATCAGGCCCGTCGCGTGGGCCAGCAGTCCGCCCGATTTGTGCCCGAGGACGGCTACCTGACCCAGGGCGTTGGCGTCATCGGGTCGGCCTTTGACGTGTTGCTTCGCCGCGGAGACCGCTTGGGTGGTGCCCAACAGTCTGGTGTGGGAGCGCGGGCTGTTTTTGACCCCCTTGGACGCTTAATGACAAGTGACCAGCGCCTGGAGCTGGTGCTCTTTCCGGAGGGCCGCCCCTTGGAGCCGCGTCTGGTGGGAGTCTGGTGCGCCTTGGGCGGCAGCGCCCTCGACGTGTCCGTTGTGCTAACGGGTGGGGCCACGCGCCGAATAACCTTGGATGATGGCAGTCTTTTGATCTTGTCTGCATTGGTAGAGGGGCCTTCTCTCAGTGGGCTAATGGTCGAGTACATCCCAGCCCAAACGGCCCCCGCCGCGCGTCGCTCAGGTACCCGCGCGCGCTTGCGACGCTGAGGTACAGAGACTGGGTTTCAGGACGGGTTGTTTCGTGGCGTTTCATAGACGGAGGGCACGCTGGGCGGGCGCCACACCTTAGAGTTGGCTAATTCGCTCTTGAATGCTTGAGATCTTCCCCTCAGCCTTGGTGGACAACAGCCTGCTGACCGCAGTTTTGGTCGGTGTTGTGGTGTTGTGGTTCTTGGCGGAGCGTCTCGGCTGGCCGGCCACGGGGCTGGTGGTGCCTGGGTACGTCGGGGCTGTGCTCTGCATTCGTCCAGAAGCCGCCTTGGTGATCATACTCGAGGCGGTCGTTACCTACGGGATAGCGGTGTTTGTTGGTCGTGTATTGCCCAGGTACTTGCCTTGGGACGCGACCTTTGGCCGCGACCGCTTCTTCTTGATCATCTTGGCTTCGGTCTTGGTGCGGGTGCTGGTCGAGGGCAGCGTGGGCCAAGCCATTCTGGAGGATGCCGGACTGGGTCTGGCGCAAGGGTGGCACTCCTTGGGTCTGGTGCTGGTCCCGCTAACGGCCAATGCCTTCTGGAAGCCGGGCGTAACCCGCGGACTGCCCCTGGTGGTGCTCCCTACGCTCTGGGTCTATGCCATCTTGCGTTTCATACTCCTGCCACTGACCAACTTGGACTTTGCCCAGTTTGAGCTCACCTACGAGGACCTGCGTTTTTCTTTTTCGGAGGCCCCGCAGGAGTACGTGATGCTGCTCTTGGGCACCCTGATTGCCTCCCATACGACCGTTCGCTTCGGTTGGGACTTTGGCGGGATCATCGTCTGCGGGTTGCTGGCCATCTCCTGGCTGAGTCCGATCAAGCTGGGCGCGACTCTGCTCGAAGTGGCGGCGGTGGTGTTGTTGCTGCGGTTGGTGATGCGATGGACGCCGCTGCGCTCGGCCAATCTGACGGGTCTGCGGCCTATCGTACTGGCTTTTGCGTTGAGCTATTTGGTCAAGGTGGTCACAGCGTGGAGCTTTCAGGGTGCTTGGCCCGGCTTTCGCACCGGCGAGGTCTTCGGCTTTGGCTATCTGCTGCCGGCCATCATCTCCGTGCGGATCTACCGCTACAAGAGCTTCGCCCGGGTGTTGGTGCCGGCTCTGGGAACGTCGCTTATCGCCTTTTTGCTGGGCCTGGTCCTAAGCTTGGCGGTGGTGGAACTCCGGGGTGGCCGCCTGGCCAAGGTCACCAGTACGGAGTTGGTTGAGAGCCGGATCCAGGCTTCGCAGGCGCTCTTTGCCTATCTGGCTCCGCCACCTGAGGCCCCCCGGGCTATAGACGAGGAGTTGGCCCAGGCCCTGTTGTCTGCACGGACAGAACAAAGCTGGAAGGGACCCCAGCTCCAGGTGGACATCCTGGAAGGCGGTAGCCTGCTGCACAGTGGAGATGCCGGAATCGTCGGCTTGGCTTGGTTTCGGGATGGCTCCCAGAGCGGGTTGGAGCTTGTGGTGCCCGACGCAGTTCGCACCCCAGGATTGGCCGAGGCCGCTGTGCTTTTGGCCAAGCGCTTGGACGCCGAGGTCGTACTCTTCTCCCCCAGCGATGCCTTGTCTAGGGGCGTTCATAGGCGCGGACGTCTCGTCCTGGTCCTGGAGGCCGCAGCCACCACCGAGCTGCTCACCGACCGGCAGATACCCCAGGAACTCGAGCTGTTTCAGCTCGTTGAGCTGCTCCCGGAGCTGCCGATCCGCTTTGACTTGGATCAGTCCGGAGCCGATCTGGCCCTGCGCTTGAGCGAGCAGGACCGCCTGGAGCTATCTTTGGCAGGGGGCACAACGCGCTACGTGGGAACCGGTCGGGTGCCGCTGTGGAATGAGCAGGGTCTTCCCATGCCCACCGATAGGGAACTCCGAGGTGGCCTGAGCGTGGGCGAGCTGGCGTTGCTGGAGCGTGGGGTACTCCGTCCCATGCTGCGGGTCTTGCAGGGGGGCGACGAGCGCTGGCTCAAGGTGGCTTCGGCGCACGCAGACTCCATGGGGATGGAGCTTCAGGATGATGGGGATGTGCTCTCCTTGGGCCCCCAAAAGGGTTCCCCTCCCCCCCGCTTCTCTCTTCTCTTACGCCGGGACGCACAACCCTTCACCATCGAGGTCAGATCAGCCGGAAGACACCAGAGTGCCGACCGCGTCGGTCTGGGCTGGTGGCTGCAGACCGACGCGATGGCACTGCTGTTGCACGACGCCCGAGCGGATCTGGACGCCGATGCCACCCGTCGCGCTGGTGCCCGTGCCCCGGAGTTGGCGGTGCTGCGCGCTCTGAGCCGCGAAGTTTCAGGCATGCAGGTCATCTCGCTGGCTGCTGCCCGCGAGGACGAGGTGCCTGGGGCACAGGCGGTGATTTCTCTGGGACGACCGGTTCTGCCCACCTACGATGCGGCGACGGAGTTGATGTGGACGGCCCGTGGTTTGGTGCACCACGCGGGTGGGCGCAGCGCTTGGTACGACGCTGGGGTGCAGCGCATCCGCTTTTACGATCCGGCCAACCCACGCAGGGATGCGGTGCGAGCCGCCGGCGGTCAGTACATTACGGTGTACTTAGACCCCCCGTTCCGCCTGCGCTACGCCGGCGTGGAACCGGACTCTCCTCTGCGAGCGATTTTGGATCACGCTGGAATTCCTGTGCGCCAAGGTTCCCTGCAGGCTGCTTTGGGGGGGCTGGCTCGAGTCCCGGACCCCATCTTCGAGCCCTTGCTGGTTGAGCTGGCTGCCTTTTCCAGCACTGGGCACCCGGAGTATTTGAGTCGGGTGCGCAGCAGCGCTCAGAGCAGCGGCTTGGATCTGTCGGCGTTCTTC
>CAJQPC010000294.1 GCA_905480105.1 uncultured bacterium | reverse complement strand
TCGGTCTGCTTGGCTGGTTCCAGCTTGCTAAATCCCTCGTTGCATTCCTTGGCGTTGACCGTGAACCAGTTGGGGTCCAGGCAGCGCGCGAGAGCCTCGTCGCCCAAGGCGGCGCACATCGTCACAAAGTCCGCCTTGCTGGGAAGGGGCGTGACCAGGGCCTGCTGCGCTTCGGTGAGCGCCTGCATCTTCTTGGTGCGGTCGCCGTCCATGCCACCGAATGACCGGGCGCAAACCTTCTCCATTGCAGACTGAGGCTCTTGCGGAAGCACGTCCTCTGAGCCACCGGACTGCTCGCAAGCAGCCAGGACCGAAAGGGTTGCGCACAGGCCAAGGGCCAACAGACTCTGGGGAACACTAGGGGTCACAGGAAACTCCAGGCTTTTCAGCAGTTGCCGCAAGGTTAGCACGTCCCGGCTCTCCAGCATCAGCGCGTCGGTGATAAGACCCTCATTGTGTGGCCCTACCTTCTACTGCTGCCGGCTTGCGCGCCAACTCCGGCACCAGAAGCCCTGGCCCAAGCGGACGATGCGCTCACCGATACTTTCGAGGGGCTACACCGGCCTATCTACGGGGTCTACCAACTGGGCGCAGACCGAGACGCCATTTGGGAGTTGCTCCAAGGCAGCTTTGCCGGCGAGACCTTGACCCAGGAGTACATCGAGCACTTCACCACCCTGGACACAATGGCGTTGGAGGAGACGGCCATCCAGGTGATCCGGGTGGACTATGAGTCCATCAAGATCCTGGACCGGGGCGCTGACTCCCACCAGGACAGGTTTGTGCGAATCCAGGCCGACTGGTCTGTGGGCGGCGTGGTCACCCACCAGGCGCACAAACACACCCGTGTGAACCGCTACGTCGCCGTCTACACCCTTCAGGAGACCGCACAGGGCTGGCGCATCACCGACACCCACATGCGTGATTTGGCCCGCGTGCGCAGCGTACTCAGTGCCTACGCCAACGACAGCGACTTTTTGCTCGATGCTATGCCAAGCAGCGGTGGCGGCCTGATGGACCCCTTGGACATGCTGGACGCCGGCGTGGGTCCGGCCCCAGACGCGGAGCAGAAGTGAGCCCTCCTCTTTCGATTCACGCCACAGACTTGGCCTTTGCCTATGGCGAAGATTTCTCACTGCACCTTCCCACCTTCCAGGTCAGGCGAGGTGCCCGCGTCGTCCTGTACGGTCCAAGCGGCTGCGGCAAGTCCACCCTGCTCAACCTGATTGCGGGTGCACTGGTGCCGGACACCGGACGCTTGCTCGTCTGCGGCACAGAACTATCCCAGCTCTCCAAGTCCCAGCGCCGAGCCTGGAGGGTGCAAAACGTGGGCTTTGTCTTTCAGGACTACCCCCTGGTGGACTACCTGAGTGCCATGGACAACGTGATGCTGCCCTATCGCCTAAACCGTTCTTTGAAGCTGGACACCCAGGCCAAGACTCGGGCGGAGTCTCTGCTCCACACTCTGGACCTGAGCGACAAGCTGCAGCGCCGGCCCGCCCAGCTCTCCCAAGGGGAACGCCAGCGCGTGGCCATCGCCCGGGCCGTGGTCACCCAACCGCGCCTCCTCTTGGCCGACGAGCCCACAACCGGATTGGACCCGGAGCGCAGTGCGGCCGTCCTGGATCTCTTGGACCGCTTGGTCTCCGAGTTGCAGCTCACCCTGCTCTTGGTCAGCCACGATCCGCTGGTACAGGCCCGCTTTCCCCAGCAGCTGGACATGGGCACATGATTCGGCACGCCTTCTACCTGGCCATTCGCTACTTGGCGGCCGCTCCCCGACGCACGCTGGTCTTGATCTTAGGCACCGCGGTGGCCGTGTTCTTGCCGGCTTTCACCAGCGTGGCCTCGGGTGAGCTCAGAGCTACCCTTCTGTCGCGGGCCGAGTCCAGCCCCGTGCTGGTGGGACACGTGGGGAACCCCTTTGATCTCACACTCAACGCCCTGTACTTTCGCGGCGCAGTGCGGGACCCCCTGGCATACGGAGACCGAAAGCCCCTTCAAGAGAAGGGGTATGGGGAGATCGTTCCTCTATACATTTTGCACAGTGTCGGGGGCAGTCCGCTGGTCGCCACAGAACTGAACTACTACCCCGCCCGAGGTCTGACTCCAGTAAAAGGCCGTCTCCCCGCAGTCTTAGGCGAGGTCGTTGCCGGCGCTGAGGTTGCTCAGGAGTTCAACCTACAGGTGGGAGACACTCTGCGCTCGGACACCCGCAACCTCTACAACATCGCGGGCAGCTATCCACTGCTGCTCCAGGTCACGGGCATCTTGGGGCCCAACAACACCCCCGACGACACCGCCTTTTTCTGCGATTTGCGCACGGCTTGGGCCCTGGATGGGGCGCTGCATGGACACCAAGCGGTGACCGCAGATTTGGCCTTGAATCCAGAGGCCGCAGCCGATGAGGCCCTCACCGCCACTGCCGCCATCTTTATGTTTCAAGAGATCGACGAGAGCAACCGGGGCAGCTTCCACATGCACGGAGACGCGGATGTACAACCCATCTCAAGCTTGCTGGTGTTGCCGGACAGCCCCAAACACCACGACCAGCTCCTGGGGGACTTGGCCCTGGAAGAGACCCGGCAGGCCGTGCGTCCGGCGAGGGTCATCGACACCATCTTGGGCATCGTGCTGCGCATCGAGTCGGGACTAAAGGTCTACTTTTCCGCTGTGGCCTTCTCCACCGCAGCCTTTTTCCTTTTGGTCATCTCCTTGAGCCTACGCCTGCGAGAAACCGAGCGAACCCTGATGCGCCGTATCGGCTGCTCCCCTTTCACCATCGCGACGATGGTCGGCGTTGAGATCAGCTTGATCCTCAGTGCTGCGGCAGGACTTGCCGCTTTGGGCACCTGGGCCTGTGTGTTGATTCTGCGCGCGGGCCTAAGCTGACAAGCCCCTTAAACTACCGCCCCCTCCAACCGGGACACGCCACCCCCATGCTGTTCTCTCTGCTCTTCGCCTGCACCTCGCCCGAAACGCCCGGCCCGGTCGCTTCGCCACCAGACCAGGGCAAACCCACCGTCGTCGTGAGTGCCCACAGCAGCGCCTACTTGGTACAGCGTTTGGCCCAGGACAGTGTGGAGCTGGTCAACCTGCTGCCCGACGGGGCCGACCCCCTGAGCTTTGCCCCCAGTGGCGACCAGGTAGCCTTGGCGCAAGCAGCAGATCTCGTGCTCTTGAACGGGGCTGGCTTGGAGGGATGGGTCCAGACCGCTTCCCTGCCACAAGACAAGGTGGTCGACACAGCTTTAGGCATCGAGCTCATCGAGGTAAAAGGACCGGTACACAGTCACGGCAAAGATGGAGACCACAGCCACGGGGACGTGGACCCACACACATGGTCTGACCCCCTGGCCTACCTGAGCCAGGCCCAGGCCACCCACGCCGCACTGAAGAAACTTCCTGGCCTAAAGGCCCCGGATTTGGATGCTGCTCTGAGCGGGCTGGAAGCGGACCTACTGGAGCTGCACCGTCAATACAAGGTCGCCTTGGCACCTTGGTTGGGTACCCCTCTGGCGGCCAGTCATCCCGCCTACAACTACCTGGCCCGGCAGTACGGCCTGGACCTGCACAGCTTTGACTTTGACCCCCAGCAGACTCCGACAGACCTGCATGACTTTGAGCACTGGACCAAGGGGCAAAGCGCTCCTGTGTTGTGGTGGGAGTCTCCGCCCAGCGAGCTGACCCAGGCCGCCTTTCCCGCTGCCACCGTGCACTTGATCTTGAGTCCCTTGGAGCAGCCCGAGGGGGGCCGCTACGACTATTTTGCACAGGCCCAGGCCAATCTGGCGGTGTTGGGCGCAGCCCGCCCAAGCGAGTAGGCTGAACCCATGTTGTCCCTTCTCCTGGCCACACCCTTCAGCAGCGCCTCAGACGCTGCGGTCCCACCCGGGCTGGCATCCATGCTTCTGTTGCCTGCTCCTGTTCTGGCTCAGGACCCTTGGCAGAGTCCTGGGGCGCACGTGAGCGGGTGGGCACACGGACCGGATGGCCCCGATGATGTGCCCGAAGACGGCTATGGTTTCAAGGCCAGCAACACGGACAACAACGCTTGGCTCTGGGCTGGCTTGGGCGCCTTGGCCGTGGGCGGGTTGACCGCTGCGAGCGCACGAAATCAGTCCTTTACGATGCGCGACGCTCAGACCCTCTCGGAGCTCGATGCTGCCTATGAGAAGCAGAGAAAGCTGGCCTATACCAGCTACGGATTCCTGGGTGCCGGCGCGCTGTGCATGGTTTTGGAGATTCCCTTTTGATTCTGCTTCTTGCCTTTCTTTCGGTGGCTTGCCTAATCGACGATGACACCTATGAGCAGCGTCGGACAGAGCTGGACACGGCAGACCCGGTAGACTGACCCCCTGTGAGGCTGGCGATCCCACGGATCATCCTGCCTGACCGGGGGTCTACCTGATCCCCGTGACCGTCACCTCCAGATTCCGCATCGTCGGGTCCTGGGTCCACCGACCCGGGTTCGAGAGCGGCGTGTCCACCTCGCCCCCCAGAGTGTCCCGAGACGAGTCTTTGGTAATCTTAAAGTCCCCTTCCGCGGTGGCTGAGCCGCTAAAGACCATCTCCTCTTCCGGGAAGGAGCGGTTCTCGATGCGCAGGATAAAGCCGCTATCCGGTGGCTGCTCCTGCAGATCAAAGCCGACCATGTACACAAAGAAACCCTCGGCGCCTTTGCCATTGGCTGGATGCTCAATGGGCCGCCAGGTCCCCTTGGCAGGCTCCCCGTCAATGGTCATACTCAGACCAGCAGCCAAGCGATCCCAAGTGGCTGTATTCCAAGCCTCAAGCTTGCTTTCCTTGACCCGTCTGGAGTCAGACTCTTCCACGCCAATGCCGTCGAGAACAACCTGAACGGGTATCTCCAGCACCACCAGGGTGGTCAGGGTGCCAGAAGAGGAGATCTTGATCATGGACCGCAGGCTGTAGATGTTGGTCTCGAAGGGATGGGCCTGAGCCTCTGGCGACAGCGCCAAGCCCACGCCAACAGCGCCAAGAGTGAGGGTCAAGCCCAAGCTCAGGGCGCGGAGAGATCGATTCATGGTGGCCTCGCGGTAGAACTCTAACTGAACAAGGGTCTGGACTCTTCCAGCACTCAGCGACATGCGAAAGTGAGCGTGCCGCGCGATAGTCCTCGTATTGTCCACCCGGCTCCCTTAGTAGCGCGGGCCGGCATCCAGAAGCGCTGCTTGGCCAGGAGCCGAGATGAGTGACTGGCGCGTGGTAGACCACCAAGATGTCCCTGGAAACGATGGAACGCTCTACCTCGTGGAGCGTTCCGGAACCTTCGAGATCCGAGTCAACGGCCGCGAGTTGATGACCGATCAGCTGCACGGATCCGAGGACGCCCTGGCGGACTGGGCCTGTGACTTGATTCCAGACCTGGACAAGGCCCAAGTTCTTGTCGGTGGTCTGGGCATGGGCTTCACCATGGCGGCTGCGCTGCGGAAAGTCGGTCCCAATGGCGGCGTCACCGTCGCCGAGCTCATCAAATCTGTCGTGGATTGGAACGAGCACTATTTAGGCGACGCTGCCGGTCACCCGCTCAAGGACAGCCGCTCCACCGTACATGTGGGCGATGTGGGCGACTTGGTCGAAGGTCAGGACGCCCGCTGGGATGCCATCCTGCTCGACGTAGACAACGGCCCGCAAGACTTGACCCGCCCCATGAACAGCTGGCTCTACAGCGAGCAAGGCGTGGCCGCAGCCTTCCAAGCGCTGCGGCCAGGTGGGGTCTTGGGGATCTGGAGCGCCGGAGAAGACCCCTGGCTTGGTCCCCTGCTGCTCCGGGCGGGCTTTGTGGTGGAGATGCGGTTCTTCAACGAGCCCGCACGCCTCACGCCAGACGACTGCGGCAACCACGTCGTGTGGATGGCCCAGCGACCAACCAGCGAGCGCCACACCATCCCCGAGTACTGAGCCCCCGCGAAGAGCCCCCGCGAAGAGCCCCTGGTCCAAAAACCCAGGTAGATTCCATTGGGGATAGGCTTTCGACAAACTCTGACCAACCTCACAAACTCGGGGTACTGTGGCCGTCACTGCTGGGACCGCCAATGCTCTTTCTTTTCTCTCTTCTCGCGTGCAGCGACTACGAGCTCGTCGACGAAAACGACAACACCGGCCAACCAGAAAAGGACTCGGGGGTGGACTGCCCGCCTTCGATTCCGGACTGCAACGACACCGGTGAGATCGACACCAGCATCCCCGTGGACACTGGAACGGTAGACCCCGACTGCGAGGTCATCATCGCACCGGCCGGCACCGTCGATATCGTCGAGGAGTGCGATGGCACCACGGGTGTGAGCGGCTCCATCAAGGACGCCTTCGACCTGAGCATTGAGCACCAGTACACCAGCGGCGGCAGCGGCGCGATCATCATGCCAGCCATCGGCAACATGACCGACGACAATGGCGACGGCCGTGTCGACGAGAAGGACATCCCAGACATCGCCTTCACCACTTGGAGCAGCAACACCCTGGTTTTGCTCTCCGGCGACGGCAGCGGCGAGATCTTCGAGGTGAGCGGCTTTAACGGCCAAGGCGGCGTGGCCATCGCAGATGTAGACGCCGACGGTGAGCCCGAGATTGTGGCCTTCACCACCGGCAACCAGATTGCGGCTGTGAACGCAACAGGCGGGAAGGAATGGACCTCGAGCACCTTCAGCCTGGGCGCCTACCCTCAGCCCACCGTCGGGGACCTAGACGCCGACGGCAAGCCCGAGGTCATCGGGGACATCGCGGTGCTCAACGGCGAGGATGGCAGCACCGTGGCCACGCTCACCGGCATCACGAACTCCTGGAAGACCCCCATCGCCGCAGACATTGACCAGGACGGCACCCAGGAGATCATCCTGGGCAACAAGGTCTTCTCCCACACCGGCGCCACGGAGTGGACCAACTCCGGCAGCGGCGCAGGCAACTTCGGTGCCGTGGCCAACATCGACTCCGACAACCAGGCCGAGGTCTTCTTCGTCTCCGGCAGCACGATGTACGTGCATGAACACAACGGCACGCTGATCACCACGGCCACCATTCCAGGCACCAACCCTGGCCCCCCTTGCATGGCCGACTTTGACGGCGACGGCCAGGTCGAGATCGGCATCCCTGCCAACACCAAGCTCAGCGTCTTCGAAGTGGACGGCACCAAGATCTGGGAGACCGGGATCAACGACAGCTCCGGTCTGGCGGGCTGCTCGGGCTACGACATGGACAACGACGGCGCCTACGAGGTGCTATTCGCCGACCAAGATGCCCTGCGCATCTACGACGGCGCGACCGGGGCACTGCTCTACGAGAACTACTCCCACAGCTCCGGAACGGTCTGGGAGTACCCAGTCATCGCAGACATCGACAAAGACAACTCCGCGGAGATCTGCATCGCGTCGAACGCCTACAGCGGTGGCTCCGGCTACCGCGGCGTGACCTGCTTTGGCCACAACGGCGACGGCTGGCCCTCCTCCGGCCCTAGCTGGGGTAGCCACGACTTTGCCTTGACGAACATCTTGGCTGACGGCTCCGTGCCCAAAAAGCCAGACGCGAGCTGGCTCAAGTACAACGTCTTCCGGGCACGTCCCAGCGTGGACGACCCTGCCCGGCCTGATCTGGGTGGCAAGCTCAAGGACTTTTGTCTGGCCGACTGCGACAACGGGCCAGCGCGTGTCTCCTTCCAGGTCTGGAACGAGGGCGGTGCCGACATCGAGGCCGGCGTGCCCTACGCCGTCTACAGCGTGACCGAGGCGGGCGAGGTCCTGACCCTACAGGGCGTCTTGCCAGCGGTTCCATCCGGCGTCGCACCCTTGGGTGTGGAGTTCGCCATGCTGCCCAGCGAGTGGGGCCGCTTCGGTATCATCATCCGCTTGGACGACGACGGCACCGGTATCTTGGAGGGTGGCACCCTGACCGAGTGCGATGAGAACGACAACGAGATCATCTTCGCCGAGAGCATCTGCTAACGGAACTCGTTCCGGAGCTAAGTCCAGCCTGCAAGTGCGCCGATGAGTCCTCCACGCTTTGACTTGGAGTCCTTATGCTGTTGTTCCTGCTCTCCCTGGCCTGCATTAAAGATACCGGCTTAGCCGACAGCGACAGCGACAGTGCCAGCACAGCGACCTGCACCTTGACGCTGGCCTCCTCCAGCACCGTGGCGCTGGACCCTTCCTGTCAGACTGGCAGCGGGCCCCAGGGGGGAATGGACCAGCCCTTCTCCCTCACTCTGGAGCGCAGCTTCACCAGCCAGGGCAGTGGCGTGGGCGTGATGCCTGCCATCGGAAACCTGGACGACGACAACGACGACGGACGGGTAAACGACGCAGACCTACCTGAGATCGTGTTCACCACGATGGACTCCGATCAGCTGGTCGTGCTCTCCGGCGCAACCGGCGAGGTCCTCTGGCAGCTCGATGGCTTTCAGGGTCTGGGCGGGGTGAGCATCGCCGATGTGGATGGCGACGGTCTACAGGAGATCGTGGCCTTCAGCACAGACGACGAGGTGGTCGCTGTGGAGGCCGATGGCCAGATCGCTTGGCGTTCGCGCAGCTTTCCCCTCTCCGTCTTCCCCCAGCCCACTGTGGCCGATCTGGATGGGGACGGCCTGCTCGAGGTCATTGGTGATGTGGCAGTCCTGCGCGGGTCCGATGGCGGCACGGTGGCCAACCTCTCCGACCACCGCACCACCTACCACACCCCTGCGGTCGCGGACTTAGACGGCGACGGTAGCAAAGAGATCCTACTCGGGGATCGCGTGTACCGCGCCGACGGCACCACCGCATGGACCCTGCGCGCAACAGGCCAGGGCAGCTTCACCGCTGTGGCCAACATCGACGGCGACCCCGAGATGGAGGTCTTTGTGGTCTCCGGCGACCAAATGGTCGTGCACGAACACAACGGCGCCGTGCGCTCAACCACAGACTTGAACGGCAAGAACCCGGGTCCGCCCTGCATCGCGGACTTTGACGGCGACGGGTACCCAGAGATCGCTGTACCCACGGATACACAGCTCTCGGTGTTCAACACCGACGGATGGATCCTCTGGAGCGGCCCCACCAACGACGCCTCCGGTTTGGCAGGCTGTTCGGCCTTTGATGTGGACGACGACGGAGCCTACGAGGTGCTCTATGCCGATCAAGACGCCTTCAGAATCTTCGACGGTGCCACCGGCGCTGTGCTGCACGAAGACCTCTCGCATGCCTCTATGACCTTGTGGGAGTACCCCGTGGTGGCAGACATCGACCGGGACAATTCGGCCGAAATCTGCCTTTCTTCCAATGTCTACAGCGAAGAACGCGCCGGTAGCTATCAGGGTGTGAACTGCTTTGGACACGGCGGAACGGGCTGGGCACCGGGCATAAGCGCCTGGCCTAACCATGATTTTGGCGCGACTCGAGCGGATGGTTCCGAGCCCCCCAGCGGAAGCTCCGCTGCCCCACTCTTCCGCGCCCACCCCTACCCCGTGCGCGTGGACCGCCCCCAGCTTGCAGGAGCCCTGGTCGAGCAGTGCATCAGCGACTGCGAGAGCGGCAGCCTGCACCTAAACCTCCAGGTCTGGAACGCTGGTTCCGTCGCCATCACCTCGGGTAGCGCCTACACGATCTACGCGCGCTCAGAAGACGGCGACACCCTGATCCAGAGCGGCACACTGCCCGCACTGGCGGCTGGAGAGTCGGCAGCAGGCATGGAGCTCATCGTCGATTCGGCGGAGATTGGGTCCCAAGGGCTGCGCATCCAACTCGGCGAATACCTGGACGCCGATGAGTGCGATCTCTCCGACAATTCGCTGCTGCTCGAAGACTGGGGCTGCTAAGCCCCGCCACGGGATAAGGAGCGGGTCCGCCCCAAGGATCCCATGCCCGCTCCTATCGCCCCCAAGCGCCCCCATATACACACCGAGCACGGCGTGCAGCGCCCAGATCCCTACCACTGGATGCGCGAGCGAGAAGACCCCGAGCTGCTGCCCTACATTCAGGCCGAGAACGCGCACATGGAATCGGGTTTGGCCCACCTGGGCCCCCTGCGCAAGACCCTCTTCGACGAGGCGATCTCCCGCATCCAACAAGACGACGCACAGCGTCCGGTCAAGGACGGCCCCTGGCAGAGCTATACGCGCACCGTCGAAGGCGCAGCCTACCCGGTGTACTGCCGCCAACCACGCGGTGGCGGGAAGGAGCAGGTGCTCCTGGACCCCAACCAACTCAAGCACGCGTACATCAGCATCGGGGCCTTTGAGATCAGCCCGGATCACAGCCGCTTGGCCTACGCCATCGACACCACCGGCGGCGAGGTCTACGAGGCGGTGATCCTCGACCTGACCTTGGGCGTGGAGCTGGGCCGCCTAAAGCAGATCAGCGGAAACATCGCCTGGGCCAACGACAACCAGACCCTGCTCTACACGATCCACGACGATGCCTGGAGACCCTACCGGCTGCTCCGTCACCGCCTGGGCACCCCCCAGGACCAGGACACGCTGCTCTGGGAGGAGGAGGACACCCGCTTTCGCTTGAGCATCGCGCGCACACGCTCCAACCGCTTCCTGATCTGCGGGGTCCACGCCTCCACCACGGGCGAGGTCAGGGTGCTCGATGCGGACGACCCCAGCGAGCTGAAACTGCTCATTCCCCGCCAAGAAGGACGGGAGATCGACGTCTCGCATCAGGGTGAGCGCTGGCTCATCCACACCAACGGCGACAAGGTGGATGGGGTGCAGCAGTACCTGGAGTTCGCCCTGTTTCACGCTCCCTTAGACGCGCCCATGGACTGGCAGCCCTTGGTGGCCCACCGACAGGATGTGCAGCTGTTGGGGGTCTACGCCTTTGAGCACCACATCGTGCTCAGCGAGCGCAGCGGCGGCCTGAAAACCCTACGGGTGATGGACCACACGTCCGGTCTGGACTGGACTCTGCCCCTGGAGCAAGACCCCGCCCTGCAGTGGATGGGCTCCAACCCGGAGTGGGGCCAACGCACCCTTCGCTACGGCACGTCCTCCTTGATCACGCCCGGGCGCTTGCTCGAAGTCGACTTAGACACTCGGGCGCAGACCCTGCTGAAAGAGACCCCGGTACCCAACTACCAGGCCACCGACTACCGCAGCGAGCGCCGCTGGGTCAGCGCACCTGACGGCGCCCAGATCCCGGTCGCCATGTGCTGGCACAAAGACACAGAGCTTCAGAACGCCCCCACCTTGCTCTACGGCTACGGGTCCTACGGCATGGTGATCGACCCCCACTTCTCCACCGCTCGGCCCAGCCTTCTGGACCGAGGGGTGGTCTACGCCATCGCCCAGGTACGCGGCGGTGGCGCCAAGGGCCGAGCTTGGTACGAAGACGGCAAGCTCCAAAACAAGCAGAACAGCTTTGGAGACTTTATCGCCGTCGCCAAGCACCTCATTGCAGCGGGCCTGACCTCGCCCGAGAAACTGGTCATCCAAGGCGGTTCTGCAGGCGGTTTGTTGATGGGCGCTACAGTCAATCAGGCGCCGGAGCTCTTTGCTGCCTGCATCGCCCAAGTCCCCTTTGTGGACGTGGTCAGCACCATGTTGGACGAGAGTATTCCCCTGACCAGCAACGAGTGGGAGGAGTGGGGAAACCCGGCCATCCGAGCGCCCTTTGACTGGATGTTGGCCTACTCTCCCTACGATCAAGTCTGCGCCCAAGACTACCCTGCCATGCTGATCATCTCCGGCTTGAACGACCCACGGGTGCAGTACTGGGAGCCCACCAAGTGGGTGGCCAAGCTCCGGGACCAGACCACCGGCGATGCGCCGATCTGGCTGAAGACCCACATGGGCGCCGGCCACGCTGGCCAGAGTGGCCGCTACGGGCGCCAGGAGGACGCGGCATTCGTCAATGCCTTCGCGCTCCACACATTGGGAGCTGACTGACGTTCACCCAAATCACAGTCCGAGGGGCGGCAAGCTTGTCTCGCTAGCCGTGGCTACTCGGGCGTCCAGAGACCGTCCCAGCTCGCCCCAATCAGCAGCGTCCCCGTCCAGTGGGGCTCCCCCAGCCGCTGATCCGGGCTGCCGGCGTACAGCGTCGCGTTGGAACTCAGGAGCGAGATCGGCGCTGTGATCGGCCCGTGCAGCACCCAAGTGCTCCCCGAGCTGACTTGGTTGACGGTGATCCCCTCTCCTTGAACCATCAAGTCCAAGGAGCCATCCCCGTCGAGATCGTTCAGCTGTGGGGACTTGAGTTCCTCCCCTCCCCCGTCTACCCACGGCTGTGCATCCAGAGACACCTCGGCGCCCCCGGACACACGGTGCAAAACCTCCCCATCGCTCAAGATCAGCTCGGGGTAGCCGTCTCCATTCAACTCCCCCGCCGCCATACCGAACTTGAACAACACCGACTGCCAGTCGGCGTCCTGGACCTCCACAAGCTGGGTGGGCCGGGAAGGGAAATGCCGGAGTACCTGCTCGGCCCCAATCCGCTCGATGACAAGCAGCTCCAGCTCCCCGTCCCCATCCAGGTCCACGCTCAGCGCCTCGTCCAAACGCACACGCCCACCATCCCGCCGCAGCTCTCCCTGGTCCTGAAGGGTCGAGTCGTAGAGCTTCCCGTCTACCAGCAGCCAATCTCCAGCGGGGTCGTCCAGGAGAAAAGCGGCATCTAAGCCCTCGCCCAAGCTGACCCCAGGCTCAGAAAAGACCTGGACCGGTCCACGGTCTGCCACCACCACCGCCCCAGAGGCCACGTTCGCCACCTCGAAAATGCGCGCCCCCCAGCCCCAATCTCCGGGACCAAACACCTCAAAACCCTCTTCAAGGCTACCCAGGAGCAGCTCTGTTTCAACCCCTGAGCGAATCACCCACTGCGCCCCCATAGACCGCACCTGAACCGCGCTGGGTGTCTCCAAGAGGGTCACCTTCTGCGGCCAGGGTCCATCCAGCACGCCGTACTTGGGGTAGTGCCGTGCCAAGACCTCACCGCTCTCGGGATCCTCAAAGACCACCTTGAGCTCAAGCTGTGCGGCTCCCTCGGGAATGAGCGGCACACAGCTGCCGAAGCGCTCCGGCAGCTGCTCGACAGGTAGCTCACCGTCTGTGCCCGCCCACTTGACCACCACGTCCGGAGTCCACCCCTCCAGACCCGTTGCGCTGAGCATGACGGACTCCAGCGGCACGTAGCCCGGGGCCCAGACCGGCCCCGCTACCGACACGCGCACTGTGGCCTTGTCGGTGACCGCCCCCGCACTGACCTCGCTGCGAAAGACGTAGATGCCCGGCACATCCGGGGTGAACTCCAGGCTGACGCCGTCTTGGCCCAGCACCTCGATCTCGCTCCCCACAG
>CAJQPC010000293.1 GCA_905480105.1 uncultured bacterium | reverse complement strand
ATTGAGCAAGAACTTCCTGGCTTGGATCGAGGGCTGTGGCTCCGAATGGAGGAGACCATGGCCGAGACTGGGCAGCGCATGATCTCCATTCCCCACGCCCCCAGCTTTACCGGCTTTGACTGGGACGAGAAGGACGAGGTCCTGCGGCCTGTTGCAGAGGTCTTCTCTGAGTGGGGGAACTCCATGGAGCCCGAGCGCGCTGGCAGCGTTCCGGAGGGCCTGAGCGCCGGCCAGCGGCTGGGGTTTATTGCGAGCTCCGACAACCACGACGGATGGCTGGGCAATCCGATGGTGTCCAAGAACACGCCTGGTGGGTTGGCTGCCATTCTTGCGCCCAGCTTGAGCACAGGGGAGTTGCTCACCGCTCTGAGCAATCGCTCCAGCTATGCCACTACTGGCGCCCGCATTCTGCTGGAGTTGGTGGCTTGGGAAGAAGGGGTACCTCACCCCATGGGCAGCGCCTTTTTGGCTCGTGATACCCGCATTGACTGGAAGGTGCATGGCACTGCACCCATTGATTCGGTGCGACTGGTCAGCGCTGGCGTGGGTGCCCAGGAGACCGGCTTAGAGTGGGCTTCTTGGAGTCCAGGGGAGCTCGATGCCCAGGGCAGTGCGCAGGTGCCGGACGGACCCCGAGAGCTGGCCATGTGGATAGAAGTCACCCAGAGCGACCGGGAGATGGCTTGGAGCAGCCCGGTGTGGCTGGAGCGTGCGAAGGTGGAAGAGCCCAGTGGCTGCAGCGGAGGCTTGGTGGGCGCTCTTGGCATGATCGGTGGACTGGGGCTGGGCAGCGGGCTGGCGCGGCGACGTAGACGCTGACGGCGGTTAAGCGCCGCACAACCGCTCGGAGTCTCAGTATGTCCCTGTCCACAATTACCGTCATTGGCGCCGGAACCATGGGGCACGGCATCGCCCACGCCGCCGCCTTGGCTGGCAACACCGTGCACCTCTTTGACGTGAACGGGGAGGGGCTGCGCCACGGCCTGGACAGCATCGCCAAGAACCTGGACAAGGGCGTTGCCCGCGGCAAGGTCCAGATCGAGGACCGGGAGGCTGCTTTGGAGCGCATCACCGGCCACGTGATCTTGGAAGAAGCCTGCGCCGGAGCCGAGCTGGTGGTCGAGGCCATCCCCGAGAAGCTCTCCCTAAAGCAGGCTTTGTTCGCACAGGTGCAGGACTACGTGGGAGAGGACTGCATCCTGGGAACCAACACCAGCTCCTTGTCTATTGCGGGTATCGCCAGTGCAGTACGCGACCCAAGCCGGGTTCTGGGGCTGCACTTCTTCAATCCGGTGCACATCATGAAGCTCTTGGAGATCGTCGTGCATCCAGGTACGCGCCTTGAAGTGCTGGAGACTTGCAGGGCCTGGGGCGCCACCCTGGGCAAGGAGTGCATCACCGTTCAGGACTTTCCAGGTTTTGCGACCTCCCGGTTGGGGGTGTGCTTGGGCATGGAGGCCATTCGGATGGTCGAGCAGGGAGTGGCCAGTCCCCAGGACATCGACACCGCCATGGTGCTTGGCTACCGTCACCCCATCGGTCCACTCAAGCTCACCGATCTGGTGGGCCTGGACGTGCGTATGCACATCGGCGAGTACCTGGCGGAAAAGTTGGACAATCCAGCATTCAAGCCCCCTCAGTTGATGAAGGACATGGTTGCCCAAGGCAAGCTGGGGAAGAAGAGTGGCCACGGTTTCTACGACTACACGGAGTAGGGTCCGCAGGAAGCGGTGGCGGTAGGCAAGCAAGTGGCCATCTGCGAGATAGAAGGCAGCCGGGTCTCACGTTTTGGGCCCAGTCGTCTCAGACGGGGCCCCTGTAGCGAAGGTGCTGGCGCAGTAAGGCGCTGGTCGGGCTATCCTGGGGGCCATGAGTCGCTCCCTTCCAGCCTTGATGCGCGTTCTCCTTCCACTGCTCCTCATCGTGGTGCTTTCTGCTGTGGCGCTGCTTTTACCCAGCCAGGCCCAGGCTGCCGAAGCACCGCCCCAAGTGGGGGAGCAGTCGGAGTGGGTACAGCCCACCGAGCCGGCCATTTGGGTCAATGGCGAGCATGTCTCCACTCGCTGGCAGGCACGCCTGGTACGGCCTAGGCCTCTCAAACCTCTGGCCGCATTCGCGGTCGGCTCGGGCTTTGGCCTGGTTGGTGGTGTGATTGGCGGCGTGGTCGGTCTGCCGCTTCTAATCGTGGGTATGCCTCTGGTCACCGGAACCCTTGGTGCAGCGATGGGGGCCACGATCGGTGCATGGCTCTTCTCCGGCGATGCACCCTTTTGGTTCATGGGCGTCGGTGCAGCGCTTGGCGTGTCGGTCGCCTCGGTCCTTCAAGCCGGGCTACTCCTGGGCTCCGCTGCCGCAGCGGTCACCATTATCGGCCTGCCCTTGGCCGTGGTGATGGTCGGCATGGCTGCGGGCATAGGACTGGTCCTGATGCCCTTCGGCGCGTGTATTGCGGCCTTTTACCACCGTAAACACCCAGTACCCGGTGTTCGTTTCCGTCCAAGGGGTCTGCAGCCGGTGGCCTGGAGTACGGCGCCCGTGGACTCCGTCCCTTGAGCAAGCCACCTGCGATGCGACCGTCTTCGAAAGAGCAGACCGCCGACCTGACTCAGGGCGACCAGCGCTACCTCTGGCATCCTTTCACCCAGCATGCGGAGTGGCAGGAGTCCGAACCTCTGATCATCACGGCTGCCGAGGGCGCTGAACTCATCGACGCAGATGGCCGCCGCTACTTGGACGGCGTCGCCTCGCTCTGGGTCGGGGTGCACGGCCACCGTCATCCGCGCGTGGATGCTGCGATCAAGGATCAACTGGACCGCGTGGCCCACTCCACGCTCCTGGGTCTGGGAAATGTTCCGGCGACGCGCTTGGCCCAGAAGTTGATCAGTGTGGCCCCTGCCCCCATGGCGAGGGTCTTTTACAGCGACGCAGGGTCCACCGCCGTGGAGATAGCCCTGAAGATGGCGTTTCAGTGGCAGCAGCAAGCTGGGGACCCCAGGCGCACGCGATTCGCCCGCTTTGAGCATGCCTACCATGGAGACACCTTGGGCGCGGTCAGTGTTGGCGGTATCGATATCTTCCACCAAGTATACGGTCCCCTGCTCTTCGATACGGTGGCCCTGCCCACCCCGCTGCACCCCGATCCCGCCA
>CAJQPC010000292.1 GCA_905480105.1 uncultured bacterium | reverse complement strand
GAAGGGCCTCGCTTCCGTCCAAGTGCTGAGAGACCACGCCATCCGCCGTGATCGTCGCCAGCTCGTGGTCCTCCAAGTAGATCACCCGACGGGTGTAGCGAACCAGGGCGTGGGGATCCGAGGCGATGAAGTTCTCGTCTTCACCCAAGCCGATGACCAGTGGACTACCCAGGCGGGCTGCAACCATCACCCCCGGGTGCTCCGCGAACGCTACGACCACGCCATAGGTGCCCCGCACTTCCTTCAGCGCGTCGATCACGGCCTGAGTGGGGTCGCCCTTGTAGTGGTGACGAATCAGGTGTGGAAGCACCTCGGTATCGGTCTCCGAGCAAAACTCCACACCCTGTGCGGCCAAGCGAACACGCAAGGCTTCATCGTTGTCGATGATGCCGTTGTGCACCACAGCAATGCCCATCTGCATGTCGGTGTGTGGGTGCGCATTGGCTTGGGTCACACTGCCGTGAGTGGCCCAACGAGTGTGAGCAATTCCGGTGTGACCCGGTGCGTCTGTTGGCACCTCCGCTTGCACCATGGCAACTTTGCCAACTTCTTTGTGCACCCTGATCGTCCCGCCATCCACAAGGGCGACCCCGGCAGAGTCATAGCCTCGATACTCCAGACGACGCAGGCCGTCCAAGAGAATGGGAGCAGCCCGTTTGGGGCCCACGTAGCCAACAATTCCGCACATCGATCACTCTCCGGTTCCGCATTCTTCCAACAACTCATGCTCTATACGAAGCAACTCCTCGCCTACATAGCCTTGAAGGGTCTGCACCACGATTCCCCTGGGATCAACGACGATCATCGTAGGCAGAGCATTCACGTCAATCGCACGCGCAAAATCTCGGTCCCAGGCCTGCTGCATGTGCTCCAAACCGGCGCTTGAGAGGTACTTCAAGGCATCCTCCCTGCGCTCGTCCGTACTCACAGCGATGACCTGAATCCCAGTCTCTTCCAGGCGCTTGGCCATCGCATCCGCTTCCGGTAGCTCCACGCGGCAAGGCGGGCACCAGCTGGCCCAGAAGACCACAACGCTCCAATGCCCTTCTAAACTCAGGGGTCCATCAAGACCCCTGACCGTTCCAGGGACCACCATGGGCGCCGGACTGGTCTTGGAGGCTCCCTGAGGAGCTGGGCTGTTTTTTGGAATGGCCTGAACCACTGCAGCCGGGTCTCCCGGAACCGGGGCGACCCGTTCCAGGCGCATCTCAAGCCCCTCTGCCCCAAGCGAGGCCGCTTCGGCGTATGCAAAAAACGCCGCGGCCCCCTGCCCCAGCTGCTCTAAAATCTCCCCCTGGAGAACAAGAGCGGCGCCGCCCGCCCCCAGGGCCGCTGCCAGATCTGCAGCAGCCAAGGCTTGCTCGAGTTGCCCCAGCCGGCGATGACTTCGCGCGCTGAGCAGCCAAGCCTCTTGCAACAGTGTGTCCGGCTGACGCAGGGGATCCATCGCCACGCGCATCCGGAGCTCCTCGGCTTCCAGCAAGAGCTGCTGCGGACTGCGACCGTCCATCTCCAAGGCCAAAAGAGCCTCCAGATAAAGAGGGCTGGGCACCTGCGGAAGGGTCAGCAGCTGCTCCCACAGAGCCTGCGCAGCACGGCTCTGCCCCTTTCGACTCTTCTCTCGGGCGGCCCAAGTCAGCGCGCGCGCTTGCTCTTGCGGGGTCGCGCCGTCGAGCAGCTTGGGGCTGCCCTGCAGAGCCAGTAGGCGCCCAAGGTCCCGAGTCATCGCGTCGCTCCATGAGCGATGGGCAGCCAGCGCCTGCACCTCTCCCAGGGCATCCAAGCGGGACGCCGCGGCCAGGGCCAGCTCTCGCTCCCCCAAGCTCAGGTAGAGCGCATGCGCCCTGTAGACGGTCGTCGGTTCCTCGCCGACAAGCAACTCCCCGGCAGCGGACAAGGCCTGGCTTCGCAGGCCAAAGTCCAAGACCGTGTCTTGCTGGTGACGCAGCGCGATCGCGCTCAGATGGGGCTGCTCGGGGTACGCTCGAAGTGCCTCTCGGACCTCCCTTCGTAGCGGCCTGGCGCGGTCCAACTCGGCAAGGGCTTGGGCCCGAAGGGGCACGGCCCGCGGGTCCACAACACCCTCCAGACAGGACAAGGAGGCCTGTGCTGCGCCCTGATCTAGATGGCGTTGGGCAAGCGCCAACGCCACGAGCACCGGGTCCACCCCTTCACCCGGTCTCAGACTCTCTCCCAGAGCCAGCTGGGCCAAGAGCCGCTGATCGGGGCTTCCGCTGACCGCCAAGTCCCGGTATACCGCTGTCCGTAGCCAGGGCAGTTCTTGCTCCAATGCCGCCCGAAGAAGGGCGTGGGCTGACCAATCCGCGGGGTCCTCGGTCAAGGCAAGATCCAGGTGGGACAGGGTCCCATACAGGTCACCCCCAGCCAGCGCAGCGCGCGCCCGCCACACATCGATCTCGCCCGCAAGGGAGAGGCTGGTCCAGAGGATCCACACAGTGGCTACTATGCCTTTAAAGCGGGCAGGGGCGAGTCAGCCGACCGAAGCCTTGCTTAAGGATTTCGATATAGCCTGGGTTTAGAGTCGGTTCCTTTCCAAGGCAACCACCGTCCATACCGAACGCTGGGTGAAAGCCCTTGGACACGGCCTGAGCGCTTTTTACCCCTGCGAGCGCTCCCCCAAGCGAGCCATGAGCGCGGTGTGCGCTACGGCAGGCAGGTAGCGGCTTACGTCTCCGCCGTGCGTGGCTATCTCCTTGGCCAAGCTGCTCGAGATGAACAGGTTCTCCGGCCCCGCCAACAGGAAGACGGTCTCAATCTCAGGCGCAAGGTCCATATTGGCCAATCCGATCTGGAACTCAAAATCAAAGTCCCCAGTGGGCCGCAGCCCCCGCACGATGACCTTGGCTCCAATCGTCTGGCAGTACTGCACCAAGAGTCCATCAAAGGATGCGACCTCTACGCCGTCGATGTCCGACACAGCCGCCTGGACGAGTTCCAGGCGCTCCTCCAGGCTGAACAGGCGCTTTTTGTTCACGTTCCGGCCGGCGGCGACCACAACGCGGTCGAAGAGCTTCCGGCTGCGACGAATCACGTCCAGGTGGCCATTGGTGATGGGATCAAAGCTGCCAGCAACGACTGCGGTGCGCACAGGACCTCCTAAGCTGGCTTTAGCGTACCAAGGTCGACCATGACTGCTCTATCGGCGAAGCTTTCTAGGTGCCGCTGCGGCATAGTGACGCCAGAGCAGCGAGCGCAACTCCGTGCCCCCTCGCAGCGAGGAGAAGGCGGGATCGATGGCCAGATCTCGGCGCAGTTCAATCTGGTGCCCTACCGAGAGCGCGTTGCGTTGCCGCACGGTGTCCTCGATGGCGGCCAAGGCCTGTTGATCCTCCCCCTGCAGTGCCAAGAGCATCCCCTCATAGAGGTTTAGGTACGGCTCGCCCCTCCCGTGCTCCAGGGCCCGACTCAGCCAGTCTTCGGCAGCGTCAAAGTCACCCATGCGCCCCAAGGTCACCGCTCCACTGGCCCAGGCACCCGCGTTGTCGGGGTCCGTCTCCAGGATTAGCCGGTAGCTCTCCAGCTCACGCGTGTGAAAGCCCAGGCGCTTCTCTGCCTGGGAGCGCCCCCACAACCAACGCGTGTTCCCCGGGTCTGACTCCAGGAGCCCCTGGTAGTGGGCCAGAGCCTGTGCGAAGTCATCGTTGTCGTAGGCGCCTCGTGCGACCCGCGACTTGTGCCCATGGTTTTCGGGGTCCTGCGCCAATCGAATGCGGGCAAGCTCCGCCTCCAGGGTCGACGGCACGATGGAGCGGTACCAACGGTAGTAGGC
>CAJQPC010000291.1 GCA_905480105.1 uncultured bacterium | reverse complement strand
GGAGGAGCTAGAGGCGGCCTTTGGGACCGGCGATAAAGGGTCCTTTGAGCACTACATGCTCAAGGAAATCCACGAGCAGCCAGAGAGCATCGGCCGTTGCTTGCGCGGCCGGGTTCAGCCCGAAGAAGGCACCGCGCGTTTGGGTGGGTTTGACCTGCTGCCCCGGGACCTGACCGAGATTCCCTCGGTGACCATTATGGGATGCGGCACCAGCTTCCACGCGGCGATGCTAGGCGCGATGGCCATCGAGCAGACCGCTCGCATCCCGGCGCGTGCCGTGATCGCCAGTGAGTTCCGGTGGTCCAACCCCCAGATCGATCCCAAGGGGCTGTACCTTGCCGTGTCCCAGTCCGGGGAGACGGCTGACACCCTGGGGGCCATCAAGGAAGTTCGGACCAAGGGGGGCAAGGTTTTAGGTGTGGTCAACGTGGTTGGCTCGTCCATTGCCAGGCTCTGCGGGGGAGGGGTCTACATCCACTCTGGGCCCGAGGTCGCGGTGGCCTCGACCAAGGCGTTTACCAGCCAGATCTCGGCGATGTACTTGTTCACGCTCATGCTTGGGCGCACCCTGACCTTGGCCCCGAACGAGGCTCAGCACCTCGCGCGATCCTTGGCAGACCTGCCGGAGATGGTGCGCGCCTACTTGGGCGACCCCGGGCCCATCCAAGAGGCCGTGCGTCACCTGGTCAACGCGAGCTATGTGCTGTTTATGGGGCGGGGCCTGAGCTGGCCTGTTGCTCTGGAAGGGGCGTTGAAGCTCAAGGAGTTGGCTTACATCCCATGCGAGGCCTACGCCGCTGGAGAGATGAAGCATGGGCCCATCGCCATGATGGAACAAGGCACACCCGTCATTGTGATTGTTCCAAGCGATGCCAACCGCGAGCGCACCCTCTCCAACATGCGCGAGGTCCAGGCACGTGGGGCCTGCTTGATCGTCATCCACTCTCGTGGGGACCACCAGGCTGCCAGCTTGGCAGCAGTGAGCATCCCGGTGCCTCGGGTGCATCCACTGCTCACGCCCATGGTCACAGTGCTGCCACTGCAGTTGCTCAGCTATCAGGCCGCTTTGGCCATGGGACGGGACATCGACATGCCCCGCAACCTCGCTAAGAGCGTCACCGTCGAGTAATGCGGCGGGTTTTACGGCCCGCACTCAGGTCCGTCCTGGAACCAAGTCTCGTTGGGCCTTCGCAGCGCGCCGGTGTTGCTGCCAGGGCCCTGTGGCGATCAGCTTCCCGGCCTGGGCGGCGCCGTAGATATGCAGTCCACCTTTGCCCCTCCTAAAGGTCGGTGGCCTGTTCGTCTCCAGAGCTCGCTGGGGGTGGGCTTTCGGTCTGGCCCAACAGGGCTTGCCTACTGCCCACCGATAGGTGACTGCGTTGGATGGGATCAGTCAGGTGTGCCTCCCAGCCGAGGATGAAGGGCGAGATTGGACTGCGCGAGAGCACCGTTGTCCCAGTCGGGAAGGCGGGAGTGCGCTTTGCCTGAATTGGTGGGACGGCGCCTTTGATGGGGTTTGGGCGGGGGGAGGCCATGGGGCCAGGGCGTTTCATGATGAGCCGTACGCAGTGGTCCATGTCGGGGGAGGACGCGTTGGGTCGTCAGCAGTGCGTCAGGTGACTTGCCCCCGTGGCGTTGCAGTGTCAGGCTGCGGCCATGAAGAAGTCCCTTACGGTTGGCCTGATCCTTGGCCTGAGCTCCTGCGCGGCCGCGCCCAACAAGATTCCAGATCACAAGGTGTACGCCGACGAAGCGGACGCCCTGGAGCACAGCGGAGAGGTGTTGCGCTTTGCTGTGGTCGGCAATGTACGCGCACCCATCCCAGTGGTGGACAAAGCGGGCCGGAAGGGCCCAACGGACGGGATAAACCAGGCCATTGTGACCGACCTGCGTCGGCAGGTGGACCGCAAGCAGTTGGACTTTGTCGCCCTGATGGGGGACAGCGTGCGTTGGTCATCCACCGGGGAATGGAAGACCTTTGACAGTCTCTGGCAGGAAGTCTTGGACGGCGAGACTGTGCCCACGACCGAGGGCTACCGCATCCCCACCATGCCGGTGGTGGGGGATGTAGACAGCCGCAGTGACAAGAGGCTGCAGGGGGTCTACGGGGCCTTCCCAGAGGTTGGCGTGGACATCGGTCATGCGCGGGTGGCCAGCTGGTACAGCTTTGACGTTCGCGTGGAGGGGGCCATCTGGCGCATGATCGTCCTGGACTCCAACAAGGACCGCTTGGGCAGTCGCTGGAACGAGCAGCTCTATTGGATCCCCGAGGCCACCGAGGGGCGCTTCGATCACGTCTTGGTTTTCATGCACGATCCAGTGGTGACCTTGACCAAGGGCACCGAACCCAACGTCGATGGCGCTCCGATGGAGTTGATAGAGGCGGTCGAAGAGAGCGCTGGTCTAATGAAGATCCGGGCTGTGTTCTCCGCTGAACCACACTCCACAGAGGTCTTCCTGCCAAGCGGCCCCCTGGGCGAGGCCCACTTCACCGCAGGAGGAGGTGGTGCGCCTGCGGAGACTCAGGAACGCTGGGGCAACGGCGATTCTCTGGGCTACGGGGATCTTCAGTTAGAGCCGCTCTTTGATCTGGCGCTGCAAAACGACTTTGACCGACAGGCCAGTGCGCAGACCTTCCCGGACGAGGTCATTGATCACGCCAAGGCCATGGGTACTTGGGAGGGATTCACCGCCGCATATGACGCCCGCTACTTCCCCCTGTATGGCTATTGGATGGCTGAGATTCAGGGGGATGAACTCCGTGTGGCCTATGAGCAGCATCAGTCAGATGGTAGTTTTAAAGAGGCTTACCACATCAAGTTCATAGACGGGAAGTGGCGGCCGAAGGGGTGACTTTGTGCTGAGTCTGCTGCCGGCCATTGCCCCGATGGGAGAGCTTGGCGTTTCCTTGGGCGCCGGCTGGGTCGCGCCCATGTCTGGAGACACGCTTGTGTTTCAAGGTGTCGCAGGCCCTCAGCTTGAGCTTGGCTACCAGCACGCCCTGACCTTAGGCCTGTACACCCGTGTGTCCTGGCGCATGGTTGCCGACTTGGACGGGCGCTCAACGGGCGTGGGGGTCGGCTTGGCTCTTGGCCTGCCGGCCGATTTCATTGTGGGCGCACAAGTTCGCATGGACAGCCAGCGCTGGGAGTACCCTCCGCAGGCTTGCTTGGCGGCTTGGTGCATCGAGCCAACATTCCCAGAGTTCTCTATTGCTGGAAGCCTGTCGCGGGCATCGCCTGTCAGCGATCGGCTTATTTTGGAGTACGGCGTGCATGGTGCCGCCGGCGTTGTGAGCTGGTCTGGCGACGGAGCAGAGGTCTTGAGCCTGTACCGTTCGATGTCTGCCCAGCTTTGGTTCTGGCCGAATAAAGCGACTTAGTTCGCTGCATTGGTGTGAATGCAAAGCGGTCCAAGGCCAAAGCACTCCCGCCCAGCCTCAGCGGTGACCGGGGTGCTCTGACAACCGTTGGCTCCCCACGGCGGTGCCCTCTGGACTCTCGCCAGACCCCACTACGAATACGAGTCTGTTTCTCGTGTCCACAGGCCGGTTTGCACTTCGTGGAGCAGGACTACACTGCAACAAGGTTGGGCGCTTAGGCCTTGAACTTGCCAGTCTCTACGTCCTGGTAGATCTCCTTTTTTAAGTTGGAGAGGATGGTTTGCAGACCCTTCTCTAAGCCTTCTCGAAGGCCACCCGCGTCCACCACCATGCCGAGCATGGAGCCGGGATCGTAGTCCATGTGCAGGGTGATCAACGTGTCCCTTGAGCCCCGGGGTGTGCGCAGGGAGTAGTGGAGTTTTCCCTTGGTACGCTTGCCGTCGGTCTCGCACAGGATGCGCCGCCCGCCATGCTCTGCGTCCGCTGCGATGAAGCGGTAGCGCATGACTCGGCTCTTGGGGAAAAGCTTGAGGGTGCAGGTCCACTCCGTGTCGTTGGCTCGGCTCACGTCGTCAAATGCGCCGGCCAGGAAGCGGTCGTGGTGGTCCGTCGAACTCAGCCATTCAAATACGTCTTTGCGCTTGAGTCCTTCAACGACGTTGTCCACGGTAATGACGGCCATGGCGAGCTCCTGCTGCTTTGCTGGTCTCTAACACGCCTCTGCGGCGGGGCAGCGCCGGCGCCGTTAGTGTACGAACTGTGATTCCCGCACTTATTCCCTATTGGCAACCCCAAGTCTACCAACTCGGACCGGTTCCGATCGACCCCTGGGCCACCCTGGTGTGCATTGCCTTTGTGCTCGGATTGGAGGTTGGTCGCTCCCGCGGCATCCGCATAGGCCTGGCCCCTCGGGACGTAGTCGACGGCGCAGTCTGTGTGGTCGGCATGGGCTTTGTGGTGGGCCATCTGGTGCATGTTTTGGCCTACAACCGCCACCTGATGCAGCTCGATGGTCAGTTCGACCCATGGACGGCTTTTGTCGCTTTGGGCTCGGTCTGGGCCGGGTTCTCTTCGAACGGTGGCTTTCTGGGCGCGGTGATCGGGGCGATCCTGTTCTACAAGGTGATTCGCCCACGGGACTTCTGGAAGTTTGCCGACAACGCCATGTATTGCTTTCCCTTTGGCTATGTCTTTGGGCGCCTTGGCTGCTTCAGCGTGCACGATCACATTGGAGTGAAGGCCAGTGAGTTTCCCTTGCTGGAGTTTCTCGCCGTCGATTTCCCGGCGCCCTACCAGCCTCGCTACGATTTGGGCCTACTCGAGGCCATCTGGGTCGCCACTGTGGCTGGCCTGTTCTTTGTGGTGGATCGCAAGTGGCCCAATGCCCCGAACGGAAAGTTCATTGCCTTGTGGGGCATGACATACGCCCCGATACGCTTCTTGTTGGACTTTCTTCGGAACACTGACCTGGGGGAGGCCAGCGACGTTCGCTACCTGGGCTTGACCCCGGCACAGTACGGCAGCTTGCTGACCATCTTCGGCAGTACGCTGGTGTTGGTCTGGCTTCTGAAGCGCCAAAAGAAAGACAGTGAGGCGACTCCGCCAGTGCAAGAACAGGACTCGGAGATCGCCGGCACCGAAGCGGCTGATTAGGCTGGCCCCCAATTGGGAACTCCCAAAGGATGGACAGCATGGCGATCGTTGACGAAGTCACCCAACAAATGAAAGCCGCGATGAGGGCCAAGGACAAGGATCGCCTCCAAGCCATCCGTATGATTCGGGCCCGCATCATCGAGATCTCCAAGAGCGGCAATGCCGATCTCGGGGACCAAGCCATCGTTGGTGACCTGCGCTCGATGGTCAAGCAGCGCAGAGACGCTGCGAAGACCTATGTTGACGGTGGACGCCAGGACTTGGCCGACATCGAACTCTTTGAGATCGCCGTGATCGAGGAGTTTTTGCCCAAGCTGGCATCTGCTGCTCAAACGCAGACTTGGGTGGATGAAGCTGTGGCGAGCAGCGGCGCAAGCACACCCAAGGACATGGGTCGCGCAATGGGCGCGCTGATGAAAGCCCACAAGGGTGAGATCGACGGGGGCATGGCCAGTGCCATGATTCAAAAAGCTCTGTCGGGCGCCTAAAACTTTCGGAGAAACAACGTGTTTCGTCGCATTCTCATCGCCAATCGTGGCGAGGTCGCAGCCCGGGTTCTACGCACATGCAAGCGCATGGGTATCGAAGTGGTCGCGGTCACCTCTCAGGCGGACGCGGACCTTGGCTGGCTGAAAGATGCAGACCAAGTGGTCTGCA
>CAJQPC010000290.1 GCA_905480105.1 uncultured bacterium | reverse complement strand
CAAGGCGGTCAACGCCTTGAGCACCTCCATGACGGCCGAGGTCAAGCGGGACGCCAAGCTCTACCGGCAACGCTACCGCCGTGGCAAACCCCGGGGGCCCGTTCAAGAAGTCGGGCCTGCTCGCGGAACAGGCACCACCATCAGCTTCACGCCGGACCCAGAGATCTTTGGAGACGTGCGCTTTGACCCTGAGCTCATCCGCGAACGACTCGAGGTAAAGAGCTACCTGAACAAGGGCTTGCGCATCGTCTTCTCCGATTTAGGAGGTGGTACCCGCGTCGATTACAAACACGAAGGCGGGGTACTCGACTATCTGACGAACCTGATGAACAAGGCTGAGAAGCGTCCCACGGCACCGGAGCCATTCGTCTTCGACTCCCAAGACCCTCGCATAGAGGTGGTGTTCACCTGGACCGACTCCCCCCGTGAGCAGCTGCTGACCTTCGTAAACGGAATCCCGACGCGCATGGGTGGCACGCACGAGCAAGGCTTCAAGGACGCCATCGTGCGAGGACTTCGGGCCTTTATCGATGCCCATCAGCTGGAGCCTCGGGGCATAAAGTTGAGTGCCGAGGACATTCGAGAAGGGGTTGTCGGAATCGTCAGCCTCTACCACCAAGACCCTCAGTTTCAGGGGCAGACCAAAGACAGGCTGAACAACCCCGATGCAAGAACCATTGTGGACGGGGCCGTTCGCCCAGTCTTTGAGCAATGGCTGCACGAGCACAAATCTTGGGGCGAAGGCATCGTACTGCGCGCCATTCAGTCCGCTCGGGCCCGCATGGCCAGCCGCGATGCAGCCTCTAAGGTCCGCCGCAAGTCCGCGGTCTCGCGCCGCCTCAACCTGCCAGGCAAGCTTGCGGACTGCAGCTCCTCAGATCCTGCCTCCTCAGAGCTCTTCATCGTCGAGGGTGACTCCGCAGGAGGCTCGGCCAAGCAGGGCCGGGACCGCACCAAACAGGCCATCCTGCCCTTGCGCGGCAAGGTATTGAATACCGAGTCGGCGTCTCTGGCTCAGGTACTAAAAAACGTTGAGCTCGGCGACATCGTCAAAGCTCTGGGCTGCGGCATGGGCAAGGACTTCAACATCTCCGCCCTACGCTACGAACGCATCGTGCTGCTGATGGACGCCGACGTGGACGGCCACCACATCGCGACTTTGCTTCTGACCTTCTTCTACCGCCACTTGCCCGGCTTGATCCAGGGCGGCCACGTCTTCCTCGCTCAGCCGCCCCTGTACCGAATCGATGTGGGCAAGGAGAGCCACTGGGCAGCCGACGACATAGAGAAGGACCGCATTCTGTCCAAGCTTCCAGCCCGCTACAAGCCGGAGATTAGCCGATTCAAGGGGCTTGGCGAGATGATGCCCAAGACCCTCTACGCGACGACTCTCTGCCCAAAACGCCGGCGATTGCTTCGCGTCACCATTCCAGACGACGCCCAGCTCACGACCGAGCAGGTCATCTCCGACCTGATGGGTAAGGACCCGGCCCCTCGCTACAGCTTCATCATGTCGCGGGCGGCCCAGGTCGATGCGCTGGACATCTAACTTTTTGCTCAAGCGCCCCCTGCTGCAATGCATGGGACAGTGGCTCAGCAGACTGTTGGGTTACTTGCTGGCCATCATGGCTCTGACCTGGCCGCTGATGGGCCATATGTCGTCGATGCTACCTGGCTTTCCCAACGTGGACTCCGGGGACACGGTTTGGCTGCGTGGACTGATAGGCCCCACACTGCTGAACCCCTCCGAGTGGCCCACGTCCTTCGATGTGTTCTGGCCCAGTGGCTACCCGGTGTTGCTCCTGACCCCCAACGTGATGGACCACGCCCTGGGTGGGTTCCTGGATTTGTTCTTCCCCTTCCCGCTGGCGGACAATTTGCTGTGGGTGGGCTCGCTCCTGGCGGCGGCATTGGCTGCTCATCACTTAGGACGCACCCTGAGCTCCGCGCGTGGCTACTGGGCGCGTGAGGGTGCCGGCTGGCTGATGGGGCTGGGCTGGATTGCCTGCGATGCCCTGTTGCGCGAGGTCAACCTGCACCACGCACCCCAGACACTGTGCTTCTGGATCCCCCTATACCTCTCCTGCTTCCATCGTTTGTTGCAGCCCAATGGACGTTGGCGCGATGCTGTAGGCGCCGGATTGTTCATCTTGGGGGCCGCCCTTAGCTACTGGTACTTGGCCCTATTCGCCGCCCTGGGGAGCCTACCGCTCCTGTTGGGCGCAGCCCGGGCCATGGGGCGCCAGGGCTGGTTGCGCTTCGGAGCCGCGGTGGGGATTGCTCTGCTTTTTGCCCTGCCTGCGCTGGCACCCTTTGCCTTGAACTGGGAGCAGCTTCCACTGACGTCGCCTGAAAGCGGGCCGGTCCCTCTGAATTTACCGGCGGACTACAGCGCCCTGGCCACCGGCAACCAATTCGAGGCAGGGCACGGGGCGCCCCTGTGGTTTCCTTTCGTCTCCGGACCCATCGACCGAAGCAACCGGGTCTCATGGGTCTTGGTCTTGGGCACGCTGGTCGCCCTGGTGATGGCCTGGAGGCAGGGTAAGCTGAAGACCATGCTGCCCTGGCTGTCCATGGCTGCAGTGGCCTACATCATGATTCTCGGCCCCTGGCTGAAGTGGGGTGAGGAGCTGGTCCTCATCGGCGGTAATCCGGTGTCCATGCCTTTTGAGTGGGTGGGCTGGGTGCATCCCTTCTTGGACCGCCTGACCTGGCCTGAGCGCTGGGGCATGCTCCTTCCCTTGGGACTACTGGCGGCAGCCTGCGCCCACCTCCCCAGACCAGGTCTGTGGGGCGCTTTTCTCGTCGTAGAGGCCATGCTGCTCTCGGGGAACGCCCCCATCCAGACCCAGGATCTGAGCAAGGAGATGGCCTGGACCGTTGTGGCGGCCGCCGACGGCGCCGTGTTGGAGCTTCCACTGCGCCGAGATGGGCTACATGCCCCCATTGTGGGCCGACACCAACGCATGCACGGCCACCCTGTGGTCAACCCACTGCTGCTGCCGCCGGGCGCTCCCATGCCAGAGGACTGGCAAGCGTGGACCCAAGCGCAAGAGCTGCTGATCTGGCTGGAGGCACTGGAGTCCGGTGCACAGCCTGCGCCCCCCCCCGAGAGCGCACGCCAAGCACTGGCCGAGCAAGGCGTGGGCGCCATCGTCCTGGACGCCTTGCCTGGCAACCTGCTTCCAAAGAACCGTCTCAACCGCCGTATTCGCGAGCTCAGTGAAGGGCTCGGAGAGCCCGAGGACCACGGCGCCGTAGTCGTGTGGTGGCTACGCCCACCGGCCCCCCATGCCAAGCCCACCGTGGACGGTGCCCTGTGGCGCGGTACAGCGGACCGCGGCCTGGGTAAGACACCGGTCCCCAAGTTTGAAAGCCTGATTGACCCCATCTGGAACGCCCAACAGGGCCGAGACCTGGAGGACTGATGTCCAGCCTGTTTAGAGACGATCTGCTTGTTGGCAAGGTGGCCCTGGTCACCGGCGGTGGCAGTGGAATTGGTGCACAAGTCGCACGTGAGTTGGCCTCGTTGGGCGCGAAAGTGGTCATAGCGGCCCGAAAAATCGAGCGACTTGAACTGGCAGCGGCTGCTCTCAGCGAGGAGCTTGGCACCCCCGTCTATGCCAAGTCCCTGGACATTCGAGACCGAGACCGCGTAAAGGCCTGCGTGGCGGAGATCATAGAAGAATTGGGACCCATCGATATCTTGGTGAACAATGGCGGCGGCCAGTTCTTGGCACCGGCCGAGACCATCTCCCCAAACGGCTGGGACGCGGTCATCGCCACCAACCTGACCGGTACCTGGTCTCTGACCCAAGCCGTTGCCCAGGCCTGTATGCTCAAGCACGGCGGGCGCGTCATCAACATCACCATGCTCAGTGACCGAGGCTTCCCGGGCATGGCCCATAGCGTCGCAGCGCGCTCAGGCGTCCAGGCCATGACACGCACGTTGGCAGTGGAGTGGGCTCAGCGCGGGGTTCGGATCAACTGCATTGCGCCCGGTCTGGTGGCATCCAGCGGGCTGCGCACCTACCCCGCCGGGCTAGGTATCCTGGACCGCATGCCGGGCATGGTCCCCCTCAAGCGCTTGGCCCGCAGAGAGGAAATCGCGTGGCTGGTGGCCTACTTGGCCAGCCCTGCAGGGGACTACGTGACGGGTCAGACGTGGACGGTAGATGGCGGTCACGACCTGTGGGCAGAGAAGTGGCCCATTCCGGATCCCAAAGACCTGGGACCTGCAATTCCCGAGACAGACTCCTGGGAGGACTGACTTGGTCCCTTCCGGACAAGCCCCCCGCAGATCAGCCCAGAGGCTGACTTAGATCTTGACGCAGACCCCATCACCCACGACCTGGACCGGGTAGGTCGGCACGGTGTCCTTGGGGCTAATCTCACAGGATCCATCGCTCACATCGAACACCCAACCGTGGGTGGGACAGGTCAGCTTGTTTCCCTCCAAGCTCCCTTCGCCCAGAGCACAGGCCGTACGAGGACAGCGATTGTCCAGGGCAAAGTAGCCTTCATCAGTACGGGCCAGAGCGATGGCATTGCCGGCAATGATGACCTCGATCACCTTGCCGGACTCCAAGGCATCCTTGTGTAGAACGACCTCGAAGCCACTGGGAGGGGTGACATCCTTGGGCGCTTCGATCCCCAAGTTTAGAGCCTGTTCGGCACTCTCGTACACAGGCTCGGGCTTGGAAACAGCGGCGGCCTTCGCCGCCTTTTTGCCCGTCACAGAGCGATAAGTGGACTGACGAATGCCGTCTGGGCGACCAAAGACGATGTCTTTCCACATGGCCATGCACATCTCTCACTAGGGGGTTTGCAACCTATCCAGGCAGGGACCTAAAAGCCCATCCGGACCAGATAGACCGAGCCATCACCTGTCGGTGCAGCCACAACAAGCTCATCTTCGCCATCGGCATCCAGGGCGTCTACAAAGCCAAGGCTGGTTCCGAATCCGGACCTTGGCACCCCGCGCATCTCGGCGTTCGCGTCCAAACGGGTCAAGCCGGGCTTGCTGCCCAGAGTGCCGTCCAAGAACACATAGACGGCGTCGGCATCCCCATTGCCCACAACCAAGTCTCCCAGATCATCGCCGTCCAAGTCACCGGCAGCCATGAAAGGGACAGTACGGGCGCTCTCCCGTGAAATGTCGATTCGATCGGTGAAACTCGCTGTATGCTCAAAGAAGGAGCCCCCGCCGTAGAGCACATGGAGGCGTGTCCCGCCTGTGGTTCGTGACACGGCGACCACCTCGTCGTTCCCGTCTCCATTCGTGTCCGGCAACGCCAGGAGTTGCATACCAAATCGAGAGCCCACGACATCGCCTAAGACCTGGGGCTGGGAACTGATGTCCACGTTCGTCCCCAACCTGCCCTGGTCCAGATCCAACAAGTCATCGGCGCTGAGTACGTAGAGGCGACCGAGCTCAGTCTTGCCGTCCTCGCCACTGCTTCCGGGGGCGCCAAGCACCAAGTCATCCAGACCATCTCCATCCAAGTCCAAGACAGCCACAGCTGAACCCAAGCCGTCGCTGGCCTGGGCGTTGCTACGGAGCGCATAGCCTAATGAATCTATGGTTTTCAATCCTGTCGAAATCGTTGCTTCGTCCAATAGAAAGACTGCTCCTCCAGAGGCATCAGCGGACTCAGTGGCTCCCATCAACAGGTAGGTAGTACCGTTGGTCGTGAGTTGCTCGTAGGCGCCAGTGCCAAGCATAAAACTCACGCTTCCCCAAGAGCTGAGGGGGGCGTTGCTGGGCTGTGAGCTTGGATCGGTCTGTTCGACAAAGAACAAAACCTGGTTCTGCCCCTTGTCCCCCATCAGGAGCTGGCCCCTGCGGTCTGAGCGAAGGTCCAAGATCGTCAGCCCTTGTCCCAGGCCGCTGCTTCCGGCAGACGCACTGACGTTGCTCTCCGCTTTGCTGAAGTCCAAGCTGCCGTTCTGCCGGGTGTTCAAAGTCGCCCCGTCAAAACGCTCCACGCTGCCGTATCCGCCGCTGCCCTGGGCCCGGTTTGGAGAGGCGATCCACAGCTCTTCATGGCCGTCTTCGTCGCTGTCGCTGGTGGCCAAGTACAGGCCAAAGCTGCCGCCGCCCCCAGAAATCAACACGACATCATCCAGCTGATCCAAGTCGTCGTTGCCGCCACTGCAGTCTGTGTCCAGCCCGTCCAGATAGTCCACTGCACCAGGGTTCAACTCCGCCAGGGTGTCATCGCAGTCACCGACCATGCAGTTGTCGCCAGTGGCGTCGGCCAGGGCCCAGCCGTCAAGGTCCGCGTCAAAGTCGCAGTGCCCGTCACAGTCCTGATCAACCCCGTCGTACCAAATCTCTGTCGCGCCCGGCCCAATGTCAGCGTCCATGTCGTCGCAGTCATCGCCCTGCCCTACACAGGACCCAATGTCCGCGCCCTCGCCGTCTCCGTCCTGGTCGCAGTCATTCTCGTCGCAGTTCTCGTCGACGCCGTTGTACCAAACCTCGGTCGCGCCGGGATTCACTTCGACGTCGCTGTCATTGCAGTCTACATCGGCAGAGTAGCCATCCCCGTCTGCGTCCACTGCCTCTACCAAATCAGAGGTGTCTTGAATGCCCTGTGATTCCGTATCCGCCGTGAAGATTATCGGCGGGGGACAAGCCAGCAACAGCGCGACTAAGAACATACAGGACTCCGTGCTTGGCATTCTACGGCGGATCCTACACTGCGTCACCCAGCCCAGATGTGGCAGCATGGCAGGGCAGGAGTGTTCGATGATCCGCGACCGCGTAAAGAAGGCTGCCAAGAAGATTGCCCTCAAGGCCTTTGGCATGGAGTTCGACGCCGAGGCGCGCACCACCATCAAGACCAAGGGCACCAAGGGCGTATACGACGCCAGCAAGATCCCCAAGCTTGTAGACGGCGATGGCGACACGCCTGGGCCCAACCACAAGGAGCACATCGGGCGCACGTACTTGGCAGCCCAGGTGATGGGTGATGAGGGCGTGACCCTGATCGACACCCGTCCACCGGCCGAGTGGATCGTCGGCGTGATGCCAAAAGCCTTGCTGCTGCCTGGCACCCAGCTCAAGAAGCGCACCGAAATGCTGCCCCCCAAGGACCACTGGATCGCCGTCTATGACGCGACCATGGAACAGAATGCTGAGGAGTTGGCTGGCTGGCTCAGAGAGCAGGGCTGGTCCCGCGCCCGCGTCCTGGTTGGCGGCTGGGCTGAGTGGGTAGAATACGACGAACCCCAGGTCCCCTGCCCCACCCTGGATGGCGCCAAACACCTGGGTGATCCTGTCGAACTCGTGGACGGCCGCCGCGGCACCATCCAGGCTCTACACCCAGGACCGGTTTACGACGTACTGTTCGGAGAGGAAGGAAGCGACTACGTGCTGGGTATCAAAGCGGATGGCCTGCGCCCTTAATGCTCTCTGTTCTTCCCCTGGGGCTTCTGCTCCTTGGAGGCGCGACCCTCCCGGAACCTCCGTTCGTTCCCCCTGGCTCCGTGCCGATCGCTCAAGCCTCCCTGGCAGAAGGCGTCGCCTTGCACAAGCGTGGAGACTCAGCCGCCGCGGTCACGGCGCTCGAGGGCTGGCTGGTCTCTGGCGAAGGACCCTATGGACGTGAGCGCTCGGCGGGGCGCTTTCTGCTCGGATGGCTCTACATGGACCAGGGCCAGTGGAACTTGGCATCTGCTCAGTTCACTTCGGTGCGTGTCGCCGGCGGGCCCCTGGCAATGCACGGTGCTTGGTACGAGGCCTGGACCGACCACCAGCGCGGACGCCACACCGTCGCCGCTGGAGAGTGTTCCGCCTATCGTAGCAAGTGGCCCGAGGGACCGCATGCCGAGGAGTGTTTGGTGCTGCGCGGTGACGCCTTGGTCGCAGCCGGTCAGAAAGGTGGAGCCATCGCCGCCTACAAGGAATACCTGGCGTTGAATCCCGACACCCCGCGTGCCGAAGAGCTCCGCTTGGGCATGGCGTTGGCCGAGGCGAATGCCAACCCAGAGCGTGGAGCGATGCTGCTCAAGACACTGACTGTGGACTTTGACCATCCCTGTAGCGCCGTGGCAGCGCAGGCCGCCCTGGACGCCCTCTTGAAGGAAGAGGATCTGGAAGAGCCTAGCTTGGGTGCTGTGCGCGAAGCCCAGCTCCGCGCGGTCAGCCTGCGGGACTGCGGCCTAAAAGACCAGGCCATGTCCCTCTACAAGGAGATCGGAGCCCAGAATCCAGACGATGCCCAGGTCCAGGCTTGGCAGGCCGCCCAGGGCGGTACCTTTGCCTGGCGGACCAAGCAATACCGCGCCTTGGGAGACTCCTTTGCCAAACAGTACAAGGCCAAGCCCAACTCCGAGGATGCCTGGTACGCCTTTCGCGCATACTTTCGGGGGGGATACTTCGAAGAATCAGCCGAGTTTGGCGAACTGGGCTTGGAGAAATACAGCAAGTCCGGACGCTTTCGGAATGTGCGCGATGTGGTGGCCCACACCCAGCAGATGGCGGGCAACTACGAGCGCGCCCGGGAGCACTGGGAGGTGCTGGCAGTGGGCCAAGGCACCGTGGCCAGGGCCGCTGCTTGGTTCGCTGCATTCGATACCTATCGAATGGGCGAATACGAAGCGGCTATTGCCCGCCTAGACCCCATTGTGGATAGCGGCGGAGAGACCGGCCTGAGCGCGCGCTACTACAGGGGCAAGAGCTACTCGGCGTTAAAAAACCGGGACATGGCTGCGCAAGACTACAGCTGGATCCGTAGGAATGCAGCCAACAGTTGGTACGCCCTACTGCTCAACTCCAAGTGGAGAAAGGGACTGGCAGAGATGCCTTCCGAACAGCTGCGCCAGGGCCGCAACCCCGCTCCGGTTCCCGTGCTGGAGCCCGTGGCCTCGCCCCCACAAAATCCCGTGGGCAGTGCAGTGCCAGCCAGGGTGGCTGGACAGATGGTCGACCCCGAGCCGGAAAGCTTTGACTGGTCCCATCTGGTCTGGGGTGCCGCCCCCGCAGAGGCTGACCTGGCCCCCCTGGAGCCCGTCCCGGTGAACTTCCCGCTGGCAGTTCCCCAGCCGGAAATTGCCGACTCCTACGCAGAGGGGGCCTACGTTAAGCCGGCCGCCTACGGCCCTGTTTTTAGAAGGGTAGCCAACAAAAATGACCAGGTCTGGCCTTTGTTCCCGGCCGCATACGACCTGGCTCTGGTCGGGGTCTATGAGCTCTCGGGCGAGCTGATGGCGGATATCTACGAGGAGTACGAACTCAGCGTCGGACGACGGGACGAACGCCAAAAGGAAGTACGGGCGGTGAGCATCTCCAAGGGTGAATGGCGGGCAGCTTTCGTGTTTAGCCAGGACCATCACCATGCAACGCGCTTCTCCCTGGGTGTTGGGAAAAGCCAGCAAGACCCCGAGGAACTCAAAAAGGCTCTACGGTTGGGCTACCCCACCGCCCACAAACAACACGTGGAGCGCTGGGCGCGTATTTATGACGTGGATCCACTGCTGGCCTACGGGCTGATGCGCCGGGAGAGCCTGTACCGAAGCACCGCCCTGAGCCACGCGGGCGCCATTGGAGTGATGCAGATCATGCCGCGTACGGGCTCCAAGGTGGCCTACCTGCTGGGTCTGGATGCATACACGCCAGCGGACTTAGAGCGGCCCGAGGTCAACGTTCAATACGGTGTGTTTTACCTCTCCCGATTGCTCACTCGCTTTGAAGGCTGCTGGCCCATGGCTGTGGCCAGCTACAACGCTGGACCGGTGAACGTCAGCTCTTGGTATCGACCCTGGAAAGGCAAGATCGATCTGGATGACTGGGTTGAGCATATCCCTCTACGAGAGCCGCGTACCTACGTGAAAAAGGTCTCCGAGAACTACTCGGTATACGTTGATCTCTACGCCCCCAAAGATGCCGTACTCCACGTCCCGCGCAGCGGTGGCCAAGACAAACCTGAGGTCATTGATTTTTGATGTACATTCGCATCTGCGCGATCTGGATATTGGGGTTGGCCCTGTGCTTTCCGCTGGCCCAGGCTGGACGAAAGAACAAGAGCCCCAAGACCCAGAGCCCTCCCACGGCTGACCCAGCACGCACTCCAGTGGAGCCGACTCCTCAGGATGCCGGCCCCATGGCCCCCGAGCTCTTCCCCGACGGCCTGCCCATCGCGCACCAACAGCTGGCGGAAGGCATGGCCTCGCTCTCCGCACAGAGCTGTAATGGTTGCCACTACGAGATCTACGACTCATGGGCCGACAGTGGGCATCGAAGCGCCCGCACAGATGAACCCTTCGCCACCGCTCTGGCCGCCACCGGAGACTCTCCCCTCTGCACCAGCTGCCACACGCCTTTGATCAACCAGCAGTCGAAGCTGGTTCGGGAGTACACCGGCGGCCCATTGGGCGAGGCCTTGACCGACCCCAACGAGAGCTGGGATGCCACCCTGTCCGCCGAAGGAGTGACCTGCGCGGCCTGCCACGTGCGGGACGAGGTCGTGTTGGGTAGCCGCCCTGCCGCGGGCGCTCCCCACCCGGTCGCCGTGAGCGAGGAACTCGGCGAGTCCAGCTTCTGCGCCAGCTGCCACCAGCTCACCTGGGAGGGCGCTGAGCAGCCCCTCTACAACACCTATGGCGAGTGGGCTGGCAGCAACTACGCGGCCGCGGGGGTACAGTGCCAGGACTGCCACATGCCGCCGCGCTCCGGCCTGATCACCGCAGGGTCTTTTTCTGCCCACCGGGACCACGGCATGGACGCCACAAAGGGTCGGGCGCTGACCCTACTCTTAGACATTCCACCCGCCGGGGTCGTGCGCGGTGAGGAGCTCAGCGGAACCCTGACCGTCATGAACACCGGCGCCGGACACGCCTTCCCCACCGGCTCACCATTCTCCGCAGCAGTGCTTCAGATCGTCATTGTAGACGCCAATGGCAAAGACAGCGGAGAGCCTTGGGAGAGCACCCTGGAGCGCCCAACGTCGCTGGAACCTCCCTTTGAGAGCACAGGGAAGGACACTGTCCTGCAACCCGGAGAGACCCGCGTGCTGCCCTTCACCCTGACCCCTTCCCAAAAGTCTGCAGGAGGCCGGGGCGCAATCGAGGTCCGGGTGCTGCGCCAGGGACCTACCGGGGAACGAACCCTCTCTCAAATACAGAGAGTTCCATTGGCCGTGGACTAGCAGGGAGGGGTGAACTCACATCGCGCCGCAGTCGGTTAAGCATCCCCCCTCAAGGGAGCCACCGTGAAGCGCTACTCCGCTGTGACCCACGAAGGTCACCGCCGCGACCACAACGAGGACGCCCTGCTGGCCGTCCCAGAATTTGGGCTCTACTTGGTCGCAGATGGTGTTGGGGGACGGGCCTATGGCGAGGTGGCCAGCGCCTTGACTGTGGAGACTTTCCGAGCCCTGGCCCCCAAGATTCATGCTGCACGTCAGGCCTACATCGACCAGCCAGATCGGCGCACCCGAAACGGGGTTCTGGAGTCGCTGAACGTCAGCTGCCAAGCCGCATCCAGGCGGGTCTACGAGGAGGCCGAGTCGGAGTCCCGACGGGGCATGACCACCACCTTGGTCGTCGCCGTGGTCGGTGGTGGAACCATCTTCTTGGCCCATGTCGGTGACTCCCGCGCCTACCTGCTGCGCGAAGGCGAACTGCTCCAGCTCTCCGAGGACCACAGTATGGTCAACGAGCTCGTGCGCACCGGCCAGATGACCTACGACGAAGCCAAGCGCAGCCGCTACCGCAACGTCATTACCCGAGCCATTGGCTTGCAGCCTGGAGTTCAGGCCGACACTGCGGCGATCGAGATCTTGGCCGGTGACCGCCTGCTGCTTTGCAGCGATGGCCTGAGCGACCCGGTCAACGCCTTAAATATCTCTCGGCACCTGGGTCTGTCCGACCGCGACCAGGCCGCCCAGATGCTCTTGCAGGAAGCCCTAGACGCGGGGGGCCCAGACAACATCACCGTGCTGGTAGTAGACCCCGATGCCTCACCGCGTGCCGACATCGCTGCGGCCCGGGCCGAGGTGATGAGTCAGGTCTTTCTCTTCGCGGACCTGTCCTTCAACGCACAAGCCCGAGTAGGCCGCATGGTCAACGACCAGCGTGTGAGCCCCGGTGAGGTTGTCGTGCGCCAAGGCGACACAGGCAACCGCATGTATGTCGTCGTGCAGGGAATCCTGGAGGTGAGCCGAGACGGCTTGGTCATCGCCACACTGGGCCCCGGCGACCACTTTGGCGAACAGGCCTTGGTGGACGCCCAGCCGCGAAGCGCGACAGTGCGCAGTGTGGGGTTCGGAAGCCTGGTCACGATCGAACGACAGGCCTTGGACGAATTCACCAAGCGGGAGCCTGAGGTGGGCAGTCAGGTGCTCTGGAAGCTACTCAGAACCATCTCCAGCCGCCTGAGAGATACCACCAGCCAGCTGGCGGAGGGACGTAAATGAGCATTCCTATTCGTGTCCTCTGCTCCCCGGATGCCGACGACCTGTTCATGTTCCGTGCCCTAATGCTGGGGCTGATCGACCCAGGCCCCTTTGAATGGGACATAGACACTCGCGACACAGACGCATTGAACCGCATCGCAAGCTCCGATCCACCGGACGTGAGCGCCGTCAGTATCGGATTCTATCCCCACATCGCCGACCAATGGCAGCTGCTCCCTCACGGAGGTAGCGTCGGGGATGGCTACGGCCCAGTGGTCATCTCCAAGGAGCCGATGGGCTTGGCGGATCTGGCCGGCAAGCGGGTAGCGATCCCTGGTGAGACCACGACCGCCTGGCTTGTGCTGCGCTTGATTGCGCCGGATGTACTCCCCACCGTGGTCCCCATCACCCCCTACCAGGCAATCTTCGAGGCCCTGGACGCGGGAGAGGTCGACGCAGGGTTGGTGATTCACGAGGGGCGCCTGACTTATCCGGACTTGGGCTTTCAGAAGATTGTGGACATTGGCGAGTGGTGGATGCAGCAGACTGGCCTACCCTTGCCTTTGGGCGGCAACGTCATCCGTCGGGACCTGGGCCCCGAAAACATTGCCCGAGCCAGTGAGATTATGCGCCAGGGGATTCAGCATGCTCTGGACCACCGTCAAGAATCCATCGAATGGCTACTCTCCAGGGGCGGCGCCCTTCCAGACGCGGAGCGAGTCAGCGAGTACTTGACTATGTACGCCAACGCGGAGACCATTGGCTACTCAGAGCGCGCGCGCGCTGGACTGGTGGAACTCTACAATCGAGCCCATGCGTCCGGACTTCTCGGCAAGCCAGTGCCCGTAGATTTTGCTCCTTAGACTGCCTGAGCCCAGGCCCGCTTCGAGCGGCGTGAAGTGTTGGCGGACCTTTGATAGGGTTGGCGCATGAATCAGATGAAGACACACGAAGTCATAGACCGCTCCGTCGCCATGCTGCACTGCAAGGCTGAAACGCTCGATGAGGTCGTGAATGAAGCCTTGGCTTGCTTGGCGGAGTGCGGAAAGCTCCCCGATCACCAGCGAGACAGACTCCTGGTGCGCTTAGAGGAGGACGAGCGTCCCCCCGTTAATGACTTGGGCCACGGTTGCGGCGTAATACGGCTGTCCCACCACGGAAAAGGGGATCCACAGGCCGTCCTAATCCGCTTGCCCGTGCCCTTTATGGCCGGTGACGGTGCCCGGATTCGCTTTCTCTGGTTGGTGATAGGCCCAAACGGTGCCATGGATCCGATGGACGAAGAGATCGAGCCCTTTGGCTGGATGCTTCAGGACCCCGAGCGCTTGGCCGACGCCATTGGCGCTGACACTCGCGGGGATCTTCTGGCGGTCTACTCCGCCTACCTACAGGAACTCGAGACACCTGAACTGGAGCACGAAGTCCCTGTTGAGCTGCGCCGAACAGGCCGCTTTATGGGTGGATTGGTCCAAGACATCAAGCGTCGCTTGCCACACTACTGGAGCGACTACACGGAAGGAATCCACCCCAAAGCGCTGGCCAGCGTCTTTTTCCTATTCTTCGCCTGCTTTGCTCCCGCGGTTGCCTTTGGTGGGCTGTTGGGCGTGCTCACCGACGGCCAGGTCGGCGCCATCGAGATGATCGTAGCCACCGCAATCTGCGGAACAATCTACGCCATTTTCTCCGGCCAGCCCCTGACCATTCTGGGCTCCACCGGCCCCATCATCATCTTCATGGGCATCTTGTACCGGCTGACCCAAGACGTGGGAGTCCCATTCCTACCTAGCTTGGCGTGGGTGGGGATCTGGACCTCGCTGATCTTGATTGTGATGGCGGTGACCGAAGCCTCCTCCTTGATCCAGTACTTCACGCGCTTCACAGATGAGACCTTCGCCGCCCTGATCAGCCTGATCTTCATCGTCGAAGCCCTCAAGGACATGCTCAAGGGCTTTAATGAGCCCGGTTCCAACGGCTACGAGGCCGCCTTCTTCGGCGTCATCCTGGCCCTGGGCACCTACATCGTGGCCACCGCACTGCGCTCCATTCGGCGCAGCCCCTACCTGCGGCGGCCCATTCGTGAGTTCCTGGCCGACTTTGGACCCACCATCGCTATCGGCTCCATGGCCGCCCTGAGCTTCGTTTTCCATCCAGTGGATGTAGAGACCCTGGCAGTTCCAGCGACCATCCAGCCCACTTTTGTGGAGACCCTTTCCAGCGGTGTGACCCAGCCACGTACCTGGTTCGTGAACCCACTGGACGCACCCATGTGGGTCTGGGGTGCATCTCTCGTTCCGGCCATCCTGGTCAGCCTGCTGATCTACTTGGACCAGAACATCACGGTGCGCCTGGTCAACAACCCCGACCACAAGCTCAAGAAGGGCGCTGGCTACCACCTGGACATGGCCGTGGTCGGGGTGCTCATCGCGGTCTGCAGCCTCTTCGGCTTGCCTTGGATGGTCGCCGCGACCGTGCGCTCCCTGAACCACGTCAACTCCCTGTCGACGGTGGAGTCCCACGGCGGAAAGGAGCGAGTCGTTGCCGTGCGAGAGACCCGGCTAACGGGCCTGTTGGTGCACCTGATGGTCGGGTTCAGCCTGCTCTTCTTGGGGCTACTCTCCCACGTGCCCATGTCGGTGCTCTTTGGCCTGTTCCTGTTCATGGGCGTGGCCAGCATGACCAACAACCAGTTCTTTGAGCGGGTGCGCCTGTGGGTGACCGACCCACAGATGCTGCCCCCCACGCACTACCTGCGCCGGGTCCCCAAGGGCAAGGTAAACCTGTTCACCGTGATTCAGGCCGTCTGTTTGGCCGTACTCTGGCTGGTCAAGACCAGCGCGCTGGGTATCCTCTTCCCTGTATTTATCGCGCTCTTAGTCCCAGTACGTGCTCTGATGTCACGGTACTTCACTCCCGAGCAGTTGGCCTATTTGGACGCAGAAGAGGAGCCCGAAAGCGAGAGCGAGGCCAGCACAGGTCCCTGAGCTCTCGTGGACCACCACCCAAGGCTCGGCCCTCTCCCAGCGGCCAAGGAATCCGTCTAACCTCCAGGCCAAGCCCCCCAGGCCAAGACCTCTGGGGGCTGGGGCGGAGCGGTGCCCCGCACGATGACCAGGCCAATCCATAGGACGGCAGAGGTCCAGCGGTTCCTGGTCCCCTAAGAAGCGGGAGCAGACTTGGTGCGCATCTCAAGCGCGTTGCCCATCTCGCCCCGTGTGCGGAGATATTCGGCGGTGAACTCGCCGTTCCCGTCGCGAATGGTCAGATCTGGCGCGTCTCGGCGCTGGCCTTCCCATGCACAGACAAAAAGCGCGATGGTCGGCCTCTTGCCTTCGCGGAAGATCACGTCCTGGCGCTCCAGCAGGGTAAAGCCAGCGGCCTTGACGGCTTGTTCAGGCCGGGGGTCCGTGCCGCTGTGGCAAAACACAAAGCGGCCCTCTGGCTCCAGGATACGCGCGGCCGCCAGACAGTAGTCAAAGACGCTGCCCTTGAGTTCCATGCGGGCCCCCGCGCGCTGTGGATGGGGACTGACCACCCCCTTTCCCAGTGGGATGTAGGGCGGAGAACCCGTGACCAGCTGGAAGGGGCCACCCGGGTTGGTGTCCCGCATGTCCCCGTTCATCAGGGTGACCCGGTCGCCCAGGTCGTTGTAGGCCACTGTGCGCTTGGCCAATTCATAGGAAAGCGTCTGGACCTCGAGCGTGGTCATCTTTGCTTCGGGTGCCATGTTGAACAGGGTCATCAGGCCGACGGAGCCAATTCCGGAGCCCAGATCGCAGAGCCGAAGGGCCTGGGGCATGACCTGCTGGGCCTTCCAGGCCGTGAGCAAATCATCTGTGGAGAAGCGATGACCGCGCTTGAGCTGAAAGATGCGCCAGTCACCGACCAGGCGGTCCAGGCTCTCATCGGAAGAGGGCGTTAGTTGCATGGAGCGGCGACTAACCCAGCCGCGATAGGTCAGCCTCATGCCAAGTCGTTTCCCATCTCTATTGCTCCTGCTCCCACTGCTCTTTGTTGGCTGTGCGGACTCCATGTCCATGACCCAGGGTATCGGCTCCACCTATGAGACCCGATGCTCGGCCAAGATGACGCTGGACGGCGACGAGTACAAAGCCGCCTGCACGCCCTCTCAGTGCATCGAAGGCTTTATTGATGCCGGCATTAGCCATCAGGTCGTGGCCATCGACCCGGGTAAAAAGGTTGTGGGAAGTGGCGTTCGCGCCTGTGTTCTCGACATGAGTCAGATCGGCCTTGTCCAGCAGGAGCACGGCATCGAAATCACACCGAAGGACCAGGACGCCAAGTGATCAGACGCCTGCTCACCCAGCCCGCCCCGACCCAAGGCTACTGGCAGGGACAACATCAAGGCGAGCACACTCTGCGCTGGCTGGGGACCGCGGGCTTTGTTCTGGAGCACGAGCAGAAAAACCTGGTCTTCGATCCCTTCGTCAGCCGGCATGGTCTGCTGCAGGTGGCTTTTGGCAAGCTTCCTCCCGACCACGCCGCCATCGCGAGGGAGATTCCACGGGCCGACGATGTCTTGGTGGGCCACTCTCACTACGACCATGCCTTGGATGCCCCCCCACTGTGCAAACAGACCGGCGCTACGCTTTGGGGAAGCGAGAGTACTGCAAACCTCGCACGGGCCTATGGTCTGCCGGAGTCTCAGATCCGGGTCGTGGAGCCCAATGTGCAGGTCGAGCTCAGCCACGGGCAGGCCCTTCCCCTGCCGTCTCAACATGGCCGGGTCTACTTCAACAAGGTCACCAACCCTGGAGTCATCTCCGAGCCTCCACCTTGGCCACCAACGAGTCGCGACCTCAAGCACGGACAGGTGTTCACCTGGTGGGTGAACTGGGGTGGACTCAAGATCGTACACGTGGACTCCGCCGATTACCGCACTGAGCTGCTCCAAGGCCTACAGGCTGACGTGGTCTGTCTCTGCGCCATCGGGCGTAAATACCGCCCGGGCTACACCGCTGAGATTCTGGCAGCGCTCAAGCCCAAGCTGGTCGTACCCTGCCACTGGGAGATGTTCTTCGACCCCTTGGGCAGCCCAACACGCTGCCTGCCTGGGGTGGACCTGCCCGGCTTTCTCAAAGAGATCGCAGACTGTGGCCACGAGTCTTGTCTGCTACCCGTCGGTGGCAGCCTGGGCTTGGACCGGGACTTCCTCAGCGCATGAGCCCGACCAAGCTGCGAAGGGTTCTCCTGTCCATCGCTGGACTCAGCACCGTGACCGGCCTGGCGTTGTTCTTGCTCAACGTCGCAGAGAGCGAGCGGACAGCTGTCGATGTGCTCCAGCTCTTCGCACCCATCCTGGGCAGCGCCTGGGGGGCCTTTTTGGGTGCGCGTGGAGAAAACGTTGAACGAGGAAAAGTACTGGTTTGGGCGATGATGGGAACCCTCATCAGTGTGATGGTGGTGGGCCTTGGCGCAGTCGTGATCTGGCCGCTGCTCTAAGCAGACTTAAGCTCGTGACTTTGCTCGATTCAGCGATTCAGCGATTCAAGGCTTCTCCCAAAGCCTTCAGCACCGAGTCCTTCCCCTCGTCCAATCCCATCATGAGCGTCGCACCCGCCGCGCGTTGATGTCCGCCCCCCCGAGTCGTCAGACTGCGCGCAAGCTGCGCCACATCGACCTGGCCTCGGCTACGGAAAGACAGCTTGGTCACTCCGGGAGCCCGCTCAGTCAAGAGCGCGGATACCTGTACCCCTTGAAGGTACAGCAGACTCTCTACAATCCCCTCTACGTCGGTGGAGTTGGCCCCGAGTTCTTGGAGCAAGGCCTGGGTAATGACCCCGCAGCTGACACGTCCCTGGTGGTGCAGTTCCATGTTGCTCTGAACCCGAGCAGACAACTGTAGGCCCTGAGCACGACGCTCCATCAGCACAGCCACCGCGATTAGGTCATGCTCAATACCCGTCTCCAGCAGACGGGCGGCCATGCGGTGTGTACTGGGCTTGGTGTTGCTGTATCGAAAGCCGCCAGTATCGAAGATCACGCCCGCGTAAAGCAGCTTGGCCAAGTCGGGGTCCAGTGTGCCCTGCCAAGCGTCCAGGATCTCCATCACCATGCCGCAGGTGCTTTCGGTCTGGGGGGAGAGAATGGCCAGATCGTAGCCCTCTGAGGTGGTCGTCCCGTGGTGATCCACAATCACCCGCTTGTTGGCCGCTTTAAACGCAGCATCCACTTCCAAGGTCAGTCGACTCTTGTCTCCATCCATGACGATGACCACATTCCAGTCCGGAACAATGTCAGCATCCAGCAGCATGCCAGCCGCATCTGGGAGCATCGAGTAGCGTAGGCCTGGGTCTCCTGCAACGGCCACCCGGGCCTGTCCGTGGCGGGCTCGAATCAAGCGAGCCAGTCCCAAGCAGGCCCCAACGCTGTCGCCATCGGGGTCCACTGGACCGGTGAGCAAGACACTCTGTGCGCCTGCCAACAAGGCATCGAGTTTTGCTGCATGCTGCTTCATGGGAACCCTCCGAGGGACAAGGGTGCGCTTCTAACCCTGCCCCGTGGGCCTTGCACCTGTGGTCCAACAACGCCTGAGCCGCTAAGGGAGCGACGACAAAACACGCACTGTATGCGGAGACCATCCATGAGCGACAAACGCTCCGAAGACACGAGCCCGTCCGATAGCGACACGGCAGCCACAGCAGCAGAGACCGCTGCAGAAACCCAAAACCCCGAAGGCGAGGGCAGAGGACGCGACGGAAAAGACTACAACTCCGGCCGCCCCTTTGACAGCTTCCCCATCTCAGAGTCACTGCTCAAAGGCCTTGGCGAGATGGGCTACACCATGGCCACCCCCGTCCAGGCACAGTCCATCGAGCCCGCTTTAGCTGGCCGCGACATGTTGGTTCGAGCCAAGACCGGAACTGGCAAGACCACCGCATTTGGCCTGCCCATCTGCGAACTGGTGGACGACGGCGCACGCTGCACCCAAGCCATCATCCTTTCTCCTACCCGCGAGCTGGCCAACCAGATCGCCCGTGAGCTCTCGGACATCGTCAAGTACAAGGATGTACGGGTGATGGCGATCTACGGTGGCGTTGGCATGGGGCCTCAAGAAGAGGCACTGCGCGAAGGCGTCGAGATCGTCGTGGGAACCCCAGGACGCGTTGCAGACCACATCCGCCGCGGCAACCTGGATCTGAGCACGGCCAAGATCACCTGCTTGGACGAGGCTGACGAGATGCTCTCGATGGGCTTCTACAAGGACGTCACCGGCATTCTGAAGCAAGCGCCCAAGGGTGCTCAGTGCCTGCTCTTCTCGGCGACCGTCGCCCCCGAGGTCAAGCGCCTGATTCAGCGCCACCTCACCGACCCGGTCGAGGTCATGCTCTCCACCGACCAGGATCGGGTCGAGGGGATCACCCACGTCATGTACGAGACCAGCCCAGGCTTCCACAAGGTGCGCGCGCTTTTGGCCGTCATCGACACGGAAAAGCCAGGATCGACCATCATCTTCTGCAACACCCGCGAAGATACGGCCACTGTGGCGACATTCTTGGACCGCCAAGGCCTGAACGCCCAACTCATCTCCGGTGAGCTGCCCCAGTCCAAGCGCGAGAAGGTCATGGCGCGGGTCAAGGCCGGCGACGTTCAGTTCCTGGTGGCCACCGACGTGGCCAGCCGTGGAATCGACATCAGCAACCTGTCCCACGTCATAAACTACAGCCTGCCTTTCGAGCCCCCGGTGTACATGCACCGCGTTGGCCGTACCGGTCGAATCGGAAAGCAGGGCATCGCCATCAGCCTGGTCGGTGGACCAGACCTCAGCACCCGTTTGGTGCTCGAGAAACAATTTGAAATCGAATTTGAGGAGCGCGTCATGCCCACAGCCGATGAAGCCAACAAGCTGCGCGTTGAACGCCAGGTCGACTCCATCCAGTCCGCAATGGGCACCACCGCTTTCGAGGGCTTCTTGGGCCTGACCAAGGCACTCAAGGCCATGGACTCCCCCAAGGGCGACATGCTCATCGCCACGGCGCTCTACGCCTTCTTCGAGAGCAAGCGCAACAAGCGCGCCGAGGAGTCCGGTTTGGACAGCATGGGCGACGTGAAGCGTGCCCGCGAAGACAAGCGCGAGGAGCGCGACGAGGGCCGCGGTCGTGGCAAGGGCCGTCGTGACCGAGACGACCGTGGAGCCCGCAGCGAGCGCCCATCACGTGATGACAGGCCCCGCGAGGACAAGCCCCGCCGCGAGAAGCGCGACGACGACAAGCCCCGCGGCGAAAAGCCCAAGCGCGACTCCCAGGACCGCCCCAAGCAGACCCGCGCTCCCCGCAAGGAGAGCAGCTCGGGCAGCAGCGAGGCCAAGTCCAGCTCGGAGGCACCCCGCCGCCGCCGCAAGCGTCGCACCACTGAGAAATAGGCCCCGCGCTTAGACGACGGCCCTGCGCATCGCCCCTTCGGAGATTATGTTTCGAAGGGCTGAGCCAGGATAGCCGTATGGAGCCCGAACCCAAATGAAGAGCCTCGGCCTTGCGCCGGGGCTCTTCTGTTTCAAGTGCTGAGCGAGCTTCAGCCTTGCCTTCAGCCCTGGCCCAGGCACACAAGGCCGCAGGCCGAAGAGCGACAGAGGCCCAGCGGGCGGAGGCAGGCGCATCTCGCCGAACAAAGGAGCCGACAGGCGACGACTGATGTGAGATGCGCTTGCTCCAAGCAAAGCCCGCTCGTCGGCCCCGGAGGGGCGACAGAAGCAGAACCTCAGGGCTGGATAAAGCTCGCCCCAAACGCCAGGAGCCGGCAGCGGTCTGCTTCCTCGTCCGTGAGAATCCCCGACTCGGTCAGCAGGCGGTGCTCCCGGTGGATGTTGGTCTCACACAGGTAAGTGCCATCGGTGTTGATGGTGAACATCACGCCGGCATCCTTAAAAGTCCCCAGGATGTACCTGTACTCCTCCAGGTGAAGCACCGCGCGGGTGTTCAGGTTGGAGGTCGGACAGATCTCCAGGACCGTACCTGTATCGGCCAACATCATGGTGGCATCGGCGTTGTAGGCCGCGCGCACACCGTGTCCGATGCGCTCTGGCTTGAGCTCCTTGATGACGGCCATCACGCCCTCGCCAGCGGTGTTGGCTGTTTCACCGGTGTGGACAGTGGTGCCCAGACCCGCGTCGCGGGCGCGCTGAAAGATCTTGGCGTACTTGCCGACTTGGTCGCTCAGCTCGACGTTGTTCTTCTCGGTCCCTGCCAGGTCAATCGCAACCACACCGCGGTGTGCATACTTGATGGCCTTCTCCAAGATGATCTCATTGAGCTCGGCATCGAACTCACGGGCCAAGCAGAACATCAGGCCCGCTTCTACCCCGTACTCCAGGGCAGCCCGGTCCATCCCGCGCAGGGCGGCGTGGATGATGTGATCCAGGTCACGCTCGCCCTTGAGGTTTCGCTTCATCGGGTTGAAGCGAAGCTCGATCTTCTCGACCCGCGAGCCTCGGTATTCCTTGCCGATGATCTCGTAAACCGAGCGCTCAACAGCCAGGGGGCTGGACTGGATGCGCTCAGTCCAGGTGTGCAGGATCCTCAAGTAGTCATCCAGGCTCTTGACCTTGGACGGGTTCGCTGTGATCAGGTCGACGAACTCCCAATAGTTTCGCGTTGGGAGCTTAAAGCCCTGCTGGTGGGCCATGGACCACATGACGTGCGGGGCCACGCTAGAGCCGACGTGGATGTGGAGATCGCAGTAGGGCTTACTTGGGATTGTTTGCATCCGTCGAAGTAGCCCGACTGCCCCAATATGCAAGCACTGCAGACCTTCAGCCAGATCAGTCTGCCCCGTACACCGCTTCCATTGTGTAGGGCCAGAGCAGCCGGATCTCTCCGCCGCTTTCTTGAATGCGCAAGGTGCAAGCCAAGTCTCGATCCCCACGCTGCAGCCCGTCAATGCCGGTCGGCACGATGACTTGGACCTGACACGCACCACAGCTGCGATCCAAGCACGGCTGAGCGTATGGAAGCTCCCGGAGCAGTGCAATCAGCGGCACACCCGACTCTCCACTCAACACCCGGTCCTCCCTGCCCAGCACCGAAACTTTTACCTCCACCAAGGGCACTTTCGGCGCAGGCTTAGCCCCGATCACCCGGCTCTTCACGCGAGAAGCCAGCCGCCGCAGTCGCCCCGCCACCTACTCGCCGATGATGCTGTCGGGATCGAAGAGAACCGGAATCTCAACCCTGGCACCCGCGCCACGGATCTTGGTGTGGCAGCCCAAGCGCGTGGTGGGGTTGGCCGGAGGACCCGGCTCACGAGCACGCCCTTCGTGCTCGGTGCCAGCAACATGGTCGGTGATGACCTGTTTCTCGGCATCTTTTTGCTCCGAGAGCCCCGAGGCATCCAGCACTTCCACTCGACACAGACCGCACTTGCCATCGGGGCAGGTACCCCCGGCACGACGGCCGGTGGAGATGGTAATGCCCACGGCATCAGCGGCCATCAGAAGCGAATAGTGCTCCTCGGCCTGAACCTTCCGCTCGGTGCCATCCGGCAACACGTAGGTCAGCTCATGACGCACAATCTGCGGCCCTTGGCCAAGACCCATCGCCTTCTTAAGGCGGGTGCGAATTCCGAAGCGGGACATGGTCTCTCCTAGTCTAGCTGCGGCCAGTCTATCAAGCTGCCGCGCATTCCGCGCAGGAGCCAGAGACGCGCACCTTCAGGTGGGCCCCTTGAAGGATGTCTGGAAGCCCCCCTTGACGAGCCACCAACCGAACAGGCGGCAAGCACCGCACCACACCGCAGTCGTCGCAAAGGAAGTGGGCGTGGTCGGGGCTTATGCCGCGACAAGAGTCGACCAATTCATAGCGCCAGACCCGGTCTCCCAAGTCCATTCTACGGAGCACGCCCTTCTCGCTGAGTTCAGCCAAGGAACGCCAGAGACTCGCAGGGTCAAAGACACCCTCAGGCAAGGCCGCCAAGACCTGCTCCTGAGTCATCGGGGCAGCGTTGTCGTGCAACACCCGCAAAGAAGCCAACCGCAACGCCGTAGCCCGCAGTCCCTTGGACTTTAGGGTGCCTTTGAGTTCAACCGTCAACGCCTCAGTCACTGGCAACCTCGGTAGGGAAGACCACTTGAATATCATTGTCGCCCGGCAACGCTACAAATCCATCGGTTGATAGGAGTTCCGCCAAGCCCGCCACCTTGACCGACTCGCCTCCGACCGGGGGCATGTGGCGAAGCGTAATGGTCATCTCGCCCTGTCCTGAGGCCAGAACCGAGAGGTCGTTGTCCAAGCCCAGAGGCAGTCCGTTCGCATCCTGATCCGCGTACTCCTGGGACAGCAGAGCGCCAGCCCCGTCCGTGGCCGGACCTTCCACGTCGCCCGTAAAGAAGAGCTGGTGCGAGACGCCATCGTCTTCAACCGCACCGGTCAGTTCCTCGGCGGGATCCTCCAGGTCACTAAACAGACGGACGACCATCTCAAAGTCGCCTGTGCTGGGAAGCTGCAGGTCGTCTATGACCGGGTTTCCATTGTTGTCCTCGTCGACCCAGACCGCCACGATGGCCTCTCCTCCCGCGGCCGGGGTGAGCTCGAGCTCTATCCGGGTAATCACGTCGTGGTCGTGGTCGTGGTCGTGGTCATGGTCATGGTCGTCTTTTACATCACTGCAGGCAAACAGAGCCAAAAACAAAATCATGAGAGTTTCCTATAGGTTGGTGCTTAGGTGCAGGCGCACATCGCGCCCAGGCTGATCGGCATAGGGCCGAAGGAGCGAGGTGTAGTCTCGGTAACGGGCGTTCAACAGGTTGTTCGCCTGAACGCCCACCCGAAACTCACGTCGATCGATGACCAGGGTCGAGGTCAGCGAGGCGCCCAAAAGCATGGCGCCCTCTGGAGGCGGCGCCACGTCCCGGTCCCCAGCGCCTCGGGCTTGGTTTACAGCCAGCAGCGAGACGCCAAACTCAGGACTCTGGGCCCAATGCAGCGGACGCGGCCGCAGGAACGCTTCAGCGCGCAAGCGGTCCGCTGGAATACCGACCACACCACTGCCATCGCTGCCCTTGGCACGAACCATGCTGCCCATGAGCCGCAAGCTCACCAGCCCTTGCGGATTCAGCCCGACCACTCCCTCGGCGCCGACCATATTCACGTCCTGGGCGGCCGAGTCAACAATGGGCCAGGCGCCGCGGGTGGTCACTTTGTAGGCAGGCTCTCCATCCGTTTTCACCCTTTGAACCTGCGTGATGTAGCCCTGGATATGGTTGGCATAGGCCGCAAGCTCCCCCTCCACCAATGCGCTGCGCAGGCTTAGACTGCTGCTTAAACTCCAGGTGTCCTCTTGGCCTAGGGTTGGGTTGCCCTGTGTGTAGAGCGGCAAGGTCGGGGCCGCCCCAGCCAAGAAGAGCTCGTCGATGCTCGGGTTGCGCGTGCTCTTGGCGACCTCGACTCGGCCATCCAGGTGCTCTGGCACCAAGTGGAGCAACGCCCCAAAGGACGCTGAGAGCCCTCCATAGAGTGCATCGCAGCGCTGAAGGGTGCCCTCGGTCTTGCATGGCAGAGAGTCGTGCCTGGCCGCTTCTCTCTCGTCCAAAAAGGTGGTGCGCGCCAAAGCGTCGTAGCGCAGCCCCAGGTCGAAATCGATACGCTCACCATGCAGACGCTGCGCAAGAAACAGCCCCCCTCCCAGAGAGCGGAAGTTGGGAATGAGGGTGTAGCCCGAGTAGACGTTCTCCTGGTAGGCGCTCTGGAGGCCCATGCTGCCATCCAACTCCCACGCCCCCACCGCCCGATCTGGCCGGGTCCACACCACATCCATCGAGTGCGTTCGCAGTACAAAGTCGTATTGGGCCCCCTCGATGTCCGGACGGGCGCGCTCGTACTCCAGCCGCTCGTTCCGTTGAAAGGCGTAAATCAGCTCAACGCGGCCGTAATCTCCCTCCTGGTCCGCGTGAACCGTCCACAGGTCATGGCGAACTCGCTGCGATGCCCGCTCGATGTCCCAACCCGCGCTCCAGTCTTGGGCGCCCGGTGGCATATCCAAGTCCAGAAGCGCGGCAAAGTCCGAAGCGCTGGTGCTCTGCAGCCCTGAGAAAATACCAGCGTCCATGCCAAAGTGGTTCCACCCCACCCGCAGGCTGCCACCTGGGACCAGTGCCCGGCCCATCAGAACCCAGTTGGTCTGTCGCGAAGCCGTGTTGGCCAAGACGTAGTCTGGGGTGCTCAACTCCTGCCCCATGGAGCCGTCGACGTGGGCCCGAAAGCTGAGCTTGGGCGCCCCCCCCGGCACACCGTCCACCGTCAAAGCCAGACTGGGCCGCAGTCCATTGCTTGCGAATCCAGCAGTGGCCCTCCCCCCGAGACCCACCTGATCGCGCATGGGGGGCGGCTTGACTAAGATGGCCCCTCCTACTGCGTCGGCGCCATAGCGGGCCGCAGATGCCCCTCGAACCACGGAGATCTCGCCGGCCGTGAAGGGGTTGATCTCGGTGCCATGATCAGGGCCCCAGCTCTGAGACGCATGACGAACCCCGTCTTGCATCACGACCAGGCGCCGCTCCGTCTGTCCACGCAGGATGGGCTTGGAACTGGCAGCCGTCCCCGAGGCCACCACAAGCCCCGGTACTTCCCGCTCCAGGGAGACAGCCAGGTCTTGACCCGCGCTCTTCTCCAAGGCTTTCTGGTCCACAGTGTTCTGCAAGCGGCTGGCTTCGTCATCGCCCCCGTGTGCATGCACGATCAGACGCATGGAGGCTGGAGCGGAGCGCGCTGGAGGCTCGAAGTGGAAGTGCACCTGTGTCTCAGAGGCAATCGGCGCGCCGTCCGCCATCGCCGGCTCAAAGCGCAGTGAGCCGGCTGCTTCCAGGGCGGCTGCATGGAAAGGCTCTGGCCCGGAGAGCACCTCGACCTGAAGCACTACCCCCAAGGCATCGACCTGAACCAAGACGCTCACGTCTCCATGCAACCCTTCGGCCTCGGCGGGGTAGCCCAGCTCGACCTGGTCCAAGAGCAAAGGCTGGGTAGTCTCGCCAGGCTCTACGGCAAACAGAAGTGGCAGGAAAGAGAGCATCTCTCCCCATATAGCCGACCATAGCCGTTATCGTAATTGAATTGCTCTAATGGGCGGCACAAACTCAAAACCCGCCTGCGCTCCGTGGAGAAAGGCGAGACAGGTCGCCCCCCTTGCGGAGAGCGACCTGTGCGCGCGTGGCGATTCTTAGCGAGCAGGCATCAGCCCCAGGTCTTCCGCAAACCCTGGGTCACGAACTCGTAGGCCTCGTCCACCGAGTCGGTGGTAAAGAACATGCCCACGTCGTCTGCAGCGATGGTTCCGTAGTCGACCATGGCCTGGAGGTTGAGCACCTTGTCCCAGTAGGCCTTTCCGTAGAGCACGATGGGGAGCTGTTTGGTGACCTTGCCCGTCTGGCGCAGCGTCAAGAGCTCAAAGAGTTCGTCCAAGGTGCCAAACCCACCGGGCAACACGATCATGGCTTTGGCCAAGTACATGAACCAGTACTTCCGCATGAAGAAGTAGTGGAACACAAAGCCCAGCTCCTTCGTCACGTATTGATTTAAGCGCTCCTCGAAAGGCAGGCTGATGCCCAGGCCAACGGAGCGGCCCCCTTCCACGTCGCTGGCGCCGCGATTGCCGGCCTCCATGATGCCAGGACCACCCCCTGTAGCGATGAGGTACTCCCTCCCACCAGGGCGGGTCATGCCCCAACGGGTCAAGCGCTGGGCCAGCTCACGAGTCTCGTCGTAGTAGCGGCTGTTCGCCATCTTGCCTTCCGCGATCTTGACCTCGGCTTCGAGCTCGGCCTTGTTCGCCTTGGTGGCCTTGGCCAAGGCCGCAACGGCATCCTTGTGGCGCAGCGCGGCGACCTGGGTGCTCAGCGTTCGCGCAGATCCGTACATCACGATGGTGTCTTCGACGCCCAGGCGGCGGAAGCGGTCCTCGGGCTCAGAATATTCGCACTGGATCCGGATGAGTCGCGCGGCGGGCGAGTTGAGGAAGTCCAGGTTTTTATATGCTTTTTCGTGCATCTTGCTCTTCTTTTGGGTTTAGACCCAGCCCCTTATTCTGATCCGGAGGTAACGCCCATTCTCAGGAGTGGTGTCCATAGATGCGACCGACAAGAACCCCTTCCCACGTCGGCCCACCCTACGGAGACACCAACATGAACAAGAGCATCGCACTGACACTGGCCGTACTTTCCATGAGCGTTGGCTGCGTCTACTACGAAGACTGCGGCGCAGAAGACTGGGAAGAAGGCTGCGAGCTGGACGAGCTCGGCTTTGACGACGAGTGCTTGGACGGCGAGGACTGCGAGGAAGACGAGGCCGCTCCAATCGAACTGAGCTTCGCACCCGGTCACGCAGAACAGGGAGAGACCATCCCCGCCATTCTGACCTTGGAAGGCGGTGAGTTGGACCTAAGCCAGGCCACATTGGTCTTTTACGGCCCCGTCGACGTGTTGGCATCGGTGAACGAAGCCGGCCAGATCACCACCATCCTCACCATCGCAGAGGACGCCGCCTTGGGCCCCGTCGACCTGGTGCTGGAGCTACCCAATGGCACCGCCGAGCTCCTGCCTGCTGCCTTTGAGATCTTCGCCACAGAGTCTGGCAACAGCGGCAGCGACTGGACTGACGGCTCCGCCGACGATGACGAGTGCGAGTGAGCGCTGGCTCCGCCATCCTTCCAGGAGCGGGTCACGGCCAGCCCATGGAGAACACTTTTCAAGAGTCCACCACCTCGGCGGCCACTCGGGTTAAGACCTTGGCCACACAGCACACGGTGACTCGCGTGGATCTGGATGTCGAGACCCTGTACCGACGCTACGGAGACATGGTCTTGGGGCGTTGCCGCAGCTTGCTCTCCAACGAAGCGGACGCACAAGAAACTTGCCAAGAGATTTTCCTCAAGGCCCACCGCTACCGTGACTCCTTTCGCGGCGAGGCCAAGCCCTCGACCTGGCTCTTTCGGGTGACCACCACCACCTGTCTGAATCGCCTGCGCAGCCGAGGCCGACGCCGCGAAGACCTGCAGGCGGAAGAACTGCCCATCGCAGTCGAAGACACCGTGCTTACCGGCACGGACCTGCGCGACCTGGTTCAACACCTGTTGGACGAGGCCGACGAGCGCACCCAAGCCTGCGTGCTTTACCACTACGTGGATGGCATGACCCACAAGGAGATCGGCGTGATGCTGGATCTCTCCGCTGCGGCCATTCGCAAGCGCATCGCCACATTCAAGGCCCGCTTGGCCAAGAACCCTCCCGCCTGGCTCATCGAGCTCGGCAGCCAGCCGACCCAGGACTGAGAGCCGCCCATGTCGCACTTGTCCACACTGCTTCTCAACCAGCTTCGCTACGGCGAGCTGGACCCTGTTCAAGAGACCCAGGCCAAGGCCCACCTGCAGGACTGCGCCGAGTGCTCCGCTCGCCTGCGGGCCCAGGAGTCCAATCGCACTGCCTTTGTTATGGCGCCTGTCCCACAGGCCATCCGCGAGTCAGCCGCGCGCGTCCCAGCCAACGACAACAAGAGCTGGCGCTGGATACTGTTGGCCGTCGCAGCCATGCTCCTTGTGGGATTCCCCATCCTGCTGAACACCCCGACCACCGGCGTGGAAGAGCTGGTCCCAATGGAGCGCACCAAGGGGGAACAGATCCTGCTGGAAGCTTGGTTGGACACCCAAGACGGCCCCATTCTGCTGGACGCGGACGACCGTATTTCTCCCGGTGATGTGCTTCAGCTCAAGTTTAGTACTCTGGACCGCCCGTACGTGAGCTTTGGGGGCGTGGACGGCGCAGGCATTATCGAACTCTATGGCACGGTCCAGGCGGGCCATGACATGCAGATCCACCGTGCGCCCTTTGCGCTGCAGATGGACCAGACACCAGGAGAGCAGCGCTTCTACGCACTTTTCACCCAAACCGCTCCCGAGGAGAGTACTGTTCGTGAAGCGATCAAACGGGAAGTTGTACCGGAGGGTGCGGTTCTACGGTCTATTAGATTCCAAAAGGAATGAGCATGACGCGCACCGTTCGCGCCGCTTTGGGCGCCCTTTTGGCGATGACCAGTACCCTCGCTGCGCTGGCCTCGACCCCAGCACAGGCTGAAGTGGTCCGTCGCGCTCTGATCGTTGGACACAACGACGGTGGCTTGGATCTGGAGCCGCTTCAGTACGCCGAGGCCGACGCACAGAAGATGGCCCGCACCCTCATCGACTTGGGCGGCTTCGCCAGCGAGGACGTGGTGGTCTTGGACTCCCCTTCTGTAGGAGAGCTCTCCCAGTGGCTGGATGCCTTCGCTGCCGCATCGGGCAACGAAGACGAGGAGCTGTTCTTTTTCTACT
>CAJQPC010000289.1 GCA_905480105.1 uncultured bacterium | reverse complement strand
GCGGCATCCGACTCCACCACCGACTGCATGACCGACGCCGACGGCGATGGATTCGGCGATGACAGCCCCGCGACCGGCGTGACCGCTGGAACGGACTGCGACGACACACAAACCACGGTCTCCCCCGCCGCCACCGAGGTCTGCAACACGATCGATGACGACTGCGACGGCACCCGCGACGAAAGCGACGCCAGCGACGCCCTGATCTGGTACCTCGACGACGACGGCGACGGCTTTGGAAACCCCGACTACGACACCCCGTCCTGCAGCCAGCCCATACCCTACGTCAGCGACAACACGGACTGTGACGATCTCAGCGCCACCGCGTACCCCGGGGCAGCCTACAAAGAATCCGATGTGTACTGCATGGACGACGCAGACGCCGACGGATTCGGCGACGCCACCCCCGCGACCGGCGTGACCGCTGGAGCGGACTGCGACGATCTCAGCGCCACCGCGTACCCCGGGGCGGCCTACCAAGAGTCCGATGTGTACTGCATGGACGACGCAGACGCCGACGGATTCGGCGACGACACCCCCGCGACCGGCGTGACCGCTGGAGCGGACTGCAATGACAGCGACCCCGCGGTCTCCCCGAACGCCACAGAGGGCATCGCAGACGCCGTGGATCAGGACTGCGACGGCACCGAGCTGTGCTACGCCGACGCCGACGACGACGGCTTTACCGATGGCAGCAGCACCGTTCTGTCCACGGACACCGACTGTACCGACACAGGCGAAGGCACCGCCAGCGATCCCACAGGCGAGTGCGACGACACCAACGCGGACACCTACCCCGGCGCCGCGGCATCCGACTCCACCACCGACTGCCTGACCGACGCCGACGGCGATGGATTCGGCGACGACAGCCCCGCGACCGACGTGACCGCTGGCACCGACTGCAACGATGCCGATGCGACCATCTTGCCTGGCGCCATCGAAATAGCAGGCGACGGCATCGACCAAGACTGTGATGGGTCGGACACGCCAGCAGAGGAGAGCGACACAGGCGGCGACACAGTCGGCGATTCAGCCAAGACCGGCTGCTCCGGCTGCGCCTCCGGAGCGGGCGCCGTTGACCCATCCAGCGCCGCGTTCTTGCTGGTGTTCGGGGTGCTGGTCATGCAGCGGCGGCGGCGTGCGTGAGATCTCGGTGCTCTGAACGCGACACCCTGGATTGGGCAGGCCCTGCATGGGGTCAGTCTACCTGAGCGAGAGTGGAACCCCCACAGTCCAGTTCAGCCCGTCAGACACAGGTCAGCTCTGGGGCGGCAGTCCAGTCTGACTTAAGCCATAGACCCCACGACGAATCCGCTCAAACCACCCATAGTGGTTGTCCGCCATGATTCGTCGAGCGGTGGGGACTTGCGCCCCCTTGGTCACGTCCATGGCCCGGCTGGGCCCGTGTTCTTGCAGGTAGGCCTGGCAGCGCAGAGCGTCGCTGCGGTAGGCCGTCATAAGGTTTTGTCGGGTAGAGCCGCCGGTGTTCGGGTCGCCGTCCATACGGGAAAACTCGCGCAACAACTTGGCCTTGCGCTTGGTGTTGATCCGGGGACTGTAGGGTGCGGGATCACAGACCACTTGCGTGTGCCCGTCTGCCAGCCGCACCAGGATCAGCCCCAAACCCAGGCGCCTGCACAGCGTGGTGTTGCGCTTCAGAGCCGCCCTGGAGGCCTTGGATTTTTTGTGTGGGACCGCGACGTACACGACATCGGTGAGGGTCTGTCTGGCGATGGCTTGGTGGAAGAGCGAGAGCGAAAAACCTGTCTTGAGCTCTACGACTACGGGGTCCTGGTCACCGCGTACGCCCATCACGTCCAGAGCCCCGACCTCGCCTTTGACGGTGTAGCCCTGGGACTCAAGCAGGGCTTTGACGGGGGCGTACAGGTCGGTTTCTAGGGGAGGCACAGCGTGGACGCTCACCGCTTCCGCCCCATCCAACCCCGCAACACCCCCAAACTCAGCTCCCCGGTATCGGCCAGCCGAGCCAGCATGCGCTCCCCACTCCGAGCCAGCTCCAGCAGCCGTGCCACCCGTGCGGAGACAAACGCCAAGCGCGCACTGTCCTGGCCAGCAGCACGTGCTTCTTCCAGTAGAGAGGTGGCCTGTTCCAAAGCCTGCACCGTGCGGTGGACCTGCTTGAGCTCCCGCTCCTTGAACACCCGCGTGACCATGGCCCAGATGTCGGTCTCGGCCCGGTAGAGCTTCTTTCGTCGGCCGGATCCTGGCGCAGAAGACGTGTCCCGTCCGACCACGCCCCACAGGCGCAGCTCGTTCAGAGTCATGCTCACCGAGCCCGAGGACAGCCCGGTTCGGCCGCAGATCTCCTCGGCGGAGAGGGGGCTTTGGCTGAGATACAAGGTGGCCCACACGCGGCCCATGCTGGGCTTAAAGCTCCAGAACTCCATGATATCGCCAATGGCGTGCGCCACCTGATCCACGGCTTGATCCAGTGGAGAAGGAGAGCCTGAGCTGACCTGTGCCTGAGCCATCGTGTGCCTCGCAGTACAACAGGCATAGTCCCTCTGAGAAAATATTTCAATCCCCATTGAAGTTTTTGAAACCAGTGACTATATGGAAAGTCAAGATGACCAAGGAGTCAGGCATGGACGGACCGCGAGGAGCCCGCTCTCAGGGTGCCAAGATCCTTCCGCTGCACCGTGGCACGCCCAAAGGGGTGGCTGCCGGCAGCCCGCGGACCCGTATCCAGCCTCCAGCCCACGCGTGGGCGCTTGTGGCCGACGAGATGGTTCGCAGTGAGCACGAGCTGATCGCGCTGTTGGGCAGCCGCGTGGATCAGGTGGCCGAGATTGGGCGCTACTTGGCCAGGTCCGGCGGCAAGCGAATTCGGCCGTTGATCACCGTGCTTGGGGCCCGCGCCTGTGGGGTCGGCGGAGACCTGTCCCGGCTGATGTCCGTGGGCGAGATGATCCACTTGGCCAGCTTGCTGCACGACGATGTGGTCGACTCGGCCCCGACCCGCCGCGGCGAGCCTGCCGCCCACATGGTGCACGGAAACGCGCTGGTCATCCTCTCCGGGGACTACTGCTTGGCCCGCGCGGTGCTCTTGGCTGCCGAAGAAGGGGGCCATGGGTGCGTGCGCCACTTGGCCCAGGCTGTGGCCGCCATGTCCGAGGGCGAGGTGCTCCAGCTCCAGCGCGCGGGCCGTCTGGACACCACCATGGAGGACTACCTTCAGATCATCGAGGCCAAGTCCGCCGCCTTGATCTCCTGGTGTTCTGCCGCCGGCGCCCACATCCTGGAAGACGAGGCCCTGGCTAGCCGGATGGAGGCCTTTGGCCGCTCCGTAGGCGTGGCCTTTCAAGTCACGGACGATGTCCTGGACTACGGTGGGGATCGGGCGCTCACAGGCAAGGAGCCCGGCGCGGATCTCTTGGACCGCAAGCTCACGCTGCCCCTGCTCTACGCGTTCCAAGCCACCCCAGGCCTACAAGCCCGCTTGGAGGAGCGCCCCCCGACCCGGGAGGAGCTGCCTGAGCTGTTGGGGATCGTGCGGGAGTCCGGTGCGTTGGACAAGGCGCTGGCCTACGCCCGTGACCTGGTGGGCGAGGGGATTGACCAGCTCAGCCCCCTGCCGGAGACCCCCTACAAGCAGGCGTTGATCGACTTGGCCACCTACCTGGCCGAGCGGGCGTCGTGAGCTCCCAAAAAACGGGAGCGGGGACTCACGGGCCCGTCGCCGGAGATCCCAACCGCGAGGACGCGGTACGGGACATGTTCGACCGCCTGGCGCCCACCTATGTGCGGGCCAACTCCGTTCTCTCCATGGGCGTGGACAAGCTCTGGCGCAAGCGCGGTCTGGCCGCCCTGGGCGAGTGCATTGATGGACCGATGTTGGACCTGTGCGCGGGCACCATGGATCTGAGCATCGCGCTGTGGGAGGCAGGCTGCCCGGAGGTGGTGGCCTACGACTTTTCCCCCAAGATGCTGGAGGTGGGCCAGGCCCGCTTGCCAGCGGGCGCCAATGTCACGGCTCGGGTTGGGGATGCCCAGGATCTGCCCTGGAAGGAGCCTCGGTTTGCGGGGGCCATCGCGGCGTTTGGGCTGCGCAATGTGCCTGACAACCGCAAGGCGCTCTCCGAACTCTACCGGGTGCTTCAGCCCGGCGGCCGGGCGGTCATTCTGGAGTTCTTCCAGCCCATTCGGTTGGATGCACGTGTGTTTCACGGTGTGTTCAACAAGGTGGTCCTGCCCACGGTGGGTGGCTGGATCTCCGGGGACTCCCAAGCCTACGGCTACCTGGCGGACTCCATGCAGGCCTACTTGCCGCGCACCGAGTTCCAGGACATCGCCCAAGAAGTTGGGTTCGATCTGCGCATGGGCCGGGAGCTTCTTCCCCCGGTAGCCAGCTTGGTTTGTTTGGAGAAACCCCAGGAGTCGCTATGAAAGTTGTACTTGGAATCTCTGGGGCCTCGGGCTCGGCCTACGCCAAAGGCATGCTGGAGTTCTTCTCCGGTCCAGGCAAAGAAGCGGGCCACGAGTGCCACGTGGTCTTTTCCAAGACCGGCCGCTTGGTCTGGTCCCACGAGCTGGGCACCGACCCCAAGGAATATGGACTGCCGCTCTACAGCCCCCTGGACATGACCGCGCCTTTCGCCAGTGGCTCCAGCAATTTTGAGGCGATGGCCGTTGTGCCCACCAGCGCCGGCTCCATGGCCCGCATCGCCCATGGCATGAGCACGGATCTGATCGGCCGGGCCGCAGACGTGATTCTGAAAGAGCGGCGCACCTTGGTTCTCTGCCTGCGGGAGAGCCCCTACAACCTGATTCATGTGCGCAACATGGAGCAGCTGATACTGGCCGGCGCCAAGGTGATGCCCGCCAGCCCCAACTTCTACTCCAACCCCAAGTCCATGCAGGACCTGATCGACTCTGTGGTCGGTCGCGTCTTGGACCAGATGGGGATTGAGAACAACGTGCGACACCGCTGGGAAGGCATGAAATGACGGCAGCGCTCAAGCCCACACACAGTCCTCGCTTGAGTCCGCTGGCCCACATGGGTCTAAAGCGGGCCGGTTTGAGCGAGATCACGGACAAGGTCCTGAGCGGAGAGCGCCTGTCTCTCCAAGACGGGGTGCGCCTGATCGAGGAGCCCGATGTGGCCAGTGTGGGGGCGTTGGCAAACCATGTGCGCGAGAGCTGGCATGGCGACTTGGCCTACTTCAACCGAAACGTACACATCAACGCGACCAATGTGTGCGAGGCCAGCTGTATCTTTTGCAGCTTTGCGCGCCTGACGGTCGACTCCCCGTTGTCCTACACGATGACCCTAGAGGAGGCGGTGGGCCGCATCGAGTCCCTGCGCGACGCCTTTATTACCGAAGTGCACATCGTCAACGGTCTGCATCCTGGGCTGCCCTTCAGCTACTACACGGACCTGCTGCGGGCCATCAAGCGGGAGCGGCCGGATCTGCACATCAAGGGCTTTACCGCCGTGGAAGTGCACTACTACTCTGAGAAGTTCGACATGAGCTACGCCCAGGTCTTGCAGGCCTTTCGGGAAGCGGGTCTGGACTCACTGCCCGGTGGTGGCGCGGAGATCTTTGCCGAGCGGGCCCGCAAGAAGCTCTGCCCGGACAAGGTCACGACCCAAGGCTGGCTGGATGTGCACCGCACCGCACACAGCCTGGGCTTTAAGACCAATGCCACGATGCTCTTTGGCAGCATCGAGAAGCTGCAAGAGCGGGTCGAGCACTTGGTCACCCTGCGAGAGCTCCAGGACGAGAGCCTGGGCAAGCGCGCGCTGGACCCGTCGGCAGGCTGCTTCCAGACCTTTATCCCGCTGCGCTTCCACAACGAGAACAACCGCTTGGAGCGCATCACCGAGCCCACGGCGGCCGATACCCTGCGCACCATCGCAGTCTCCAGGTTGATGCTGGACAACTTTAGCCATGTCAAGAGCTACTGGGTGATGTTGGGCATGTCCCTGGCGCAGCTCTCCCTCAGCTACGGCGCCAGCGACATTGACGGCACGGTGCGCGAGGAGCGCATCTACCACATGGCCGGAGCCCAAACGCCCCAAGAGCTGACGCGCACCGAGCTGATACAGATGATTCGCAACGCTGGCCGCATCCCCGTGGAGCGCGACACCCACTACCTTGTTGCGGCAGAGGCGTAGAGATGTCTGCTTCGAATGAATCGGCCTCGCACGAGGTGGCCCCCATCCGCGTCGCCGCTGTCGGCTACACCAATGCGTGGCCCCTGCTGACCCGTCTGGACCGCATCCGCTACCAAGTGACCGAGCGGCACCCCTCTCAGGTCGCTGAGCTGCTGCGCACCGGCCAAGTTGATGTCGGATTGGTGCCGGTCGCCGCGATGCTCTCCGACGGTGACTACCGGGTCATCCCGGGCTGGTGCATTGGTTCCCAGGGCCCTGTTCACAGCGTGCTCTTGGTGGCTGAGACGCCCCCCGAGGAGTGGACCGCCGTGGCCCTGGACGGCGTGAGCCGCACCTCCGTCGCGCTCTCCAAGCTGCTGCTCATGGACGGCCCCCTCTCCAAGCGTGTTCCCAAGGGTCTAAAGGTCTTTGACTGTGCGCCAGGACGTGGCGTGGACCATGCCCGCGGCACGGTTGCTGGCTTGGTCATTGGAGACGCGGCCCGCGCGCTTCCCGAGCGCCTGCAGACCCGATTGGACCTGGGTGAGCTGTGGTGGCAGTGGACCCAGCTTCCCTTTGTCTTTGCGGTTTGGGCCGGACGACCTGATCTGCCCCACGATGCCGTACAAGGCCTGCGCTTGGCCGCCGCCGAGGGCATGGGTCTGCGGCAGCACCTGCCCGAGCCCGACCGGAGCTATGTCATCGAGTCCATCCGCTACGAGCTGGACGACCGGGCGCTGATGGGCCTGCGCCGCTTCGCCGCTCTGGGCGCCAAGGCCGGGTTCTTGGGCCGGGACAGCTCCCGCGGAAAGATCGCCGAGTTCCAGCTCTACGGCCCTGCCAGCGCCCTGCGCCCCCGTCCGAATGTAGACGGTCTGTTAGCGGCCTGTGCCAGTGGAGAACCCGCGGACTTGGACACGGCGACAACCCTGCACGAGCAGGCCCCCCTCACGGATTTGGCTCTGGCCGCGAGCCTGCGCTCCAGCGCGCTGTTTTCGAACACCCAGACCGCCTACTGCTTGGGTGGGAAGGTGGCCGTAAACCAGGATCTCACCGCCGTTCTCTCCGAGTTGATGGACCTGGAACAGGCTGGCGCATCCATGGCCGAGCTCACCGGCGACCTGCCGTTGGAGAAGTGGACCGAGTTGCTCACTTTTGTGCGACAGCATGTCTCCCTGCAGCTCAGCGGGCTCTCCCCGGCCCAAGTGCACCGACTGGGTCCCGCCACCCAGGTCATCGCGGCGCTTCAGGCCGCTGGCCTGTCCGCTGTGGCCCCAGGCCGTGGCCTGCTCTTACACGAGACGGCCCGCCGTCGCCAAGGCGCTGAGCTCTCCGCTTCCCAAGAGCGCGTCGTGCTTCGGGCCGCCCTGGACGCCGGAATGATGCCCACCATCCGTGTGGTCTTTGGCCACCTGGACACCCTGGCCCAGCGTCTGTTGGGTCTGCTGGCAGTGCGCGATCTGGAGCCTGTTGCTGTTTGTGTGACCACCTTCCCCATCGCGGATGTGGGGTGGCACGACAACACGGCCGCCGACCAGCAGCGCCTCAGCGCTCTGGCCCGCCTGATCTTCCCAAAAGCAAAGTTGGTCGCCGATCTCCAGGTGCATGGACCCAGCCCAGCACAGGTCATGCTTCACAGCGGCGTGGACGACTTCGGCGTGGTCTGGCGTAACGCCCAAGACTGGGACCCCACCCTGGCACTCACCGAGCTGCACCTGCGCGAGGCTGGCCGCGAACCCCTGCGCCGGGACCTGCACTTCCAGCCTGCGGGTGGTGCGCTGACCAAGCCGGCCTGGAGTGCGGACAAGCGCGCCCGTGCCTGAGATCCTTCGGACGGAGTGGGCGCTCTTGCCCACCGGTCTGGCTCGGAACATTGAGATCCATCGGGTGGGCGGTCTGATCACCCACATTGGTCCCGCCACGGGCCCTTGTGCGCCGGGCTTGGTCATGCCCGGCCTGGTCAACGCCCACACCCACCTGGAGCTCTGCGGTCTGCAGCAGCCCGGCGGCCAGGGCCTGCCCCACTGGGTACGCGGTCTGATGGGGCAGCGAAGGAGCCAGAGTCCCGCTGAACAAGCGGCGGCCATTGCCCAAGGCATCGCATCCCTGGAAGCATCCGGGACCCAGTCCGTCGGCGAGGTCAGCAACGCTCGCTGTACGGACCTTGCGCTTGGCCAGAGTTCCCTGAGCGGCGCCGTTTACCACGAACTCCTGGGCATTGACCCCCAAGACTGTGCGGAGAAGATGGCCCTGGTCCAAGGACCCGCGCCGGCAGGATTCCATCTACAAGCCGTGCCCCATGCGCCCTATTCTTGCTCCCCTGAGCTGCTGGTGGCGGCCATCACATCGCGAACAGGTCCTGCCCTGGCCACCCTGCACCTGGACGAGGACCCTGCTGAGCGCCAGTTTGTTTTGGATGGCACCGGCCCCTGGGCGGATGTCTTGGACTCTTTGGGACGCAACCGCGCTGCGTTTGAGCCCCCCGCTTGCACACCGGTGCAGTACCTGGAGCGCTTGGGGCTCTTGGACAAGGTGGCCCTGGTGCACTGCACCTTGACCCGGGATGAAGACCTGGATCTGCTGTCCAAACGCGGAACACCAGTGGTGCTATGCCCGAGCTCGAACCTGCACATTACTGGGATGCTGCCCGATGTGCTTGGCATGGTGGCGCGGGGCATTCCGCTGGCTCTGGGCACGGACTCCACGGCCAGCGGGCAGAGTTTGGATGTGATGGGGGAAGTGCGCATTCTGGCGCAGCACTTCCCGGAGGTTCCGCTGGAGACCTGGTTGCTGGCGGCGACGCATGGGGGTGGGCGCGTTGTGGGGGTGGTGGCGGAGCTGGTGCTCGGAGCCACGATAGGCTTGATTCGGGTGCCAGACCCCGCTGAACCTTGGGCATCCGCGGTTGAACGCCAGCACTCCGCCTTGGGTCTTCCATCCCCGCTAGGGTGAGAGTGCTATGGGAAGGTTTGTCCATGGTACTGTGCGAACGCCCGATGTGACGGGATGGAAAAGAGATGAAGAGTCAAAAATTGCAGCGAGAGCATGAGCGCTTAGATGCCGAAAAGGCTCGGCTTAGAAAGGCTCTCGACGGTTCATTTATTCAGCAGATTTTATGGGGAATACGGATTCCTCTGATTGGCTTTAGGTTCATAAAATCCAACCCCGGGCTCTTGAAGTGGCTCTTCCCGCCCGTGTTCCTGGGGGTTGTCTTCATAGTGGTCCTGGCCGTTACGGTGGGGGCTTCGTTGGTCGCAATGGGGGTGGCTGGTTTAGGGGTTGGCGGCTTGAAGGGCGTGCTTCTGGCCTGCGCGGGGGCATTTGTTATCTTCGTGCTCGTGTTTGCGGCCCTGGTCTTTGGCATGGGTGGGGGCTACTTGGCAATAGGCCCCCTTCTTGAGTTCTTCTTAGAGGATGTCGAAGAGCGCGAGAGCAAACGGCTGTGGTCAGGCTACCAACAGCCTCCATTCTCTTGGGGGGCTGCGCTGCGGAACATCCTTCTCACCTGTCTCCACTGGGTTTTGTGGGGGATAGGAGAGGCACTCTTCGTTGTGTTTGTTGGGCCCTTGCCAATCATCGGGGTGTTTGTTGTCGGCTACGTTGTGTCAGTCCTGCACGTCTGGTTGCTTACTGGGGATTACGTGGGCACGGTTCGTTTGTGGTCGTTTGGCGACAAGCTGCGGTTCCTAAAAGACAGGCACCTGCTCTTCTTCGGCGCTTCCGTTTCCATTTTGCTGATCCCCCTGTTCTCCGGAGTCGGCATCTTGTTCATGCCTTTCCTGGCCCCGTGCGGGATCGTGGGGACAACGCTCATGATTTTATGGCTGTCGGATCTTGGCGAGGAAGTGCCGGCGGACGGAAGGTTGCTTGAGCTTGTTGAAGCGGGTTCTGCGGGTTCGGCCGATGCAGTCGGTCAGTAGAGCTTTGCCCCATCAGTGACACAGGACAGCCCGCCCAAGCACTGATCAAGTCCCGGTGCAGTCCTTCGGACTCGCGCCGTGCGGAGTCGCGCTCTGCTCGCGTCCCCTAAGTCTGGTTCCAAGGGCTCTGGCCATCCTGGCCCAGGAGTCGGCTTCCGGCTGCGCAAGAGATACGGCACCCGCTCGGGTGTTCATTCGAACAACTCGCTATGTCAGTGTGCCCATGTTGTGCCCACCGATCCTGCCCGGGGCGGCGGTCCCATTCAGTCCTTCCGATAACTGAGATTGAGCGACGTGTTTCAGCAAGCCAAGACCTACAGCAAGATGATCAAGCTCTCTCACACCATCTTCGCCCTGCCCTTTGCGTTGGCGGCCGCCCTGATGAGCTGGCGCCACGCGGACTTTGCGTTGCTGGACTTGCTGTTGATTCTGGTGTGCATGGTCACGGCCCGGAGCGCAGCGATGGGCTTTAATCGCATCGCTGACCGAGACATAGACGCGGCGAACCCGCGGACAGCCGATCGGGAGATCCCCGCTGGTCGCATCTCCCTGGGCCGAGCTTGGGCCTTTACGGGGGGCTCGGCGCTGGTGTTCGTGTTGGCCAGTTGGGGCCTGAGTACGCTCTGTTTGATGCTCTCTCCCTTGGTTCTGGCGGTGGTCATGGGCTACTCGCTGACCAAGCGGTTTACTGCCTTGTGCCACATGTTTCTTGGCTTGGCCTTGGCGCTGGCACCGGTGTGTGCAGCGGTCGCCATCCTGGACTCCGTGAGCGCCAGCTCGCTTGTCATGGGCGGCATCGTGGGCACCTGGGTGGCGGGCTTCGACATTCTCTACGCCTGCCAGGATGCGGACTTTGACGCGGGCAAGGGCCTGAACTCCATCCCGGCCAAGCTGGGCTTAAGGGGCGCGATGATCGTGTCTGCCCTGCTCCATGTGGTGACCGTGGGTTTGATGGCTTGGCTGCCCTTTGTGGGCGATCTGGGATGGCCGTATTGGATTGGAACTGCCATAATTGTGGCGATACTCATCTGGGAGCACTGGCTGCTGCGGCCCAATGACTTGAGTCGCATGAACAAGGCGTTCTTCCAGCTCAACTCCATGATCAGCATCCTGTTCATTGGGGGCGTTGTGGCGGGTATTCTTTTTCCTTAGGGCTGGCATGACGTGGGCTTTGCATCTGCACCTTCTTTCTAGGTCTACCCTAATGTCATCACTGACCTGGAGTCCCCATGCTGTGGCTGATGAGCGCTGTTTCCCTTGCACAGGAAGCCCCCCCGATTGTTGGCGGAAACCCGACCTCTGATCACATTCAGGTGGGAATGCTGGCCATGTCTGATGGTGGCAGCTCCACCTTCGATTTCTGCTCGGGCACCTTGATCGACGCCAGGTGGGTGCTCACGGCAGCCCACTGCCTGGAAGCTGCCCAGCAGTACCAAGACGACTACGGGCTGGCCACCTTCTTCATCGTTGGGGACAGCTGGTCGAGCATCGACACCTACGCGCAGGCGATCGACCTGATCCCACACCCTGGGTACAACGCCAACACTCTGGACCATGACATTGGGCTGATGGAGCTCTCCGAGTCCCTGAGCGACCAGGGCATTTACTTGGTCAACGATGTGGCCCCAAGGGACGGCTGGGCCAACAAGGATGTGACCTACGTCGGCTACGGCGTGACGAGTGGTTTTGGGGGGGGCGACGGCACCTCTGGGGTGCGACGCACAGTGGATGTGCCCTATTACGGTGCCGATGACCGCTTCATCTACGCCTACCATGACGACCCCAACAACCCGAAGAACGTCTGCTCGGGCGACTCGGGGGGCGCGGCACTGCTCAAGGTCGACGGTGAGCTGGTGTTGGCGGGCGTGAACAGCTTTGTGCAGAGCGACGGAAACAGCCAGGACCCATGCCTTGGCTTTGGTGCTGCGACCCGCGTGGACAACCACATTGACTGGATCTCCGACTTTGTGGAGCTCTCGGACGGAGACGCGGACACGGACAGCGACAGCGACACCGATAGCGACTCGGATTCAGACGCGGATTCCGATACCGATTCGGACACGGACACCGATGTGGTGCCCGATGACGGTGACAGGGACGAGCGGCCCACCTCCCCGGTGGACACCACTTCTCTGAGTGCTGCAGGAGCCTGCTCTAGTGCGCCTGCTCCGGGTGCCGGTTGGTTGGGCTTGGCCCTGGTCGCAGGGCTGTTGATGGTGCGCCGCCGCCGATGAGCGCCCGCGGCTGTACCGCGGCAAGTACGGCGCAGTGGCCCTTCCAGGTCCGGCTGCCTATAGTATTGGGGCCTACTCGGGTTCCTCGGAGGATCCATGCTGCTGTTTACGTCCCTTGCTCTGGCCAACACGCCGCCGCCGATCGTCAACGGCAGCTCTACCAGTAGTTTCCCTGCTGTGGGCTCCATGGTGGCCATCTCAGGAAACTCGGGCGGCAGCTTTTGCTCCGGCACCTTGGTCACCAAAAAGTGGGTCATTACTGCGGCTCACTGCGTAGAGGCCGCCGATGATTACTGGAGCGCGGGTTGGGACGTGTACTTCGTGTCCGCCAGTGACGTGTACAACGAGAGCTCTTGGCAGGACTACGCCGAGGTAAAGCGCGGCATCGAGCACCCCAGCTACAACACCAACAACCTGCAGCACGACCTGGGGCTGTTGGAGTTGAAGACTTCCATCACCTCCATCACCCCCATGCCGGTGAACCGCTCCGCTCCGACCAACTCTTGGTCCACGAAGAACGTGACCTACGTGGGCTTTGGCATCACCTCGGACAACCGCAACGACGGTGGGGTCAAGCGCACCGTAGATGTGCCCTACGCCGGCTATGACACCACGGTGATCTACACCTACAGCGGGGACTCGGGCACGATCAAAAACATCTGTTCCGGCGACTCCGGGGGCGCTGCGTTGATGACTTTGGGCGGTACCCAAAAGCTCGTGGGCGCCAACTCCTTTGGCTACAATGTCTACGGCGGCGACGGGGACTGCGAACGTCCTGGAGCTGCTGCTGGCTCCTCCCGTGTGGACAGCCAGTGGAGTTTCATCACCGACTACGTGCCCGCGGGCGACTTGGACGCGGACACGGACGCTGACTCGGACTCCGACACGGACTCGGACTCGGATGCCGATTCGGATGCCGATTCGGATGCAGACAGCGATCCCAACTGGGAGACCGGTGACACCGCTGGACCGCCGCGGCCCACCTTTAACGGCGAGTCTGGCGCAGGCCCGTTGGGGTGCACGACGCAGCCCGGCTCTGGTGGCTTGTTGGGCCTGCTCGCCGCCGCGGGCTTGGTGTTGATGGGCCGCCGCCGCCGCTGAGCCCTTTGGGCGTACCCTCAGCGGTCGCCCGTTTTGTACCGTAGAGTGGGGCCAGAGGACCGTGTCTCCATGCCGCTGATCTCCCCGTTCTTGTCCGTGGCTCTGGCCACCACGCCTCCACCTATCGTTGGTGGGAGCCAGGTCAGCGGCCATCCCTACGAGCAGGTGGGCGCCTTTGTGGCGGAGAAGGCGGGCTTTGCAGGCAGCTTCTGCAGCGGCACGCTGGTCGCCGCTCGGCGGGTGATCACCGCAGCCCATTGCGTGGCCGCCGCCACGGACTACCAGGACGCTGGGTACACCTTGTACTTCGTGGTGGCCGACCAGGTCGAAGGCTCTTGGGAGGCCTATGCGGAGATCAAGTCGATGGTCAGCCACCCGGACTACAGCGAGCAGACCGCCAAGCACGACATCGCCGTGCTCTACCTGGAGTCCGGTATCCAGGATTTTGGGACCATGGCCCTGAACACGGAGTACTTGGTTCAGAGCGACGTGGGAGAGAATCTCACCTACGTGGGCTACGGGTTGACCGACTCGGACCGGGCAAACAGTGGCGGTACTCGGCGAAAAGTCAATGTCCCCATTTACTACTACGACAACAACTTTGCCTTCACCTATGCGGACGGGGAATCGAAAAACGTGTGCAACGGGGACTCCGGTGGAGCGGCGATCTGGCAGGACCCGGACACCGATAGTTGGGAGCTGGTCGGGGTGAACACTTTCGTGTTCGACTTGGACGGTGGAGAGCCTGATTGCGACTCGGGTAAACCGGCCGCGGCGGTGGTGCGGATCGACCGCGAGCTGGAGTTCTTAGAGGAGCACGTGGCGTTTGAGTTGGAGGGGGACAGCGACACGGATGCAGACTCAGACTCAGACACGGACTCAGACGCAGACACGGATTCCGGCGTGCTGCTTGATACGGACGGGGACCGTGGCGAAAACAGTGGCGGTGGCCAATCTGCGGCGTGCGGCGGCTGCAGTCAGGGCAGCTCCTCGGGCTGGTGGGCCCTGGGGCTGACCGGTCTGTTAGGGCTTGGGCGGCGCCGCAGCGGAGCGCTTTGAAGAAAGGGGTCTGGCAAAGCGGCCCCCGAGCATCTGTGCCTTGGTGTTTGGCTTAAAGAGCATCAGAATCCCCCAGACGGCCAGAGGGGCGGTCACGCAGCCCAGCAGATTTAGGGCCATGGTGCTGACCCCGATACCCCAACCTTGGCGGTCTCCGGAGCGCGTGCGCCACGCCGCAAATGCGGAGAAGACCCCCACAAAAGCTGGGGCTGCAACGGTGGCCCACAGTGGGATGTCGCCAAGCTCTTCCGCGCTAAGATGGGTGTTCCCATAAACGGTCACCAGGCTCATTAGGGCCCAGAAGGCTGCCATGGTCACCAGGACGCCACGGATCTTGCCGAAGGGTGCCGGAGCGTTGAGCAGCGCCTCGGCTGTTGTCTCGACCGGGGGCTCATGGGACGCGGCGGGCTCAGTCATCTTCTCGCAGCTGGGCGACAACCACGGTGATGTTGTCCTGGCCACCAGACTTGAGGGCTTCCTGTACCAAGGCGCCAGCGAGATCCTCGATGTGGGTCTTTACGCACAGGGCTTCGATCGTGCTGTCCTCGACCGGGTCACTCAAGCCATCGCTGCACAACACAAGAACATCGCCAGGCATCAGGGAACGCGTGCTCGTGTCTGGCTCCACACTCCCGTGAAACCCGACGCTGCGAGTCAGAATGTTCTTGTGGGGCACCACGCGGGCCAGCTCAGGAGTCAGGCGCCCGGCGTCCACTTCTTGTTGCACGACGGTGTGGTCGCGGGTCAAGCGCATGAGTCGCTCGTCGCGGAACAGGTAAGCGCGGGAGTCGCCCACATGCGCCAAGTGGGCCTGGTCCCTGTCCAAGACGACGACCACCAAGGTGGTGCCCATCCCGGAATGCTTGGGATTGAGCTCCACTTCCCGGCGGATGTTCACGCTGGCTTGGTTCATGGCGTAGCGCAGGCGCTCGCGCAGTGCGTCGGCAGGGTCATCCACCATGGTGGATAGCCGGGTTTCATCGGGGTCTTCGCCGCCCAAAAGAATCTCTTGGATGGTCTGGACGGCGATGGACGATGCCACCTCGCCAGCGGCGTGTCCGCCCATGCCGTCGGCTACGACCAAGAGGCCGCCGTCCAGGTCGATGAGCCAGGCGTCTTCGTTGTTATCCCGCACGGGGCCGATGTCGGTGGCGGCGTAGGCTTCGACTTGCACGGAAGGTCCTTTTTCAGGTGGGGCTTTTCGAGCTTGGATCAGCGGGCTACGCACTATAGGCCGGGTTTCTTTCGCACGGCAGCCACACCCGATTTTAGGGCGAGACGATGGCCCCCCCACCGCCAGAGCCGGACACCTCACCCGGCGCAAACATTGGTCCCTATCAGGTCCTGGAGACGCTGGGGCGTGGCGGTATGGCGACCGTCCTGCGGGTGCGCGACAGCCGAGACGGCTCTCTCAAGGCCCTGAAGATGTTGCACGGCGGGTTGAGCTCCACCGAGCTGCGACAGCGCTTTGTAGCGGAATTTGAGACTCTAAAAGGCCTGAAACATCCACATATTTTGCGAGTCCATGAGAACGGTGAGCACGATGGTCGCCTTTGGTTCACCATGGAGTGCTTGGATGGCCGCGACCTAAAGGCCGAGGTTCTGGGCTGG
>CAJQPC010000288.1 GCA_905480105.1 uncultured bacterium | reverse complement strand
CGCCGTCGGGTCAGCGTGGCCCAGGCTTTCTTGGGCAGCCCCGAGCTGGTGTTGCTCGACGAGCCTACTGCGGGCCTGGATCCCGACCAGGTCAAGCGCCTTCGTAGCTTGTTTGTCTCCCAGAACAAAAATTGTACCTTGGTTATCAGTTCGCACGTCTTGGCCGAACTGGAGCAGAGCTGCGACTACGTGGTGCGCATGGACGCTGGCCGCTGCGTGCGGGCTGGAGCGATGGATCAGGTCACCGAACGCCGGGGCATGGTGCGGGTGCAGATCCAAGGGGAGCTTCAGGACGCAGCTCAGCTCCTGACAGCCTTTGCGCCGAAGGTGCAGGGGGACGAACTCATCCTGCGCTGTCCTGTGGGTGTAGGCCCAGAGGAACTCAATGCTCAGATCCTCCCCATTCTTCTTGCAGCCGGGGTCAAACTGCTCCAAATTCGAACGGGCCAGAGCTTGGAAGCTGCGCTGCTAAAGTGAGCGCCTCAAGGGTTACCCCTTGGGAGTCTGTAGAGCCCGCTGGGAGCGTTTGGTGCAGAAGAGGTTGCCGGACACCGCTGAACGAAGCGGGTGCCTAATCCCACTTGGCTGGATTGAACAGACGGCCTGTGACTGCCGGGCTTGTGACTGCCCACTCAGTGGCCGGTCCAAGCCCACGGAGGTCCCGTGACACTGCTGTTGAGCATTGCTTTGAGTTCCACCTGGAGCGGCATTAGCCACGCCCAGGCCACCGACAGTTTTGTGGTCGGCTCGTACGGCCGTGCACAGGGTGCAAGCCGCCTGGATGGCGGGGCCGGTCAGTCGGTCAACGTCGTCGCTTTTGGTCCCAGACTGGAGGCAGACCCCTATGCGGAACTGGACTTTGGTTGGAAGCGTGAGTTGGACGATGGGGCTGAGTTTCGGGTTCTCATCACCCCTGCGATCTCTGGTTTGCCCTTTCACTATGACGGCGAGTGGGATGCCGACATGGCCTTGCGAAACCTCTATGGAATGGCCTCGCTCCAGGGACCGGCGGACACAACCCTGCGCTTTTGGGCCGGCTCGCGTATGTATCGGGGCGACGACCTATATTTGCTCAACTTCTGGCCTCTGGACCAGCTCAACACCTTGGGTGGCGGCGTAGAGGCTGAGCGCGATGGCTTAGAGGCCCGCATCCATGGCGGCGTGAACCGCGTCGCGGGCGGGGACTACCAGGTGCAGGAGTGGACTCTGCCTCAGCCCGGGGGCGTGGGAGGAGACCCTGTCCTGGTCCTGGACCGCCAGCGCCGCATCCTGAGTGCCCGGGTCGGATACGTGCACACCCTCGCTGAGAGTCTGACCCTCCGGGCCCGGGTCTACGGCGAGCACCACCATCTGCCCGAAGGCGCTCGCCTGATCGAGGACCGCTTCACCCAGGAGCTGCCCCAGGACGGCGGTGCCGTATTAGGCGGTCAGCTCTCGGCTTGGGGGTGGGCTCCCGATAGCTTTGTCCACTTGTGGGTTCGCCATGCCCGCGGTTTGGCTAGCACCGGGGAGCTCTCCATACCCACGACTGGCTTGGCTCCGGACTACACCGTTCGGGCGGCTCGTCAGACTCTGATAGCCCTGGGCATGAACCACCAGACCGACAGGGTCTCGCTGGCCTTTGGCGGCTACGGTCGAAGCTTTATGGACGCTGACGGTCAGTCTGTCGACGCGGATGACGGCATGGAGATGGCCCTGGTTCTGCGCCCTACCGTCCACTTGGGTGCCCACGTCAGCGTAGGGCTGGAGGCAAGCCATCAAGTCCTGCGACCCAACGGGATCAACCCCCGTTCGGAGCGTCTGGACGTACCCCAGGTCACCAAGCTCAGCGTCTTTCCTCAGATCACCCCCGCCAAGGGCACTTTTTCCAGGCCGATGGTCTACGGCATCTACACGACGACGCGTCTGAATTCTGATGCGCAGGCTTGGTTTGACCCCGTCGATCAGCGGGCCCAGGCCAGGACACACACGATAGGGGTTGGAGTGGAGTGGTGGATGAACTCGCAGAGCTACCGGCCCTGAAAGGTCACACAGCGGACGCAGCCAGGGGATGATCCGACTAAACTCCTGGCATGAAACTCCTCGCCCTTCCGCTGCTCGCCTTGGCGCCCCTTGGCTGTTCCACCCAAGCCCCAGCTGACCTGGACGTCTACAGTCAAGCCCACGGCTGCTATGCCGTACGAAGCGGGGGCAAGTACTTGGTGTCTTCGGACGCCGAGGTAGCCTTCACTGCAGCTTCAGCTCAGGACGCCACACCCTTCCGCTTCCAGCCCGCGGACTTGGCCAGCTACCTGCTCTATGATCCCGACGGGGGCTACGTTGTCGCCGATGGCGAGGTCATGCTGCGGCAGACCGAGTTGGAGTCCGATGTGACGCTTGTTGACGACGCCTACATCTCTGCCGCTCAGTGGACACTGACCTCCCACGCCAAGCACGGCGATGAGCTGGCCCTGGTCAATGAGCGCACAGGCCGTTGGCTGGACAAAGATGCCACCACCGACCTGGACCGCAAGGCTGCGCGGCTGGTTTTAGAGGCCACGGAAGGCTGCGCGACCTACCCGGAGCTTTCCCTGAACGCTACCGGTGAGATTGGCCGGACCACCTGGGACGACGGCGAGGTCTATGGCTTTGTGGATGCTCATTCTCACATCCTCACCAACTTCGGCTTTGGCGGCGGCATGTACCACGGTGCCCCCTTCCATCCCCTTGGCGTTACCCACGCCCTTGGGGACTGCGACGTCGTGCACGGAGAGATGGGCCGACAAGACTTTTTTGGCTCGGTCTACGACGGGCAGGGAAACGGCGGTGACCTGACGGAAGTCCTGCCGCAGATGCTTGCGGGCGAGCTGGCCCAGGACAACCACGACCAGCGAGGCTACCCCGACTTTCCGGACTGGCCCCATTCCAATGAGTACGCCACCCACCAGACCCAGTATTACAAGTGGCTGGAGCGCAGCTATTTGGCTGGCCTGCGCTTGGTCGTGCAGCACGCCACGAGCAACTCGGTGGTCTGCAACATCACGGTCGGCGAAGGATGGGCTCCCTCGCGCTACGACTGTGAGGACATGACCGCCGCCGACCGTCAGATCCAAGGCGTCTACGACATGGAGCGCTACATCGATGCCCAGTCTGGCGGCCCAGGAGAAGGGTGGTTTCGCGTGGTCAAGACCCCGGAAGAAGCACGCTCAGTCATCGAGCAGGGCCGCATGGCCGTGGTCTTAGGCATCGAGGTCTCCGACCTGTTCAACTGCCACCTCACCCCCCGAGAGGGCGGTCCAGTCTGTGATGAAGCCTACGTCGATGAGCAACTCGATATTTACTACGAGCAGGGCGTCCGGGCGCTCTTTCCCAACCACAAGTACGACAACGCCTTTTCCCCAGGCGACGGCAGCGATGGGTTTATCGAGGTTGGGAACCTTGTGAACTCCGGTCACTACACCAACCAGACCCTCGACTGTCCCCAGGACGTTCCGGGCAACTTTGACGGTGGAAGTGTCAGCTTTTCTGGGCTCTTTGAACCGAGGGATGTCTACGACAGCCCCGCTCCCGAGGACTTTTCGGAGGTGGCGCTTGATCCCATCAAGAGCTTGTTGCCATTTGTACGGGCGCTCACCGAAGGCGGACTCGAAGGGGCGTATTGCCAGAACGGCACCCTCACCCCAGTGGGCGAGCATCTGATCAACGGTATCATGCAGCGCGGCATGATTCTCGAGGTCGACCATCTGCCCAAGTGGTCCTACGTGCGCGCCATCGAAATGCTGGAGGAGCAGGACTACCCGGCCGTCGGCACCCACGGACGGGACTGGGACGGCAAGATCTTTGCTCTGGGGGGCACCACCTTCGGCAACTTCGGTCGATGCCACGACCCTGCCAATCCTGGAGCGGCACTCAACGGCTACAACGACCGTTTGCAGCGCAAGATCGACGCTGGTGGGCACCCCAGCTTGGGGTTTGGATTTGACTACAATGGGTTTGCTGGCGGCCCGCGCAACCGCTTTGGCGAGGACTCTTCCTGCACCGACCAGGTTGACCCCATCACGTATCCCTTCACTTCCGTGGCGGGCGACATCACCTTCACCGAAGCTGTGGCAGGCAACCGCACCTATGACTTTGGCTTGGAAGGTATGGCGCACATCGGTCTGATCCCCGAGTACATAGAGGACGTTCGGAAGGATGGTGCCACCAACGAAGACCTAGAGCCGCTTTTCCGTTCGGCCGAGGGCTACATCCAGGTCTGGGAAAAGTCTCTGGCACGCGCGCAGGCTGGAGCCGGGCAGTGATGCTGTACCGCAGACTCGCATGGCCTTGAAATCTGGAAAATGAGGGGCCTGCGCGCGTGGACTATCCAGGATCCAGCTGCTTTCTCCCGGAGCTTGGTTAAGCACCTTCTGCCAGCCACTCAGTGCAACAGGTTGTGGCGCAGCGCGGGGGCGTGGTGGTTCGGTTCACTAAATGCGGTGTACCAAGACAGCAGAACTGGGAGGCACCCGAGCTACGCTTGTGCGTGAGGGTCATAAAGCAATTAGATTGCAATAGTGATACTACTGAAGTAGTAGATGGGCCCAGTCTGGACGGAATGCTTGAACGGCTTGCTCTTCATTTTCTTGTTCGCTCACCTTGGCTGTACCTCGGTTGACGACCCGGACGGGCGCGTCTGTGATCTGGAAACCAGCGGAGACACCTTCTGCAGCGGCACGCTTCTGGAGCGCTGCCACGCAGTAGACGAGATGGCTGGGCATCTGCACAGCACGGACTGTGGCTTGGATGGCTACTCCTGCGTGGAACTCGACGAGCGCAACGCGACCTGCGCGGACGAAACGGTGGGTTGCTCGCTGAACGAGGCGAGCTGTTCGGAAGACGGGTCCGCATCTGGCAACTGTGTGGACGGCCTGCTCCACATCGACCTGTGCGAGAGCGGATCCCTCTGTCGGATTGGTTCCGAAGGGGCAGCCTGCGAGCTAACGAGTGCAGATGAGTGTGCAGGCCACGGCGCAATGACCGACGATGGCTGCGCTTGCGAGAGCGGCTACCGGCAACAGGCAGGCTATCCAACAAACTGCGTGCTCGACTCGGCAGCCCTCTGCGAACTCTTTGAGCACACCGACCACATTCACGCGACGCTGGTCGCCGAGACCCTGGGGGCCTGGGAAGACGGCTCCGGCGGCTTCGCCGCGGTGAGCAATGCCCCTTTAATGGAGGTCGTTGAAGTGGACTTGTCTGGGGATGTTCCTGGCTACGTGCATTTTCCGGTGGCCTTGGACGGCAACTACGTCGTCATGCTCGACAGCGCAGACAGCTTCGAGGGTTTTGTTGATCGAGAGGGCCTCAGTATCGAAAGCCGACCTGAAGGGCCTCTCTCGGCGTGTCCATCGGTAATTGTAGAGCACCATGTCTCTGGCGAATTGGTGAACGATGGACAGGACACAGTGCCCTACCTCCTCACCCTCCAAAGGGCAGAGGGCGCCGGGACCCTCCGCTTCCTACTGGCGCATGTGCCTGCCGCCTTGGAAGAGTGACATGGGTCGCCCCCATGCAAGCCCAGCTCTTGTCCTGGCCGTGACTTGGATGAGCGCTGGGGGCCTTGGTCACGCTGCGGAACCACAGGAACGACAAGGGGGGGGTGTGTTGCCCATGACCGCCCTTGTTGCTCCTCGGATCAAGCACCAAGTCCCGCTGCAGTACCCAGGGGAAGCTTTAGAAGAAGGGGAGGATGCCAAGGTGAGCGTTTTGGTGCGGGTGGGCACTGAGGGCCAGGTTTTGGGCATCGACTTTGAGTCGGGTCCGCAGGTCTTCAAGAGCGCTGCACTCCAAGCTGCGAGCCACCTGGAGTTTGTCCCGGCTTCAAAGAACGGCCGCCCAATCGAGGCCACGACCCGGGTTTGGTTCCACTTTACGCCGCCGGTCACCAGCGATGTGTCCAGTCCGAGCGGGGCGGCCATGGTCGTGCATGCAGCCGACGTAGATCGTGAGTCGATCCAGGCCCAGACAACCCTTCAGCAAGACGACCTGGACGCTCAGAGTGGAGAGGGCTTGGCCGAGATCCTGAAAGGGGTGCCGGGGGTCTACGCGGCACCGACGACCATGGACAGCGCGAAACCCATCATTCGGGGCCACCAGGAGCGTCGTCTGTTGGTGCTCTTCGACGGCGTTCGTCATGAGGGCCAAAACTGGGGACCGGACCATCCCACAGAGATCGACCCATTCTCTGCTGCCTCAATCGCGGTCATTCGTGGGCCTGCAGGGTCTCGCTACGGCGCGGATGCGATTGGGGGCGTGATTCTAGTCAAGCCTCCGCCGCTGAGCAGGGAGCCCGGTCTGCAGGGGCGGGCTCTTGCTGCTTTTGAGAGCAACGGGATGCGACCCTACGGCGCGATTCGTTTGGACGCTGTTCCGAAAGCACATCCACAGTGGTCGTTCAGGCTCGAGGGCAACGGCAGCCTGGGGGCTAGTCTTCGGGCACCTGAATACGTTTTGGGTAATACCGCCTCGCGTAGCTGGAATTTGGGTGGGGCGGTCGGGTACCACGTTGGGCGAACCAACCTGGAGGTGTCCTGGCACCACAACGACCTAAAGAGTGGTTCCTTCTACGGAGTCTCCTCGGCCACCCCTGCGGAGTTTCTTGAGCAGCTTGAACTCGGTCCCGCGAATGCGTCGTCCTGGGAGGCGGACTACGCAATCGATCGTGCCTACCAGCACGCAGCCCATGACATCGGGATCCTTAAGGGGGCTCGGAGTGAGAGCTGGGGGAAGATCGAGGCCCGCTACGCCTTTCAACGGAACCACCGTCGCGAATACAGCCAGGTGCGTTCGACGGTAGGGGGACCGCAGTACAGCTTCGTGCTCCGCACCCATTCTTTGGACGTCCATCTGGCCCCGAAAGAGCGGGACTTGGGTGTGGGGAGTCTGCAGGGTGGACTGGGTTTTCAGGCAAGCTTCCAAGAGAACATCTACCGGGGGTATTCCCTTCTTCCGAACTATCGCTCCTTTGGAGGCGGGGTCTACTGGGTCGAGCGTTTGACCCTTCGGCGCGTAGACATTGAGGCCGGAGCGCGCATGGACGGGCTCCATCGCAGCACCTACCTTTCCTTGGCGGACTTTGGGAGGCATGAGCGCAGGGAGACACTGGGTGAGGAGGTGTGTGAGGTGGGCGAGGCGAATGCACGCTGTCCGGACTCCTTTCGGGCCGGCTCGGTGTCTCTCGGTGCCCAACTTCATGCCATCCCGCAGACCCTTGACATCAAGGGGGAACTCTCCAGTACTGGGCGCTTCCCGGATGCAGACGAACTCTTCTTGATCGGTTCCGCACCTTCATTTCCGGTATTCGCCTTGGGAACTCCGGATTTAGATGCTGAGAGGGCGTGGACTGGAACGTTGACCACCACCCTGATGCTTGGCTGGGTGCGGATCGAGGCGAGCGCCTTCGCCCAGCGGATACAGGACTATGTCTACTTCTCGCCTGACCTAAACCAGAGCGGCGACCCTCGCTACGAGGTCACCATCCAGGGGACTTGGCCACGCTACACTTATGAGGCGGTGGATGCCAATTTCTACGGAATAGACGGCGGCGTGTCGTTGCTGAGCGGGCATCTCGTGTCCATGGAGCTGCAAGGGGGACTGGTTCGCGGGGTGGACGCGGACAGCGGTCTCGGCCTCATCGGTATCCCTGCAGACAACCTGAGCCTTACCGTGCTTGGCAGGCTGCCGCCTCTTGGCCCATTCAGCAGTCCAGAGCTGGAATTTGGCACGCAATGGGTTGCCGAGCAGACCCGGGTTGACTCCATTGCAGATTTTGCACCCGCCCCGGATTCCTACGCGCTGCTCAATGCCGGTGCCAATGCACAGCTTGGGCCTACTCAGGTCAGCGTGCAGTGCCGCAACATCTTGAACGCTGCCTATCGTGACTACAACAGCTTGCTTCGCTACTACGCCGACCAGCCTGGACGCTCTGTCCACGTGCGGGTCGGCGTTGATTTTTGATCCCAAAGGAGACCCCCATGACATTCCCCCGCCTCTTGGCACCACTGACCCTTCTCGCCCTCTTTGGGACCGCTTGCTCTGATGTTGAGGAGCATGATGACGGTCACGACCACAACCATGGCCAGATCACAACACTGGTCCTGAAGTTCACCCCTGAAGGTGGAGGCGACACATTGAGCTTCACCTGGGCTGATCCCGAGGCCGATGGCTCTCCCATCGCCGATGACATTTTGCTGCCTGATGCCTCCGACCATGACGACCACGACGCCCAAGTCTACACGGTAGACATTGAGCTCTGGAACGAACTGGAAGATCCTGCGGAAGAGGTCACGCCCGATGTCAGCGGACTCCCAGATGAGCACCAGTTCTTCTATACAGGCTCCGCGGTGGAGAGCCCGGCCACGGGTGCCAACGATGCCGCCTTGATCATCCAGGAGTACACCGACGAAGACCCCGATGGTCTGCCAATTGGCCTAAACGGCAGGTTCGAGACCTTGGCTTGGGGCAGTGGCGAGCTTGTCGTCAGCCTGCGCCACTTGGCCTATGAGGATGGCGAGCCAACAAAGCGCGAGGGCCTGGCGGAGAGCGTCGCGGAAGGTGGCTTTGCGTCGATTCCGGGCGACAACGACATCCAGGCGACCTTTAACATCGAGGTGGAGTAGCTCGAGCAGCTCGGGTCTGATGGGAAGAGTTTTGGGCTGCGGGGCAGCCCAAAACTCTTCCCCTCTCTGAGCTTGTTCTTCGAACACGCACTACCCTCAAGCCCCGCTTGGGCTCTTGCTTCTAGTCGCCGCTCGTGACACCACGTCCTGACGGTGAATTGGAATCATGGAGAGTGGAAGAAGGTTCGCTGAAACACCTTCCACGAGCCTGGCCTGTGCGCCTGAGAGGCTGTCAGCGGCTAGTACGCCTTGGTTGCAGACCTATGGCACCGGGGTCAACACCCCCAGCTTCTCAGTGCGCTCCGGGGACAGCTTGATGGAGTCCACCACCGGAGCCAGCACTTCCTGTACTCAGTGCGCAACAGGCTAAGGTTGCTCAGGAAGCCAGCCCCGTAATAGCGCAGGAATCTACGGATAGGTCCGAGATCTGAGCCGTTTGCTGGCGGCTTGCCTGCCCTTAGGGCATGATTTAGGCGTGAGCGGCCGGGGTGCCGATGTAGAGACTTGGCCGGAGTAAGAGGAGACCCCGATGTTGTTGTTTTTGCTGGCCAGTTGTTGGTTGGGTGGCTTTGCCATCGTCGGTGGGAACCTGAACAATGACTTCGTTGCCAACACGGACACAGGCTGGGACGTGTCACAGTGTGGCTGGGTCAGCGAACACAGCCCGTCCCCCCAAGAACAGGTCAGTGCCTTGGGGTTGGAGATCCAGATCGTTGTCGACGGTGAGTTCAACGGCGACGGCTCGATCATCGGTGTAGAGACCGAACTCTCCCTGGACGCCGACACAGTCACCATCCGGCCCATAGAGCCCCTGTTAGCCAACACCACCTACACTTGGTGGCTGGACACCGGCTGCCAATATGTGGAGAGCACCTTTGTCACCAGCGCCTATGGCGGTGAGTTGAGCCTCACCCAGCAGCAGCTCAGCGCGCGGTCCTTTGATTTGATGATGCTCGCAGAGTCGACGGTGGGGGGCCCGAAGGGTCAGGACGCCGAGCTGGAACGCCTACTGCGTGGTTGGGTTTGGGCTCGGGGGAGCATGGACGAACAAGGGCACCTGAGCCTGGCCCAGGTGGACGCGAGTGCCCAGGACTTTTGTGCGAGCACGCAGGTTCTACAAGGCTACTTTAACTATCCCTTGCCTCAGGTCAGCTGGATCGGCAGCCACGTCATCCTCGCCAGTGATCTGGGCGCCCTGGACATGGAGGAGCTGCGCATCGACGCTCTGATAGCCCCCGACGGCCAGAGTTTAGGAGAGGTGACCCTCTCCGGATTGATCGGTGCGACTCAGCTCTCCAGCTACTTTGGCGTGGACTATTGCCAGAGCATGAGCGCTCAGGGCAGCCCGTGCGTGGGATGCCAGGACCCCCAGGGTTGCGCTCGAGTGCGCGTGGAACAGGCCACCGGTCGGGTCAAGGAGAGTGTGGTGCAAGCCGTGGACGAGGCCTTCTGCCACGAGCAGTGCGAGGAGAACAGCCAGGACTGCGAGTTGGAGTGAACCTGACCCTCAAGATGTGACCAATTCCCGATCCGCTGGTCTATGGTCTACCTTCCTGTCCCTGACGGTGGAACAATGCTCCCTCTCGCTTTCTCCATGGCCGTGTTGCTTACTGCCCCTGCTGGCGCCGTAGAGCCCCACTTCTCATACCCCAAGCTGGTCTCTGCCAATGGGTACGGCGTGGCCGTGTTCAACGCGGGCCACAGCTCTGGGGCGCTGGTCGACACCTTCTCCGACCACCTGTACCAGCAGTACAGCCCAGAAGATCAGCCTGTTCGAGACCTGATGTACGATTCCGCCTTTGGTTTGCGGGTGGATGGCAGCGGTCAGTGGCTCAGTAGCGCCGACGACTATGGGATGGAGACTGGGACGGGGCTGATGTGGGCCGACCGCTCTCAAGGGGAGCTGACCATGACCGAGTGGGCCTTTGTTCCCATGGGCATGGACGCTCCGGTGCTGGTCCAGATCCTCCGAGTGGAGAACACGGGGAGCGAATCAATCGACTTGTCGTTGTTCTCTCTGCACAACCTATTGGTAGGGGACACCAGCAACGAGAACGAGTTTATTGAGCCGCGCGGAGAGGGGCTCTACGTTGCCGGACAGAACAGCAGCCTGGGCTTTGACTTGGTCCCCCTGACCTCCCCTAGCCGCCAGGACTGCAGCCCCAACAATCCCTTTTACGCAGTGGAGCAAGGCTGGGATCTGGACGCATGCCAGGGTTCCTCTGGCGATGACCGCATCGGCGCCTTTCAGTGGGACGAGACCCTGGCCCCGGGCCAGGCCACTTCAGTCGGCGTGGTCCTGGCCTTTTCCAGTGGTTGGGGCGACCAGACAAGCGCGGTGAGCGACTACATTGCGGGCCGAAGCGCCACGGAACTGGTCGAGTCGGAGCGAGACTTTTGGACGGCATGGCACGCGGAAGGCGCGGCTCCAGCTGGCCTGAGCGAAGACGAGCGCCAAGTTTACCTGCAAGCTCTGGCCTTCCTGAAGATGGGGCAGGTTCGCGAGGAAGGAGACGCCTACGGCCAAGTCCTGGCCAGTTTGCCCTTGTCTGCACCGGTTGGCTCTTTTCAACACATTTGGAACATCGCTTGGGTACGCGATGGCGCCTACGGAATCCGGGGCCTGAGTGCCGCTGGCCACCACCAGGAAGCAAGGGACGCCCTGGCGTTTCAGATACAGCCTGGCAAGACCGGGGAGTGGACGTCCTACGTGGGTGGCATGGACCATGCCTTGAGTATCTGTCGGATATATGGCAATGGTCAGGAGTGGACCGATGTGGACCAGGACGGTCCCAACATCGAGTTCGACAACTTTGGCCTGTACCTCTGGTCAGCGGGCATGTACGTCAAGGATGCTGACGATACCGGCTTTGTTCAGGAGCATAGCGCTGCGCTCTTCGACCAGACCGCCGATGTTTTGGTGCGTCTGATCGAGCCAACAACCGGACTCATTGCACCGGATTCTTCGATCTGGGAGGAGCACTGGAACGGGAACCAAAAGCACTTCACCTACACCTCCACCTGGGCTGTGCGTGGCCTGCGTGAGGCCGCCGACATGGCTGAGCGGGTAGGGGATTCCAGAGCCCAGGAGTACCGGGACAATGCTCAGGCCCTGGCTCAGGCCATCGCAGACCAGCTGCTGACCCAGGACGGTGTCTTGGTCGGAAACCTGGAGGAGCTGCAGAACGGGGACCCTGCCTTGGACTTGGCCGCGGTCGACGCCTTCAACAACGGCACCCTGGACGCGCGCTCCGCTGCCTTTGAGACCAGCTACGCCGCCTGGGACGCCGAGCTGCGCGTACCCCATGGCCGCGGGTTTATGCGCAACGACGATGGGGACCTTTACGACAGCTATGAGTGGTTGATGATCGACTTGCGGGTGGCCGAGGCCTTGCGTCGGGCTTGCCGCTACGACGAAGCTGCCTCGCTCGAGGACTGGATCACCGCTCAGGCCCAAGCCAACAACCTGATTGTGCCCGAGCTCTTTGAGCCCACCAACGGGGACTTTGCTGGCCCGGCGCCCATGATGGGCTTTGGGTCAGGGCTGTATGCATTGCAGATGCACACCCGCGATGCGCTGGGAGAGGAGTGCGCGGATTTGGACAGCGGGAACCCCGATACAGCCGGGCCCGGTGTGACCCAGCCGGACTGTGGCTGCACGGGCGGCGCTGCGGGTGGCTCTTGGCTTCTCGGCCTGGCCACCCTGATGTTGATGCGACGGAGGAGAAGTTGATGTTGCTGTCTGTATTGTTGCTCGGCCAGCTGGCCTGTGTAGAACCTGGCGCCTACTCGGAGCCCCCAGTCATCAAGACCCATGTGGACGACTGGCGCGACCAGGTCATCTATCAGATCCTGATCGACCGCTTCGCCAACGGCGATGTGAACAACGACTACAACGTCACACAGAATCCAGACGTGCTCGCCCGCTATATGGGCGGCGACTACCAGGGAGTCATCGACAAGGTCGACTATCTGACCGATCTGGGGGTCACCACTGTGTGGATCTCGCCTGTCGTAATCAACGTGGAAGAGGACGCCGACGTGGCCTCGTACCACGGATACTGGACCCAAGACTTTTTGGGTGTGAACCCGCACTTTGGCGATATCGCCAAGCTGCGGGAGATGGTAGACGTGCTCCATGAAAACGGCATCCTGGTCATCCTGGACATCGTCGTGAACCACATCGGGCAGCTCTTTTACTACGACATCAACCGCAACGGCGCCCCAGACAGCACAGTCTACGGCTCCGGTGCCGAAGGCGACCCCTTAGAGATTGTCTCCGAGTGGGACCCCGCCTACGATGACCGCAGGGTGCAGGGCTGGACCAGCTTGGGGGAGAGCGGGGATGCGCCCATTGAGTGGGTCTACATGCCCGAGTTGAACCGCATGCCGCCGGAGCCGGCGGAGTTCCACAATCCGGACTGGTACAACCGTCGGGGACGGGTGACCGACTGGAACCAGCGGGACCAGGTGGAGCGCGGGGACTTTCCTGGCGGACTCAAGGACCTGGACACCACCAATCCGGCAGTGCAGCAGGCGCTCATCGACGTGTTCACCTACTGGATCACGACCGCGGATTTGGACGGATTCCGCATCGACACGCTCAAGCATGTTGAGAACGACTTTTGGAACACCTTTGCACCCGCCATTCGGCAAAACGCGGCTGCCGCAGGCAAGGAGAAGTTCCTGATGTTCGGCGAGGCCTTTGACGGCAGCGACGCGCTGATCGGTAGCTACACCTGCGACACCATGACGGATAGCTTGGGCAGCTACCCCTATCAGTCCAGCGATGGCCAGTTCGTGGGCTGCTCGCACGGCGACAACAGCGGTGGCAAGGACTTTCAGGGCGTGGACTCTGTGTTCTATTTCTCGCAGAAATTCCAAGTCTTTGATGATGTCTTTAAGTACAGCGGTGCCACCTCGAAGATCGAAGATCTTGTGGCGTTGCGCAGTCAAAACTATGGAGCAACACCAAAGTTGCGCGGAGCAGGTCACGCGCCACAAGACATCCTGGTCAACTTCATTGACAACCACGATATACCGCGTTTCCTGTTCGACCAGCCCAGCATCCCGGCCCTCAAGTCTGCACTCTTCTTCCTGCTGACCGAGGACGGCATTCCCTGCATCTACTACGGAACAGAGCAGGGGTTCTACGGTGGAAACGACCCGGCCAACCGCGAGCCCATGTGGGAGAGCAGCTTTGATAGAGATGGGGACTTGTTTGTTCATACCCAGGGCCTGATCGCTCTTCGCAAGGACTTGGAGCCGTTGAGAAGGGGGGACTACAACACCCGTTGGGCCAGCGACCGTGTGGGAGCGGAGGAGGATGCAGGTATCTACGCCTTTGAGAGGGCCACCGAGACCCAGGTTGCCCTGGTCGTGCTCAACGTCAACGACGACCACAGCTCGCACACTGCCTTCGAAGGCAGCGGCATGCCGGTCTCATTCTCTCCCGGGACCACTTTGGTCGAGGTCTGGCCGGAGGGGAGCGAGCGCACCTTTACGGTTGCTGGAGACGGGACCGTGGTTGTGGATGTGGTGCCACGGGGTGGCAGTGTGCTGGTCGCGAGGTGAGTGATTGAGTGAGTGAGTCGGGGGCTGTGGGTTAGGGTTACGCTTCGCTCCGAGTCAGCCATGTCCTCCTCCCTAGCCCTAGTCCAAGACCTGGGCATTGCCTTGAGCATGGCGGCCGGTATGGGGCTCCTGGCCAAGCGGCTGGGACAACCGCCGGTGCTGGGCTACCTGCTCGCTGGGCTGTTGGTGGGGCCGTACATCCCGATTCCGGTCTTTGCCGATGGAGAGCGCACACACGCGCTCTCTGAGCTGGGCATCGTACTGGTGATGTTCGTGGTGGGCCTGGAGCTGCGGATCAAGCGCCTGATCAAGGTGCTTCCGACCGCAGGGGCCACGGCGTTGATCGAGGTCGGGGCCCTGCTCTTGGCTGGGATCGGCATAGGAACGGTTCTTGGTTGGGGCGCCCAAGGTGCGCTGTTTTTGGGCGCGTCCATCGCGATCTCCAGCACGATGATTGTCTCCAACGTGTTCACCGGCCAAGGCGTGACCGGCCCACTGCGTAGCTACGTAATGAGCGTGCTCGTGGTCCAGGACGTGCTGGCCATTGTGCTGGCGGCTGTGCTGACCGCCGTGGCAGCAGGGCAGGGCCTGGAACCCTTGGCGCTGGCAGTGGTGGTCGTACGTTTGGCGGCTGTGCTGCTCGGTATCCTGGCTCTTGGGGTTTTTCTGGTTCCGCCATTGATTCGCTGGGTCAAGGCACTCGGCAGCAAGGAACTGCTGGTTGTGGTGTGCGCGGGGCTTTGCTTCGGACTGGCTTTTGTGGCGGAGTCGCTGGGCTACTCGGTGGCCCTGGGGGCCTTTTTAGCAGGGGTGCTGGTCGCAGAGTCTGGTGAAGGGCACCATGTCGAGCGCGCCATGGAACCGGTGCGCGACATCTTCGCAGCCATCTTCTTTGTGGCCATTGGGATGAGCGTCGACCCGCGCTTGGCCTTTGCCAACCTGCCCGTGGCGCTTGTCGTCTCGGGACTGGTGCTGGTCGTTCAGCTTCTCAGTGTGGGCTCTGCAGGGATTCTCTCGGGCAATGGACTGCGCCGATCTGTGCGAGCGGGCCTGTCCCTGGGTCAGGTGGGGGAATTTGGTTTCATCCTCTCGGCTATTGGGATCCAAGCCGGGGTCGCGCCCCCAGAGTTGGCGCCCATTGTGGTGACTGTGGCCGTGCTGACCTCGTTTACGACACCGATTGCGATTCGGCACTCCGAGGGACTGGTGCACCAGCTGGAGGATGCACTTCCCCAGAGGATCCGGGGCTCACTCTCTCTATACGCTGCTTGGTTAGAGCGGCTGCGAAGTCAGCCAGCTTTGCCTCCCAAGCGCTCACCGGGTCAGCGTCTGCTCTGGGTCCTGGCCCTGGACGGGGGGCTGTCGGTGGCACTGGGCCTGGGGGTGCACCGCGCTCGCCCTTGGTTGAGCACTCAACTGGAGCGTGTCGGGGTCTCTCCTGGTCAGAGCGTATGGGTGTTGCTTGCGCTCACCCTGCTTCTGGGTCTGCCACTCATTTTGGGCTTTGCTCGTGGGAGCGGTCGCTATGCCGAACACCTGGCTCAGCGCGTGCTGCCCGACTCCCAGAGTCAAGGTCGGGTGCTGCTCCAGCGCGGTGTGCGTACCCTGCTGGTGCTCTGCTTCGGCGTGCCCGTAGCGGCGCTTTTGGTGCCGGCGACCGGGTTGCTCTCCGGAGTGGTGGTCTTGGTGTTGGTTGGGGTCCTGGCGATGTGGACCCTGCGGGCGACCGAAGGTGCGGACGCCGAGCTTCGTAGCGGTGCAGGTCGTGTGTTGGACATTCTGGAGGCGCGCTTGAGTGAGGAGTCCAGTGCTGGAGGGTCTTTGCCGGTCGCCCCAGGACTCGTCGAAGGAACCCGGACCCTGACGCTGCTCCCCCATGCCAGGGGCGCCGGCTTGACTTTGGCCCAGTTGGACTTGCGAGCCAAGACGGGTGCGACAGTCGTGGGTGTTCGCTCTCCGGGTACCCAGACCCAGGCACCAGATTCCCACCAAGCCCTACAAGCAGGAGATGTCCTGGTGCTGGCCGGGCCCTACCAAGCCTTGCAGGACGCTGAGCAGCTGCTGTTGGCAGGTCCTGCATCGCCCTAAGGATGTCAGGGGGTTCGAACCGCGCCCAGGGTCTGGGCATCCACCGAGCTGGGCCAGACCGTATTCTCGTCGGTCAACGCGCCCTTGACCAAGGCGCCGTCCAGATGCGCGCCCAATAGGTTCGCGCCGCGTAGGTCAGCATCGCGCAGGTCAGCCCCTTCCAGGAATGCACCGGGAAGCTGCGCTTCTCTTAGGTCCGCCTGACGCAGGTTGGCGCCGTTTAGGCGAGCGTTTGTGGCCTTGATGGCGCGTAGGTTGGCCCCCTGAAAGTCAGCCTTCTCCAGGTTGGTGTTCTCGAATCCAGCGCCCTCCATGTGCACCTTGGCGGCGTCCAACTCCGCCATCTCTGCGTCGTCGAAGATCCAGCCAATACCGAATCGAGCGCCCTGTAGGTTCGCTCCGTTCATCTTGATGTGCGCCACGTTCATGCGGTAGGGGAGGCGTTTCAAGTTGAAGTCCACCCCGTCGGCCTCGCCATAGGGGCCCAGGGCACCCAATGGAGGCTTGCTTCTCCATTGGGTTCCGGTCATCCCGTGGAGCAAGTCTTTTTTATTAAAGCGCGAACCCTTGAAGCTTGCGCCGGTTGTGTCGGTCTTCACGTTGGCCTCGAACAGGTCCGCGCCGTCAAACTTTGTCCCGTCCAGAATCGCTTTAGACAGGTTGGCTGCCCGCAGGTTGGTGTCCCGCAGGTCCGCCCCGCGCAAGTCTGCACCCTCAAAGTTAACCTGCTCTAGATCTGCGCCCTTCAGATTGGCCAGGCGCAGGTCTGCGCCGCGCAGGTCTGCTCCAAGTAGGAAGGCCCCGGGCAGCTCGGCGTGGGCCAGATTGCGGTCCCGGAACTTGCTCTTCTCCAGATGCATGGCCGAGCGTATCTTTATGGCCGTAGCGTTGAAGCTCACAAAGTCCACCGGGAGCTGGCCGAGCACGACACCCAGCGCGATGAATGCGACGGGGAGTGCGGAGGTGCCCAGTTTGCGCTGTCGGGCTCGACGTTTGGCTGCGAGCTGGTCTTTGAGCCAGGTGTCGTTGTGCATCTCTCTTGAGGCTCGAAGGAACTGCCATTCGGCGTTGCTGCGAAGCACCAGGTCATCGGCGTGGCGCTGAACCACGTCAAAGAACTCGACAGGAAGCAGGTCCTTTTCTTCCTG
>CAJQPC010000287.1 GCA_905480105.1 uncultured bacterium | reverse complement strand
GGCCGAGATCGCCGAGATCGACCTCACGGCCGATGCTGATGGCAATCCAACGATGCAACTCGACAATGCCACCCTGCGGTTCGTCGAAGACACCGACGGGCGCGGCGAAGGCCTCGGCGGCATCGACGTTGCTGTCACCGATCGAGACGCCATTCTGGATGCCGCCGATCGGCTCGGTTGTTCGGTAAGCGACGATCAGGTGTCGGTGGCTGGCCTACGGGTCAACCTGCGATAGCCACGAGGCCATGCTCCAACGAATACAGCTCTTGAAAAGTTATCTTCCCCAGGGGAAGTAACTTTTCAGCGTTCGTCAGCGAGCACCGGCGCAAGCCATTTGGCCGCAACCTCGACGCTGGTGCCCTTGCGGGCGGCGTAGTCGACGAGCTGGTCTTGTTCGACCCTGCGTACACCGAAGTAGCGGCTCTCAGGATGAGCGAAATACAAGCCGCTCACCGAAGCTGCTGGGTCCATAGCGAACGACTCAGTCAGGTTCACACCGATAACATTTGCTGCATCGAGCAGCGCAAAGATAGTTGCCTTCTCGGTGTGATCCGGGCACGCCGGGTATCCGGGCGCCGGGCGAATGCCCTGGTAACGCTCGCGGATCAACTCGTGGTTGGTGAACGTGTCGCCTTGGTATCCCCATAGGTCGGTCCGCACCCGATGATGCAGGTACTCGGCACACGCTTCGGCGAAGCGGTCGGCGAGCGCCTTGAGCATGATCGATGAGTAGTCATCGTTCTCTGCTTCGAACGCAGCACAGCGCTCGGCGACCCCAGCTCCGGTGCTGACAGCGAAGGCACCAATGTGATCCTTCGCTCCCGTCACATCAGGGGCGACAAAGTCAGCCAGCGCCCAGTTCGGACGGTCATCGCTATGGCGTACTTGTTGGCGCAGCGTGTGCAAGCGAGCGAGCTCAGCCGTACGGCTCTCGTCGGCATACACCGCGATGTCGTCACCAATCGCGTTTGCGGGCCAGAAACCAAGCACGGCCGTTGGTGTGAGCCACCCCTCGGCGATGATCATGTCGAGCATCCGCTGGCCGTCGGCGAACAGGTCGCGTGCGACCTTGCCGACGACATCGTCGTCCATGATCTTCGGGTAGCTACCCGCCAGATCCCAGGCCCGAAAGAATGGTGTCCAGTCGATGTAGTCGCGTAGGTCAGTGAGCGTGATGTCAGCCAACACCCGTGTGCCTTCGAAGGTCGGCGCAACCGGCGAGAACGAGTCCCACGCAATCCGCGCCCGGTTGGCACGAGCCTCTTCGATCGGCAGTGGCTTCTTCTTGGCAAGACCAGCAGCACGGGCAACACGGATCGTTTCGTACTCTGCCGAAGTTGCGTCGAGATAGTCCTGACTGCCTTCACCCAGCAGTTCGGTGACAACCCCGACAGCTCGCGATGCGTCGGGCACATGGACGACACCGTGTTCGTAGCTCGACTCGATCTTGACCGCGGTATGCAACCGGCTGGTCGTAGCTCCACCGATGAGCAGCGGGATCGTGAAATCCTCGGCGGCCATCTCGGCTGCGACGTGCACCATCTCATCGAGGCTCGGTGTGATCAGCCCGGACACGCCGATGATGTCGGCTTCTTCGTCGCGTGCGGCCTGCAGGATCTTGGCTGCTGGCACCATCACACCAAGGTCAACCACGTCGTAGTTGTTACACGCCAGCACAACACCCACGATGTTCTTGCCGATGTCATGGACGTCGCCCTTGGCGGTGGCCAACACGACTTTGCCGGCCTTGCGCTGATCGCCGCCCTGGCTCTGGATGAACGGCTCCAAGTGTGCGACAGCCTTCTTCATCACTCGCGCACTTTTAACGACCTAGGGCAAGAACATCTTGCCATCGCCGAACAGGTCCCCGACCACGTTCATACCGTCCATCAACGGTCCTTCGATCACATCGAGCGCCCGACCGCTGAGCTGGCGAGTTTCCTCGGCATCTTCGACCACGAACTCATCCAAGCCATGAACAAGCGCATGTATGAGCCGATCGAGTACTGGCTTCTCGCGCCAACGCATGTCGGTCTTCGATGCCTGCGCTTGGCTTTGGGCATCGCTCGCAACATCGATGAGCCGCTCGGTCGCATCGGCACGCCGGTTAAACAGGACGTCCTCGATGCGTTCCCTCAGGTCTTCGGGGATGTCCTCGTAGACCGGGAGGTGGCCAGCGTTGATGATGGCCATGTCCATACCGGCCTTGACCGCATGGAACAGGAACACGGTGTGCATGGCTTCGCGCAGCGGGTTATTGCCCCGGAACGAGAACGACAGATTGCTCAGGCCACCGGAGATATGCACGGCAGGCATGCGTTTCTTGATCTCGCGTGCGGCTTCGATGAAGGCGACGCCGTACTCGGCATGTTCTTCGATGCCGGTCGCAACCGCGAAAACATTGGGGTCGAAGATGATGTCCTCGGGCGGGAACCCAACCTGTTCGACAAGCAGTTTGTAGGCCCGTTCGCAGACCGACACCTTGTGTTCAAACGTCTCGGCTTGGCCAGTCTCGTCGAACGCCATCACGATCACGGCAGCGCCGTAACGGCGGGCTTCACGCGCCTGATGGAGAAAGGGTGCTTCGCCTTCTTTCAAGCTGATCGAGTTCACGACCGACTTGCCTTGCACACACTTGAGTCCAGCCTCAATGACATGCCATTTCGACGAGTCGATCATGACCGGCACTCGGCTGATGTCGGGTTCGGTCGCGATGTAATTGAGGAACCGAGTCATGGCCTCGACAGCGTCGAGCATTCCCTCATCCATGTTGACGTCGATGATCTGGGCACCGTTCTCAACCTGGTCACGGGCGACCCCGACTGCGGTGTCGTAGTCACCGCCCAGAATGAGCTTGGAGAACTTGGCCGAGCCAGTGACGTTGGTCCGTTCACCAACGTTGATCAGCAACGAGTCGCTTCGAATAGCCATTGGTTCAAGACCAGAGAGTTGGGTGATCCTGGCTCGCTCAGGCACGACCCGAGGTGTTACCCCTTCGACCGCTTGAGCGATAGCGGCGATGTGGGCTGGCGTCGTGCCGCAACAACCGCCGACCAGATTGAACGTCCCGGCCTGGGCAAGCCCGGCAATGACATCGGCCATGTGTTCAGGGGTCTCGTCATATTCGCCGAGCTCATTTGGCAAACCAGCGTTCGGGTGACAACTCACCGGTGCGTCAGCGACCCGGGCTAACTCAGAGATGTGCCCCTTGAGTTCGTCGATGCCGAGCGCGCAGTTCAGACCCACAGAAAGCGGTTCGGCGTGGCGCACAGCGTTCCAGAACGCTTCACCTGTCTGGCCCGACAGTGTGCGCCCTGACAAGTCGGTGATCGTGCCCGAGATCATGATCGGCAGTTCGAGGTCAGGATGAGCGTCCTTGTACTCAAGCAGCGCATAGATCGCTGCTTTGGCATTCAACGTGTCGAAGATCGTCTCGATCATCACCGCATCGACGTCACCCTCGACAAGACCGGTTACGGCATCGGTGTACGCGTCCTTGAGCTGATCGAACGTGATATCTCGGAACGCTGGGTCGTTTACCTCGGGCGAGATACTGGCCGTGCGACTCGTCGGGCCGAGCACACCAACAACAAACCTGGGTTTCGCCAGGTTGTCAGCGGTCGCTACGTCAGCAACCTTTCGGGCCAGTTGTGCGCTCACCAAGTTGAGCTCACGAGCCAGATCCTGCGTGCCGTAGTCGAGCTGCGAAATCGTGGTCGCGTTGAAGGTATTCGTGG
>CAJQPC010000286.1 GCA_905480105.1 uncultured bacterium | reverse complement strand
ACACGGTCCAGAAGGTCGCTGTAGTAGTCCAGCTTGTAGTCCAGGCGCTCAGGTCCTTTTCCCCCGTTTGGGAAGTAGCCGCCGAACACACGCAGGCAGCCTATGCTCAGAATCTGAGTGCGTCCTTCCACCGCGTACTTGGGGTAGCCAAAGCCGTTCAAGACACCGTCGATTGGGATTCTGCTGGCCACAGCCACGCCGCTGTAGCCCTTTTTTTCCGCGTTGTGCCAGTGCCAGGTGTAGCCAGTGAGCTCGTCCAGTTCTTTGGGCTCTTGTCCTGGCTGCAGGCGGGTCTCCTGTAGCATCAAGATATCGGCATCCAGGGCCTTGACGGCGTCTACGAATCCCTTGCGAGTACAGGCCCGAAGCCCGTTCACATTCCAGCTTACAAGGCGCATTTACTCGGCCTCCAGGTCTACTTGGTGCATGTCGGGGACCTCTTCTTGGATGCGTGTCTCCAGTCGATCTATTTCCAGCGCCATCTGGTCCGTGATGCGCTCCCCAAAGGCTTCTAAATAGGCACGCAGCTGCTCGGGGTCGTTGATTGCCTCCCAGGTGCCATCCAGATCCTCTTTGGCCAAGGTGCGCCGGGCCAACTCGTAGCCGTCAAAGTCAATCTGAGCGCGCATCTCAGAGCTGGCCGCGCCGGTGACCGTAGCGTGCATCTGGTCCACCTCTTCCACGACTGGGTCTGACTTGAGTACCCCCTCAAGCCGATCACGGACGCTGCCGTCAACCGTTCTACCGATCAGGAAGGTTCGGTTTTTCTGGATCAGAAAAATGGCCAGAGCACCCATTAGAGTCCCAATGGCAATGGAGCCTGCTCCGTCCCAGACGGTGTTGTTCGTCCAGTGAGCCATGCCCATAGCGCCACCTGCAAGTGCTACTCCCAAGACAGCGGCAGAGTCCTCGAAGAGCACCGCCACACCCATTGGGTCGGGTCCTCTGCGCACGTAGTCCATCAGCGTCCAGCCCTTCTCGACCGCGGCTGCCTTGACCGATTTGTAGGCCACCCAGAGGGACCAGCCCTCGACCAGAAAGGCCAGCACCAAGACCACCCAGGCGACTGTGAGGTTCTCGACCTTGTGCGCGTTGCCCGCCAAGGCGTCTTGGATGGTGTGAATGCCGTGCACCACGGTCACGCCACAGCCCAAGAAGAAGATGCCCACCGCAGAGATCAGAGCCCAGAGAAACTGCTCTCGGGTGTAGCCATAGGGGTGCTCATCATCGGGGGCCTGTTGGCTCTTCTTGATGCCGAGGGCCAAGAGCGACTGGTTCCCCACATCAGCCGCACTGTGGATGCCCTCGGAGAGCATCGCCCCGCTGCCTGTCGCGAAGAAGGCAGCGAACTTCGCCACAGTGACGATCGAGTTTGCCGCAATTGCCGCATAGACGGCTTTGGCGCTGCCACCTGCCATTGAGACTCCTGCCCATTTCTGTCCGGGGTGGCTCAGGTTCTGGGGGGTAGAGCTTAACGCGCCCGACTTTGACCGCTGCTTACTCGGCGTAGTCGTAGTCGTACTCGTCCTCTTGGTCCGTGTTCTCTATTGCAGTCAGGATCTTCTCCAGCAGCACCTGTTCGCGGCTGGTGGAGCTGGGGACGTCGATCCAACGGTAGACCGAGCCGGTGAACTCCAAGTTCGCGGACACGAGGTCTTTCTCTACCTGCTCTTGGCAGATCATCTCCACTTCGGTTCGGGACCCACTCTTGCGAATCTGGACCGTCATGCGCCAGCGCACGGGCTCCGGAATGCGGGTGCCTCCGTAGGTCTTGTAGAGGTAGTCGCTGTGGTCTCGGACCCAGCGGGTCTGGATCAGCCCGCGGGACTCGTCCATGGTCTCCAGCGGGGCTGCCTTGCCCATGACCTCGATCGCTGCGTTCCACACCGTGTTGGGGTCTTCCTGGAAGGTGCCGGCCACCGGACGCTCATCCCAGGCAGGCAGGCTGTCCTCGGGGTAGGGGTTCTTGGGCCAACAGGCGGTGAGCAGGGTCAGCGCTAACAGCAGCATGGCAAAAAGGTCCTGTAGCAGTGGGCAGAGCATAGCACTCCCCAGCGTTTGTAGGTGCACACGGGGTAAGCTTGAGCCATGAAGATGCGCATCTTGGTGGCCCTGGATGAGTCCCGTTGGTCAGCGGCCGCGGCGACCACGGCTCTGCGATTGGCTTCGGCCTCTCCAAAAGACGTGGATCTCTGTGCAGTGCATGTCGTGTCGGTGGCGCATCTTTCCGGCGTGCTGTTGCGCGATCTGGCTGGCCTGATGGGCTTTGAGCCCGTGTTGGTGCCGGAGAAGGTAGCGGCGGTGTACCGCACACGCGGCCAGGCGCTTCTCGACCGCTTTTCGGCGCGCTGTCAGGCTGCCGGCCTGTCTCACAGTACTCACTTGGAGCGCGGCAACACCGTCACGCGTCTGGTCCACTACGCCAACGATTGCGACCTGATGATCTGCGGCGTTCGTGGGGAGGAGGAAGAGCTGGATCCGGGTACTGGAGGGGGTACTCTGGAGCGCTTGGTCAGGCGCAGCCCCATCTCCATGCTCATCGTCTCAGATACAGCTCCTCGCTTGGAGCGGGTGGCCATTGGCTACGACGGCAGCGAGGGCTCTCAGTGCGCGGTCAAGGCCGTGCGCCACCTGGCCGAGGTTCTGGAACTTGATGTTCGCCTCATGTTTGTAGGGGAGCAGAACAGCCTCTTGGAGGAGCCTCGGGCGTCGTTGGAGAGGGACGGGATCAGGACCGAGTGTATCGTCATGGACGGGGAGCCCCACGAGGCCCTGGCGGCTGGCGCCACAGATGCGGGGGCGGACCTATTGGTCATCGGCTACCGCGGGCGCTCTTGGCTCTCGGATGTACTCCTGGGTCGGGTCACTGAGTTTTTGTTGGGGAAGCTCAGAATCGCGATGTTGGTGGCCCGTTAGCCTGTCTGATTTGTGAGCATTTTTTGCTTGATAGAGCCGACTTCGTGTAGCACACTGGACGTGTCAAGACTCAGGGTTGATACGTATCTTTGGACTGGTTTGCCCCTTCGGTGATCCTTGCCTTGAACCGACGGCTGCAACCCTGTAAATGGATTTTTACGCTCCCTCCCTGCGGGGCTCCCTCCTCCCGCCGCTCGTCCCCTCTCCGCTGGCTCTGTTCCGCCTTGCTCGCTTTTAAGCCCGAAGCTTATGCCGTACACACAGAGGTCTATGATGGACCGCTGGAGCTGCTGCTGTACCTGATCCGTCGGGACGGCATTGATGTTCGCGACATCCCGATTTGCGAAGTCACCACAGAGTACCTGCGCTATCTGGACTTAATGTCCGAGATGGACTTGGATGTGGCCGGGGATTTCTTGGTGATGGCGGCCACCCTGTGCATGCTCAAGTCCCGGGAGTTGTTGCCCCGGCCCGAGGCACTGCAGGAAGAAGAGGACGAGATAGATCCTCGGGAGGAGCTGGCGCGACGCCTGCTGGATTACCAGCGCTTCAAGGAAGCAGCCGAGCAGCTGGCCTGCCGTCCCATGTTGGGCAGGGATGTCTACGCTAGACCAAGGGTCGAGCTGGATGCACACGAGCGCCCCATCGACCCCACAGTGGATGCTTTTGGTCTGTTGGAGGCTTTCTACAAGGCTGTAAAAGGGGCTGCGGCTGAGCCGCCGACTCACAGAGTGGAGTTGGACGAGTACTCAATCGCCGAACGGGCGCACTGGATCCTTCTGCGTTTGGAGGATGGGGGTGAGACCCTGCGTGACCTGTTCATGCACATTCATGGGCGCAGCCAGCGAATCCTGAGCTTCTTGGCAGTGCTGGAGATGGCCAAACTCCATTTTCTGGACTTGACACAAGTCGACCATCTCGGAGACGTGGTGCTTACCGCTCTCGTAAAGGCCTCGGAGGTGGACTTAGACAAGCTACCGGGAATTGTGGAAGGTGGGCTTTGAGTACAGAGGACGAGAGCAAGGTTCTCTCCTTTCCTTTCGGGCGAAAGCCTGCACCAGCCCCGCCCGATCCGGTGGACCTTGGCCTGTCCAAGTCCGCCCCCAAGGCACCGCCAGCCACTCCCGAACTCGAATCGGCTTTGGTGGAGTTGGACACCCTGGCTGCGCCGGCCCCAGACTTTGTTCAGGCCGCGGTTGAGGCGGTACTCTTTTCCTGCGACAAGCCCATCGACCTAAACAGCCTGCGCTCGGCCTTGGGCGATGTGCGCCCAGGACTGTTGCGGGGAGCCTTGGCGAATCTCAGAGAATCCTTAGAAGACCGCAATGCCGGTGTGCGCTTGGTCGAAGTTGGAGGGGGCTACCAGTTGCGCACGGTCCCTCGCGCCGCCAGCTTTGTTGCAGCGGCCATAGGAGCCAAGCCCACTCGGCTGTCGCGGGCCGCGATCGAGACCATGGCCATCGTCGCCTACAGGCAGCCCGTCACCCGCCAGGAGGTCGAAGAGATCCGTGGGGTGGATGCAGGCGGCATGCTGCGCTCATTGCTGGAGAAGCGCCTGCTCACCGTAATGGGGCGGAAGGAAGAGCCGGGACGTCCGTTGCTCTATGGAACCAGTCCCGACTTTTTGGCCCTGTACGGTTTGCGGGACCTCTCTGATCTGCCAAGCATGCGGGATTTGCGGGAACTGCGAGAGGACGATGTGGCTGACAGTGCTGTTCAGCCCACTCTCTTCGAAGTGGACGGGCCCAACAGGGTTGAATAGGGTCGCGCGACCCCAGGCCGCACCTCTTCCACGAGTTTGCCGCCGAACAACATCCACCGCGCCGTCGTGAGACGCCGCACAGGAGACCCGAAATGAATGAGATGCGTTTAGCCAAAGCCATTGCCAAGAGCGGACTCGCTTCGCGTCGGGAAGCAGAGACCTGGATTCGAGCGGGCCGCGTTCATGTGGACAACGTCGTGCAGGAAGACGTGGCCACCCTCGTCGACCCGAGCACCACACAGATTCGCGTTGACGGGAGGATGATCCCTAGGCCGCCGCCATTGGTCTATTACGCCTTCTACAAGCCCAAGGGCTGCATCACATCGCGTAGTGACCCGCAGGGGCGCAAGAGCGTCTTTGACGTGGTCGGAGAGCTGGGGACCCGCGTTGAAGCTGTCGGCCGCCTGGATTTTGACACCGAGGGCTTGCTGCTCCTCACCAACGATGGGGACCTGGCTCACCAGCTGACCCATCCTCGCTCAGAGGTGCCCAAGCGATACTTGGCCAAGGTCTGGCGGGTGCCAATAGAGGCGACGCTTGAGCGCATTCGAGCTGGGGTCTTCTTGCCGGATGGCAAGACCGCACCTGCGTTGGTTCGGGTGACCGATGCCACCGACTCCGGGAACGGTTGGGTCGAGATCACCGTGACCGAAGGAAGGAATCGATTGGTACGTCGCATCTTCGAGGCGATGAACCACCCGGTGTCCAAACTTCGTCGTGAGAGCTTCGCCACCATCTCCCTGCGAGGTCTAGACAGAAGCCAAGTTCGGCCTCTTACGAAGGAAGAAATCAAGCGTCTGAAGGAGATCGCAGCGGGTCGCACGCCCACGAATACTTCAAAGTTCAAGTATAAGAAAGGCTTCGCTCGACCCAAGCCGAAAAAACGCCGCATGGGCATGAAGAAAAGGACGTGACAGATGCTGGCCTGCTGTTAATAGGCTGCCGCGGGATGGAGCAGTCCGGTAGCTCGTCGGGCTCATAACCCGAAGGTCGTCAGTTCAAATCTGGCTCCCGCATCTTGAAAAGCCAGTCCTTCCGGGGCTGGCTTTTTTTGTGTCTACAACCCACGGCGACCGTGCCGATATACGGCACAAAGGCTCAGCGAAACCGATTGCCGTCTCGATAGAGGGTGTTACTTGCCGTCCGCGGGATGGAGCAGTCCGGTAGCTCGTCGGGCTCATAACCCGAAGGTCGTCAGTTCAAATCTGGCTCCCGCATCTTGAAAAGCCAGTCCTTCGGGGCTGGCCTTTTTTTGTTTCTGATGGGTCGTTCTGTCGGGTCTTGGTCTAGGCCCTATGCGATCGACTCAGCGTCCGATAAGATGGGGCTGATCGAGTCGAGTCATGACCGGTCCGGACCCCATGCTTACTTTTACGCTTCTGTCTCTCGCCTGTAGACAGGCGGGCCTGCCTGACCCCGGCGAGACCGACGACACGTCGCGTGCGCAAACCTTCGAGGTGCTCTTGAGTGCTGCGGACGATCTACAGGTCCACAGGCTGCGCTTTGGCAAGAACTACCGTGAGGAGGGGCTCACCAAGGTCTGGACCTGGGACGTCCAGGACGACTTTACGCATCCTCACCGTCCCCATGGGCTCAGCGTGTCCGGTGACACAGTCTTGGTCTCCCTCTTTGACTACGAGTTCGACGCCTTCAACCTGGCTTTGGATCTGGAGACAGGGACGCTGCTTCACACCATCACCACAGCCGAAGGTTCGCCGTGGGGAGGGCTGCCCGAGCGGGAAGGGGAACGCAGCACCCACAACATCATCGCGGATCCAGCAGGGGGCTACATCATCTCGGACACCCACAACCACCGTGTCTCGGGATTGGACGAAAACGGTATTCTAAAGTGGGAACTCTCTCAGTCCACCATTTGGGAGAAGGGCTACGTCCAGACGAGTTTCTCGAACCCCAATGATGTGGAGCTCTTCGAGCTCAACGGAGAGGCGCGCCTGCTGGTGAGCTGCAGAGGAGACGTGTTCAACCACGTGATGTGGTTCAAGGCCAGCACGCCCTTGCGGCCAGAAGACCCCCCGTGGGAGTTGGAGGGGATCTTTCCCGAGACCAACAATTTCTCGCTCATTCGACAGAACCATAATCCGTATATTCTGGAGGATGGAACTGGGTTTATGGTCGCCAATAGCTATTACAATCGCATCGAGGCGTTCACATGGGAAGGGGAACTCATCTGGCAGTTTCCCAAGGCGGACTGCCAGGACAGCCACTCCCTGGACTGGCCACGAGGCTTTGACTGGACGCCAAACGGCACCCTTCTCATCGCGGACTCCAGCGCGAACCGCCTGTTAGAGGTGGACCCAAACCAGGACTGCCTGGACGACGCCATTCTCTGGAGCTTGGACGATGTCCATGCCACCTACGATGTTGTGGTGTTGCCATGATGCTTCTCCTCTCTGGCCTGGTCCACGCCGCCAAGCTGCACGTACCCGCCGACTACTCCATTCAGGATGCCATCGAGGCGGCCCAAGATGGGGACGAGATCGCGGTCGGTCCAGGAATGTACCGGGTTGCCTTGGACTTGCGCGGCAAGAGCCTGCGCTTGTTCTCTACCGATGGGCCGCAGAGCACCGTATTGCGAAGCACGGTCAGCAAACCTGTGTTGAAGGTCATGGACGGTGCAACTGGGGCCTCCTTGGAGGGCTTCACCATCGAAGATGGCGAAGGCACCGAACAGGTCTGGATCGTCGGAAACGGCTGGATGGGCGGAGGCGTTTTCGTCCACCAGGGCAGTCTGACCATCTTGGACTGCGTGTTCTCTGGAAATGAAGCGACGGCCTCGGGCCAATCGGGTGGTGGCGCGCTCTTCGTATTGGATGGGGACGTCTGGGTGAGGGACAGCGTCTTCGAGGACAACTTGGGTTTTTACGCCGGTGGAGCGGCCTTGGTTGCCAGGGGGACTTTGAGCATCCAAGACTCCACCTTCCGGTTCAATCACGCGCGACGCGGGGGTGCGGTCGCCGCCTTTGACGACTCTGAGCTCAACTTGAGCAGCAATACATACCAAGACAACCGGGCCGGTTGGGGCGGCGCGGTCTTTGGCAAAGATAGTGAGATCTACTCCGAAAATGACGTCGTGTTGGAGCACTCGGTGTGGCGAAACGGTGGTGCTTGGGCCCTGGAGAACACGGTAGCCGGGCTGGAAGGCGCCTATTTTTCCAAGAACCGCGCCCAAGACGACGGGGGTCAGGTGTATCTCTCTCAAGGTAGCGAGCTGACTCTGCACTCCTCATGGTTTGACCAGGGGTTTGCGCGGGCAGGGGGTGGCGTGTTCATGCGCGGCAAGGGGACCTCGCTTTCGGTCGATGGTCTCTTGATGAGCGCGAACCAAGCCACCGAGGGCGGCGCTGACCTGTGGGTGTCGGAGGGGAGCGCTGTGATCCAGCAGCTCACAAGCTTGTTTCCAGGGCTGCCGGACTCTGGTCTTGGCGTTCTGGTGTTTGCCCGCGACAACGCCCAGGTGATCCTCTCCAATCTCATCGTGTACGGCGGAGCAGGCGGCTCCTTAGTCGAGCTCCTAAACTCCGCGTTGAGCTGGAGCGAAGGCATAGTCTTCGAGTTCTCAGGCAACCTTGGAGGCGCCCAGAGTGTTGGAGCCCTCGAAGCAGATCCACTGCTGACGGATTTGACTCCTGGCTCTCTGGACCCCAGCTTGGCCACTGGTTCTCCGGCCTTCAACGCCGGGGTTGAGGGCAGCCTTGACTTGGACGGTACCCAAGCGGATCTGGGAGCGACCGGCGGTTTGTTTCCCTGGCAGCCTTAGGCAATCTGCGCGTGTAGCACCCATTGGGGCTTGTTCTGGGGGGAGCGCCTTCTTGGTGTCGTCGAAGCTGTGCATGGGGTCGATCTGTCCAAGACGGTCAAGTGGTGACCTTGGGTTGTAGAGGCGTGCTGGCTGGAGGCGAGGGTTGCGGAGTGCCAGTGCACCCCAACATCAAGCGTGGCAGCGCTGGCTTTCGCTTCTCTCGATCACGTCTCAATGAGATGCCGCCAGTAGCGCTCCGGACACTCCAAGACACCCCGCATCACCTGGTAGTGGCTGGTTTGCTCCAGGGTGGTCTCTCGGATGCCGGTCTCGTCGAAAGAGAGAAGCTGGGCCCCCGGAAAGCTCATCAGCAGCGGGGAGTGTGTGGCCATGATCACCTGAGTGGCCCCTTCTGCCAGCGAGGTCGCCAAGAGGGCGCAGAGGGAGAGCTGTCGGGAGGGAGAGAGCGCGGCCTCGGGCTCGTCCAAGAAGAGCAAGCCTGTACGGGCACGGTTGTTTAGCGTGGCCAGGAGTGCTTCTCCGTGGGAGAGAGTCTCCAGATCCCGGTCGGCGAAGATCGCATCTGCATCTCGGCCGTAGGCGTGGTGGCCGCCCTGCTCTTTGAGAGTGTGGATGAAGTGCTGGAGCCGGTCGCCGCGGGCGTACCAGGACGATCTAGGGCGCTTGCGAAACTGTGGGCGCATCGCATTGTACAGGCCGTCGGGTTCGTCCTCCTCGTGGGAGAGCTGAGCCTTGCCGCCGCCCAAAGCAGGCAGCCCTGAGAGCTCAGCCAAAGCCTGGAGCAAGGTGGACTTCCCAGTACCGTTCTCTCCGACAAAGATGCACATCGGTGCAGTGATTTTTAGGGGCAGAGCATGGAGGATCGGCAGATTGAAGGGGTAGGATTCCCAGTCGTCTACCCGCTCGCGAAGCAGGCTGGCACCGGTCAGAAAGGGGACGCTGGCCATGCTCAGTGCGCCTCGGCCCAGCTCGTACCATGTCCAATGTCTACGACCAGTGGGACCTTGAGCTCCAAGGGGTGTTCCATGGCTTGTCGAACGATTCCGGTGACCTGCTCCAGCTCTTCCTTAGGGCACTCGAAGAGCAGCTCATCGTGGACTTGCAGCAGCATGCGGGCCTGGAGCCCGGCGGCGGTGAGCTCTCTGTCGATGGCCAACATCGCCAGCTTGCACAGGTCGGCTGCTGAGCCTTGGATGGGTGTGTTGGCTGCGATGCGCTCGCCGTAACCACGCTCAGCGAAGTTCTTGGACTTGAGCTCCCGCACGATGCGGCGGCGGCCCAACAGGGTGTGAACCTGCCCCTCTTGGTGGGCGCGAGCGACGGTCTCATCCACCCAGCGCTTGACCCCTTCATAGCGCTCAAAGTAGCGCTGAATCATGGCTTGGGCTTGCTTGCGCGTCAGCCCGAGCTGTTGCCCCAAGGCGGTGGCGCCCTGGCCATAGATGGTGGCGAAGTTGACGGTCTTACCGACCTTGCGCTGCTCGGGCGTCACCTCGTTGGGCGGCACCTCAAAGATGTTGGCTGCGGTACGCCGGTGCACATCTTGTGCTTGGCGGAAGCTGTCCAAGAGCAGGGTATCGCCGCTGATATGGGCCAAGACCCGCAGCTCGATCTGCGACCAATCCGCTGAGATCATCACCCAGCCAGGCTTGGGCACAAAGGCTTCGCGAATGCGCTTGCCATCTTGGCTGCGGATGGGCGTGTGCTGGAGGTCCGGATCTGTGGTGATCAGTCGCCCGCTGACCCCAACGGTCTGCTGCAGGGTGCAGTGCACCCGGCCCAGCGGAGTGACGGCATCGCGCAGCACCTGGGTGTAGGTGTTGACCAGCTTGATGAGGGCCCGGTAGTCCAGGATGACTCTAGCAATCTCATGCTCCTTGGAGAGCTTTTTCAGGACCTCGGCGTTTGTGGAGTATCCGGTTTTGGTCCGTTTGATGACCGGCAGCTCCAGCTCCTCAAAGAGCACCGCGGAGAGCTGCTTGACCGACTGGATGTTGAAGGGGCGGCCTGCCAGGGCGTGGATCTGCGCTGCGCACTCGGCCGCTCGGGCAGCAAAGTCGCGCTGGAGTCCAGCGAGGTGCTCGGCGTTCACGCAGATACCTCGGGTCTGCATGCGCCCGAGCACGACGGAGAGCTGTAGATCCAGGGTGAGCTGCTCGCTCAGTCCAAGCTCTTTGAGTTGGGGGGCCAGGGCTTGGAGGCAGTCCAGGGAAGTGGCGGCTCTCTGCCCGAAGTGCTGGGCCAGCGCTTCGGGTTCAAGCTCCTCTAAACGCCTCTCGGACTTTCCGGTGCCAACCAGGTCCTTGTGGGCCGGCAGTACGATCTGAAGCTGCTGCTTGGCCACCTGTTCAAGGCGGTGGGGCAGGAGACCGGCGGGGTCCACCAAGAAGCTGGCCAGGGCCGAGTCTCCACTAAGCCCCTGGAGAATGACCCCGTGGCGCTCCAGTACGGTGTACGCCAAGCGTAGGTGGTGGCCCACTTTTGGGGCATCGCTGCCCAGCCAAGCGGCCAGGACCGCATTGGGCCAAGGCACGAACACCGCTCCTTCATCGCAGGCCAGTGCCATGCCGCGCAGCGCGCCATGCATGGGTCCGGGGGCCTCGACGGCGAGAGAGATGGCGATGGGCTGGGAGGCGGCCTCCAGCCAGGCCTGCAGGGCCGTCGGCTCAGAGAGGATCTGAGTGGGGGGACGGGTGCTCGTGTCCTTCTTCACGCTGAGCAGAGAGAAGAAGTGCAGGTGGGTATAGAGCGCGTCGATTGGGGTCCGGTCGGGGGGCTCAACGGCTAAGTCCAACACCCCGACGTCCAAAGGGACCTGGCAGTCGATGGTGGCCAGCTCCTGACAGAGCAGGGCCTGCGCCCGGAACTCTCGCAGGTTCTGCTGCTGGCGGCCCTTGAGCTGGTCCGTGCTGTCTAAGACGGTCTGCAGATCACCGAAGCGCTCCAGCAAGGTGGCGGCGGTCTTTTTACCGATGCCCGGAACCCCTGGGATGTTGTCTATTTTGTCGCCCATCAGCGCTAGAAAATCGACGAACTGCTCAGGAGGAACACCCCATTTCTTTTTGACCAACGCCGCGTCGTAGGTGACCTGTCGCATAGAGTCCAGCATACGCACGCTGGGGCCGATGAGCTGAGTGAAGTCCTTGTCCCCGGAGACGATGAGTACCTCCATTCCTGCGGCCACAGCCTGGTGGGTGAGGGTCCCGATGATGTCGTCGGCCTCGTACCCAGGGACCGCCAAGCGGGGGAGCTTGTGGGCGTCTACCAGCTTTTGGATCCACGGGATCTGCTCTCTCAGCGTGTTGTCCATCGGCGGCCGGTCGGCCTTGTACTCCGGATATCGCTCGGCTCTAAAGGTGGGCTTGGGCGTGTCGAAGACCACCGCGGCATGGTCCGGAAAGCGGCCGGCTAGCAGCTTGTTCAGCATGAGCGCAAAGCCGTAGACCGCATTCGTGTGCAGGCCCTCGGGGGTCATGAAGGAGCTGGGAATCGCGAAGAAGGCCCTGAAGATCAGTGCGCTTCCGTCGATTAAGACCAAGCGGGGGGTAGCCATGGGCTTCCTGGTTTGGGGCTGCAACCTTTAGAAGGGGTGCTCTGCCAGCACGTAGATCTGTGGAATCACAGCCCGGCCGGTGGAGTATTCTTCGATTCCGAGCCCAAAGTCCGCGCGCAAAACGGCCAGCTCTCGCACATCGATGCGCAAACCCAGACCCGCAGTGTAGTGCAGGTGGTACCAGTCATCTTCCTCCCCTGGGTCCCAGACGCGGCCCATGTCGGTAAACGGCACGACCTGAAAGTCCATCGCGTTCTTGAAGATGTCACCCTGCCAGACGTGGATGCGAAACTCCTGCTGCACCCAGGCGGAGTGGTTACCGCGCAGGCGCTCTTCGGGCAGTCCACGGAAAGCCCAGCGGCCGCCGATGACGCCGCGACCCAGACCACCAATGTAGGCCAGATTCCAAAAGGGCTCTTCGCCCCAGCGTAGGTCCACGCTCAGGTTGCTGGCGCTGACAACCCGTCCGCCCAGCAGGGGATGGAAACCAGAGGCGTTGAAGTTGGCGCCCGCTACCGTGTAGTCCGAGAGCACCGCCGGGTGGGAGAGACGCCCGGAGAAGTTGATGAAGGCGCCGGTACTGGGGTCGATCTCGCTGTCGCGTGTGTCGCGCAAGGCACCCAGAGCCATGTAGCTGTAGCGTCCGCCAGTTCGGCCAGTGGCCAAGCCGCCAAGCAGGTCCTCATCCAGCTTGGTGTCGTCTGGAACCTGGACCTGCTCCCGCCGAAAGCTCCAGGTGTAGAACAGTTCCCAGTCTCCGTAGATCTGGCGGCGGATGTTCTGGTTGAAGCGGATTCCGATCTTGGTGTACTCGTAGTATTCCTCTTCTGCTTCCTTGGATACGGGCGTGCTGTTTCCGATTCCGTAGTAGGGCGCCTGAGTCCAGTTCACGTAGCGAACGCCGGAGCGCCAGCGCCACTTGGTGCCCAGAATTCCTGGGATTTCAAAGCGAAAGAAGTGATTCGCGTAGCCACCGGTGGTCTTGTAGTACTGACCACTGATGCGAAAGGCGAAGGGCTGTTCTGGGTCTGCGCTGGGCCAGATCACGCCGCCAAAGCCGCCGTAGCCGAAGAGCAGAGTGGAGTCGTAGGAGATCAGCGGGACCGCGATCCATGCCGGACTTAGGTCCAACTCTCCATCTTCACCGACTTGGGGTGGCGGAGCAACGCCGCCACCTCCGCCGCCAGCGAGTACAGGTTGACTGTAGGCCGTTATCAGAATCAAGGCGGTGTTGAACACTCAAGGATTCTCGCTCAGCCACTCGTCTTGGTCTGCCATGAGGGTCTCGATACCGGCCCCAAGGACCCCCTCAATGTCGCTGGCATTCAGACTTCCGACTTCTGTTTGTTGCCAGCTCATGTTGTAGCGGCGACTGCCGCCATTCGCCGGGATCCAGATGTCCAAGGTGTAGCTCTGGAAGAGCAGAACCTTGTTGTCGGTCTCCTCGTTGGGGGCCAACTGGTAGGCCCGAGCGACCAAGGCGTCGCCGTTCTCGCTGGGAATCCAGCGGTAGTCCTTGTTCATCTCGTAGGTCATTGTGCCGTAGAAGAAGCTTTCTCGACGGATGAGGTTGTGGGCCCGCATCAGCTCGCAGGTGCGGTCCAGCATACAGTCCGGGTCGCCCTCGATGAAGGTGCGGGTGTAGAGGTTGGGAGCGCTGGCCTCGACGACTGTGCGATCTTCGATCCGGATCAGGTCCATGTGCCTCTCAGGCGGGTACTCGGACTGAAAGACCACGCCTAAGCCGAAGGTGTCGGCGGGGTCTAGGTCATGCTCAACAATCCCGTCCACCTCTGAACGTGGGAAAGCGGTCACCGTATAGCTTCGCTCCTGCCAGTTCTCCTCGAAGTCCAGGTCGTCGGTGAGCAGCAAGAAATCTGCAATGAGCTGCTCGAGGGCATCGGCTTCCTCCCACTCGGTCCAGAGCTGCCTCGTGGTCTGGTCGATCTCTGGCGGCGCGACCTCGGCCTCTCGGCAGGCCAGGAGGGGAAGCAGCAGGATCATTGGCTCGCCTGGAGTGCAGCCTTCTCGAAGGTGCGCATGTTGTCGGGCAGGGTGCGGCCTGTGAGGCTGCTCATGACCCAAGCGGGAATGTCGCCGCCAGGGTTGGAAACGGTTCGATAGAGCAGGGTGCTTGGCCCAGAGTCATTGGGCACGATCTCCCACATTCCGTAGGTAAAGGCGATCTCAACGGCTTCTGCGTAAGTCGAGGTCACGTGACCGTGTTCGGTGGTGTAGGTGCTAGAGTCAATGCTGTTCCAGGTGCGCCGAAGGTGACCGTTTACCCCCCCCACGTTGCGGTAGCTGGTTGCGTGGTTGAACCAGTAGCGTTCGGAGACCGGTAGCATCTTGGGGGCCTTCATCACCTGATAGTAGTCCCCCCCCTTGAGCTCGGTGGATTCGTGCAGGTTGCTCGAGAAGGCCTCGTGGTTGCCCACGTCGGAGATCAGCTTGAACAGAAGGTCGTCGTTCACAGCTGGATCCAAGGTCTTTTTGCCCATGAACGCGTTCGCACCAAGGGTAGCGATGTGCTTCTTGTAAAGCTGGAGACCATCATTGTCGTCGGTGCTGATGTGGGTCCAACCGGACTCTGTGAGCAAAACTTGGTGGACGTCCGCAGCGATAGCTGCATGAACGCCAGGCACCGTCAGGAGGGTCAACGTTCCCAGGAGTGCCAGAGTGACTGTGGTCTTGGCCAAGCTATGCGCGCGCATGAATCGTCTCTCCAATCGTTACCGACCGCGGGTCACTGTACACTCAGATGGGCGCGCTCTCAAACGCCTGGGCGCGGGTAGGCGCTCAGCGTTGCGACTCTATGGCCCTGGGCTGCGTGCAGGTTTCTTCCAACACCCCGATGAGCCAGCGCACTCCACGGTCCACGTTTTCGACGCTGACACGTTCTTTTGGGCCGTGAAAGCCTGCCAATTCATTCTGCGGTACCTCAAACGGAACCAAGCCATAGGCCCGGGCTCCCATTTGGCGGAGGTAGATGCTGTCGGTAAACCCCG
>CAJQPC010000285.1 GCA_905480105.1 uncultured bacterium | reverse complement strand
CCACAGCAGCCACAGCAGCCACAGCAGCTACATCAACGCCCACGGCCACTCCAGTCATCACCGCCCTGCAAAAGTGCGGACCGGCCAGTTGATTGTCCACAACCCCTCCCACCAGCAGGTACAGGTCTTCATCGACGGGCTCTCCTACGGAACCTTAGGCAGCGGCTCGATGGCTCTGACCGTCAGCCAAGGCAGCCACCGCGTAAAGGTGGTCCACAACAACCGCGTGCTCAACCAGCGCGACATTCGTATCTACGGCGGCAGCCAGTCCTCGCTCTCGGTGAACATTCCCACCGTCGGCCAAGTCTGGGTCACCAACCACGAGCCCTACCCCGTCTTTGTCTACGTAGACGGCCGCCAAGTCACGACTCTGGCTGCTGGTGAGGTTCGCTGCTTGGAACTTGCCCTGGGCGGACACCGGGTCGACTTGGTCGATGCTCGCCAGTACGGCAGCACCGTTGTGAGCGTGAGCGTGGATCTGGACGGATGGATTGCTGGTGCTATCGCTACCCCCCAGCGCCAGGCCAGCACAGGGCATCAGCGCCCTCGTTGAGGGTGGGCTCCGCGGAAGGAGCTTGTGCGGGTCCGACCTGCGCATGGAGAGCGGGGCCAAGCGCAGGATGCCCCTGAGCTTCGCTGCCGCTTTTGGTTCTGACGACTCGACGGCCGCTCCCCAAAGCACGGCCGAACCCGCCAACAGGGGGCGATCCGCCGGTCAGCCTCCTAAGGAACCCATGGGTATTGTCCTTGACCCTCCCCATGGATGAAGGGCCAAAGACCGACGCAGGAGGAGCTACGGTCCCCCTCCAAAGAACCGCGTTAGGGCTGGCCCAGAATGGCAAAGACCCAAGATATTCGCCGCAACAGCGCGGTGGTCGGCGCGGCAAACCTGCTCACCCGGGCAACCGGGCTGCTGCGTGAGATGGCCTTTGCGGCGGCCTTTGGGGCCGGCATTCAGGCGGACGCCTTCAACGCCGCGTTTCGCATCGGGAATCTCTTTCGAGAGCTCTTCGCCGAAGGCGCGCTGTCCAACGCCTTTGTCCCCCTCTACGCCAGCGTCGAGGAGAGCGATGGCCGCGAGAGCGCCTACGCCTTGGTCAATGCCTTTATGGGCGTGCTGCTCCTCGCAGTAGGCGGGGTCACCATCCTGACCTTCGTCGCAGCCGAGCCCCTGGTCTGGGCCGTTGCAAGCGGATTCGCCAAAGACCCTGAGAAGTTCGACCTGAGCGTGCGCCTGTCGCGGGTCCTGAGCCCCTTTGTCGCGACCATATCCGTCGCCAGCGTGTTCATGGGCATGCTCAACCTGCGCGGCAAGTTCTTCCTGCCCGCGATCATGCCGATGTTTTTCAACGCATCGGTCATCGCAGCCTGCATCATCGGCGCCAAGGTTGATCTGCCCTTTGAGCCCATCATGTTGGTGGCCGCCGCAGCCCTGATTGGCGGGACTGCCCAGGCACTGGTCCAGCTGCCCATCTTGATGCGCGGGGGCTTTCGGTTTGCCCCCAACCTGCAAGGCCACCCAGCCCTCAAGCGCCTGATCAAGTTCATCGGGCCAGCCCTCATCGCCATCTCGGTCATCCAACTCCACATCTTGATCGAGACCCAACTGGCCAGCCGACAAGGAGATGGCGCCGTAAGCTGGCTGCTCTACAGCTTCCGCATCGCTCACCTGCCCTTCTCCATCGTGTCCGGCGCAGTGGGCGTGGCCTCGCTGGCGGGACTCAGCGTCTTGGCTGCCCAGGACAAGTGGGATCGCTTTCGCACTGACTTGGCCAGCGCGCTGAACTTGAATTCCTTCCTACTGCTCCCCTCTGCAGTGGGCCTGTTCATGCTGGCCACCCCCATCACTGCGCTGTTCTTCGAGCGAGGGGCCTTTACTGCCAGCGACACCGCTCAGACAGCCGCCATGCTCCAAATGTACGCCGTGGCTCTGATGGGCATCGGCGCCCAGCGCATCCTGGTGCCAGTCTTCTACACCCTGGATGATCCCAAGACCCCCATGTGGGCCGGCATCGCAACCCTGGTCGTCAAGCTACCGCTGGCCCTCTGGTTGCTGGACCTAATCGGCCTCCGTGGCCTGCCCCTCTCCCACGCCCTCTTGGTCAGCGGCGAAGTCGTCGTGCTGATCTGGCTGCTTTCCAGACGCATTCAAGGGGGCTTACTCCGAGCCCTGTTCGGTCCTCAGCTGCGCATTCTGGTGGCCAGTGGGGTCATGGGAGCAGGACTCTGGGCACTGGATGGACGCCTCCCCGGTGTTCCCGGATTGCTCCTCTCCATCGCCTTGGGCGCTGGGCTATTTGTTGCCGCCAGCGAGGCCATTGGACTGCGCGAAGCCCGCTCCATCCTGGGCCGCTTGCGCCGCCCCAAGGGTCTGCCTCCCACCGTGGACTCGGACACACAACAATTGCTCGCCAAGCTCTCCGGCACGCCCGTCACCCTCGACTCAGACCTGTGGCAGATCCACGGCCCCCAGGCCTCTGCGCAGCTGATAGCGCAAGGCGGCATGCTGCGCCTCGAGTTCATTCCGACAGCCGACGCCCCGAAGCCCTCCTCTGATCCCTTGTTAATTTCTGCCATCATGCGCATCGGCGGCGGCCCACCGACGCTTCGCGGTCTATGGATCGGAGATCAGGCTCTGAACGTGGTTAACGACCAGATCCAGCTCGGTGACGCTCCCGGCCCAGTACTTCCCGTTGAGCCCGCCCAACTCTGAACTCGCAAGGGCGGTCATTCACGGCTATTCTGAAGAGAAGCCAGGATCAGTCCGGGCCCAGCTCTGAAGAGGATCCACAATGCGCGTCGCCCTGATCAACCCCACCCCCATTGATCACTACAGCCCCTGCACGCGCACACTCGCCAGCTATCTAAAGCAGCACGGCCACGACGTGCGTCAGATCTTCCTGCCCAGCGACAACTACAACACGCGCTTCCAGCCCGGCTACATCAAGCAGATGAAACAGAGCTTGGTCGACGACATGGTCAAGCTGGTCGAGGACTACGACGTCATCGGCATTAGCTTCCTGACCGCTATGTTCGATGTGGCCGTCCAAGCGACCCGAGCCATCCAAAAGGCCTATCCGGACAAGTTTATCGTCTGGGGTGGTTTTCACCCCACCACCATGCCCCAGCAAGCGCTGGAGTTCGTCGACGGCGTGTGCGTGGGCGAGGGCGAGGAAGCTCTGCTGGAGCTGGTCGACCGCATCGAGAAGGGCGAGGACTACTACGACGTCCGAAACTTCTGGTTCCGCAAGCCCAACGGCAAGGTGGTCGGCAACCCGCACCGTCCACTCGTCCAAGACCTGGACACCCTGCCCTACCAGGACTTTGAACTGGAAGACGACTGGACCTGGGACCCAGCCACCCACGAGCGCATGATGAAGGTGGAGTGGGAGACCTTCAAGCACTTGATCCCCACCTACCCAGACCGAAACGGTGACCTGCGTATCTCCTACAAGACGATGATCACGCGCGGCTGCCCCCACAAGTGCAGCTACTGCGGCGTCGCCTTCAACCACGACCTGTACAAGGGCCAGAAGTACCTGCGGCGCCGCTCCGTCGAGCACATGGTGGGCGAGATCAAGCAGGTCATGCGCCGCTTCCCAGAAGTTGGAATCATCCACTTCCAGGACGACGTTTTCTTCTCGACCTCCACCGAGGAGATCCAAAAGTTCGCCGAGGTCTGGAAGGCCGAGGTTGGCCTGCCTTTCCGTGCGCAGTGCAGCCCGACCACAATCAACGAGGCCAAGTACGCGGCCTTGATTGATGCAGGCTTGTGCTTCACCGAACTGGGCATCCAGACCGGTAGCTCCGAGACAATGCGCATGTACAAGCGCGGCATGACCAACGAGCAGCTGCTCAAGGCCGTGAATATCATCTCCAAGTACAGGGAGTTCATCCAGGTTCCCGATTATCACATCATCCTGGACAACCCTTGGGAGAGCACCGAGGACGTAATGAAGGGCCTGCGCCTGATCTGCACCTTGCCGCCGCCCTACAACCTGCTGCCCAGCAGTCTCATCGCCTACCCGGGCACCGAGTTCTTCCACAAGTCCATGGAAGACGGCTTTGTCACCGACGAGTACAATCAGGTCTACCGAGCCAGCTTTCACGTCCCCAAAGGAAGCTACGTCAACTTCCTCTTCTTCCTGACGCTGTTCAACAACTTGCCCAAGGAAATGGTGATGTGGCTGGCCAGCGACCGCTACGTGCGTCGCTTCAACCAGCGCAAGTACGACGGCTTTTGGGGCAAGATGTACCAGTATGGGGAGCTGGGCCGCAAGGCGCAGCGCTTCTCTCAGTTCGCACTCAAGGGCAAGCTGCTTGAGATCACCTCTATGCGTGAGCTCAAGCGGGTCGCGAACCAGATGAAATAACCCCTGGTGCTGGGCTTCTCCAAGCGGGATGCCCCAGCCCGGAGCAACCAGGCAAATACGTCTGCGACAGCCCTTTCTTTAGCCGAGCTGGGCTTGGAGCAGTGGACGGACGCGGGCCCAGCTGACCTTCAACTCTTGGTTCAACTGGGCCAGACTGGCCGAGTCGCCTGTTCGTCCAGCGGACTCTAAAGCCCTACAGACCTCGGCAAAGGCATCTGCACCAACCTGCATGCTGGAACTCTTCAGTGGATGTGCCGCGCGGTGCACGCCTTCGCAGTCCCCCACGGCGACCGCTGCATCAATCCGGCTCATGTAGGGATCAACGGTGCTCATAAACGCACCGACAACTTCGGCGACGAAGTCCATTCCGGGGGCGCTGTAGCTTCGTAGGGTAGCCAATGTCTCAACGTTCAAGTCATTCAAGGCAGCCTCCAGCATGCGGGGGGGGGGACCAGGGCCGTCATGCCCACGCTTCGCTCCGTGACATTCGAGGGAATCTTATTCGTCCCCTCGACCCATGACAACAGGGGGTTTTACCCATTCGCCAAGAAAACTTTCCAGGTCAAATACATCGCAGGTTGTTCGAGGGTCGATCATGCCCACACCCTACCGAATGGTGGAGGGTGTAAGACTGACAAATTGACACAAATGTGCCCCTGTAAAATGCCACAGCGCAGGTCCACAAACACCCATAACGACCACAAGCACTTTCAAAACTACCTTATCGATGAGGGCTCACTTTGTTTTCTCCACGAAAACAAGCGTTACGTCGTGGCCTATTCAAAGGCATCACTTTTACCTCTCTGCGTTCACAAGCGTGCGAGCCCATGAAGCCGACGCCCTAAAGCTTCTGGCCGCCAAAGCAGCAAAACAGCCACACAGAACCCCTCCTTGAGCCTCGCAAGCGCTGCCCCAAGCTCAGCCCGGGTCGGGTTCTGCATCCGCGGGCTGGCAAAGCCTTCGTTCAGGCACTTGCCGCCAGCCTCTCATCATGCAACTGTCCTTTTAATGACTAGGCACCTCCCCCAGGCTGCGCGGGAAGAACAGATCCTCCGAGCGGCACGAAAAGTCTTCGTTGAGAAGGGCTTCGAGAACGCGCGCATGACCGACGTGGCGGCTGCCGCCGGCCTGTCAAAAGGAGCGGTTTACTTCTACTTTGACAGCAAACAGTCCCTGATCCGAGCCCTGGCAGCTCAAGAACATCAACGGGCGAACGCTATCTTGGACGAGGTCTTGGACCACCAGGACCAGAGCGCACAGCAGAACTTTGCGGACCTGCTGCGTCAGCTGCTCCATCACCTGCTGTCCCTCCGTTACCCGCCACGTTTTTTCCTCCTGATCAGCGAGCTGGCAACCCGGGACCAGGAACTGAGAGACAACTTCCTGGAGACCCACGAGCGCTTGATGGAGCGGATCATCCAGGTCATCCACCAGGGCATAGACGACGGCAGCTTTAGAAAGGTGGACCCCCATGTGGTGGCTGCCGTACTCAAGGCAAGCTCGGACGGGCTGACCTTAGAGAAAGCCATTGGTGCGAACCCTCAGGGCGACCCAGAGCACATCATCCAAGCCACCGTGGACCTGTTTCTAAACGGCATGCTGCCCACGGAACACCCTTGAGTGTCGACAAAGCGATGCGCCACCGAAGCTTGCGCTGGTTCGGCGTACCGCTGTTCTGGCTGGGGGCCGCTGGTATCTGTGCAGCTGCCGCAGCCAAGTTCGCAGCCGAGGGTTCTTGGAGCGGCGTCATGCTCTACATGGCTGCCACAGGGCTTAGCCTAGCCAGCTTTGGCCTGAACAACGACACCGCCCTGGCATGGCTCATCCGGGCCCAGGCCCCCCTTCCACCTGCGGCAGCGAAAGAAATCCAGAAGGAGCTGGCCCGAGACCGGGCCGAGACCAACGCTCTGTCCGCCAGCCCAATTGCCAGCTTCTTTGCGATGGCTTTGGCCCTACTGCTCCATGCCGCGGCCGCCTGGCGTCTGATGGCTGCTACAGGCATGCAGTGAGCACGATCGCTGTAGTGGGCCTGGACCGCCAGATCCACTTGGCGCGTGCCGGGGGCCTCAAACAGCTCAGTATGGACGTGGGCGCCGACCCCCTTCTGCGTTGGGGCCGGCCCGACGTACCCCGTTCCGCCTGGAGTTGGCCCAGCTTCTCACCGGACCAAAACAAGCTTGCCTGCATCGAGCTGCCAGCAGGCGAAGACCTGGCCGACCCAGCGCGCATCCAAGTGCTACACGCGGACGGCTTACGCCAGCAGGTGCTCTTTGAGAGCCACGGCCGGGTGCCCATCTACTGCTCCTGGAGCCCTGCCGGCACCCATATCGCCGTGCTCCTGCAAGATGAAGAGGAACTCAGCCTGACCCTGCTGTCCCTGGACGGCTCTCCCCCACGAGAGTTGGAAGCCGGGGGACCGCTCTTCTTTTCTTGGTCTGACCACGAGGTTTTGGTCCACGCAGGCAGTGGCGGTCCAAAACGCGTGGTCCTGCACCGCCTTGCAGACGAAGACATACTGCTCGATGGCAGCCCTGGTGCCTTTTGTGTACCCGTAGCTCTGGGGGGATACCTCTGGCACGTACGGCGTCAGGACGGCCTGGAGCACCTGGTACGCACTGGGCCCGACGGCCAAACGGAGACCCTTCGTTCCGTACAGGGCTTGGTCGCCCTGGTGCCCGACGGGGACAGCCTGCTTCTTGGATACGCGCCAGACGGATCCGGCAGTCCCTACCAAAAGATTTACCGCATCGATCTGCGAAGCGGCCTGAGCAGTCAACTCACGGACCAGCCTTGCTTGGCCTTTTACGCACTGCCCACCCGAGGCGAAATCGCCACCGTCTCTATCGACCCCCTCCGAAACTGCTTGGCATGGCACACCATCGACTCAGGCGGCGTGACCCGCGAGCGCGCTGCCTTCTGGCCCAGCCGGGAATTCCTCTGGAGCCTACAATTTTTTGAGCAATTCGCCCTTAGTCACCCCCCGGTGGACCCCAGGGGCGAGCGCCTGGTTTTTGCGGGCCACAGACCGGGTGCGGATCCTCATCGGAGCCCAGGTCAGGTCTTTGTCCTGGACTTAGATTCCGGGGGGCCAGCCCGCAGCCTATGCTCGGGCAGCTTTGCATGCTTTCCCAGCGTTTGACGCGATCCCCGGGCACCCGATACAGGCCCCCAAAGGAGTCTCCCCATGGCCTTTAAAGACCGCCTATCAAACTTTCTGGCAGGACCGGCCAGCCAGGTCGTCGAAGCCCCAGTGCGCGAGATCATCCAGGACGCCCTTGCTCAAGGCACCGTAGCCTCGGCGCAAGAGCTACAACAGCTGCGCAGAGAACTGGGCAAGTCCGGTGAGCGCATGCGCTCCTTGGAGGCTCGCCTGGACACCCTTGCCGAGGCTATCACCAGCCTTCAGGCACGCGCAGATGCGAGCGCCCGTGACGCCCAAGCTGCCCGTCAAGAGCTCATGGCTGCCAAGGCCGAGCTGGCCAAAACCGTGAGCGCATCTCCTGCCCCAAAGGCTGCCAAGCCAGCGGCGAAAGCACAGGAACCCGCGCCGACTGCGACCAAGCAGAACTCGGAGGCACCCAAAAAGGCCAAAGGCAAGGGCGGCCGCAAGAGCCTCAAGGAGCTGGGCTGCAAGGTCGAGGGCTGTGACGATCCACACCGCAGCAAAGGTTTCTGCTCCCGCCACTACCAAGCATGGCGCCGTGGGCGCCTGGACGGCTTTGTAGGCCCCGAGGGCTATGTTCAGGTCGGGGAGCGCAGCTTCCGTGTCGCTCCTAAACTGCAGGGCGAGGCGGTCTCGGTCACCGGTTCCGGCAAGAGAACGGGGCTGAAGGTGAACGGTAAGAAAGTAGAGTTCACCGAGCTGGAGTGAACCCCCAAGGCTGCACGGTCCACTGGACTTACGGTGCACCGGCAAGCCGTTCCATTCCGCGAGATACCGCCCACCGGCAACACGCTGGCACACCCTTGGTCAGTCAAGATGCCCCGAGGGAGGTGCCCGCAGAGTGCGGCTCCGCAACGCGTGAGAAGGAAGAAATGCGCCAGCATTTCGAGTGCGAAGAACGCAGCGGAGGCGTGCGAGCGTATGCCTCACGTGTTGTGGTGAGCCTGCCTGACCAAGGATGAATCCCAGCGCGTGGTTAGAGCTTGGTCCAGATGTTCTTTGGCATCGACTCACTGATCGGAGGGGGCTCCGCAGCCAAAACGTACAGTGCACGACGATTCTGGGCCTGGTCGGTGTTGTCGGGTGTGGCCACAGCCAGGCCTTGCTCTCCAAAGCCCTGATAGTAAATCTCGCCGGCGAAACCGTGGTCACGGTACCAGCCTGCGATGGCCGCTGCGCGGGCCTGCGAGAGCCGCTTGTTGATGTTCTTGTCCCCTACCGTGTCTGTGTAGCCCGCCACATAGAGCTTCACTTCGGCCACTGTGCCGTACTTGATGAGCACCTTGTTGGCCTGGTCCAAGGCGGCAAAAAGCTTGGGTTCCTCCCCGGGTAAGATCTTACTCTGGCCGCTCTCAAAGACCACGTCCTCGTGGGGAATGTTGTAGTACCAAGGCATCAGGTCCTTAGCGGTCCAGAAGCCGTCCACATCCGTTCCCACCACATGTAGGCGGATGACCTCCCCCTCGCTCTTCCACTGCACCTCGATGGGATCCCCTGGTCCCGCACCGAGGCTCGGCACACTGACCTCGCCCAGGAGCAGATCACCGGGCCCGTAGGCTTGGACCTGAACCTGAGCAGGCTGCCGATCCATCATGACGACCATTGTTCGCTCCTCCATGTTGATCAGGTCCGTCGGAACCTGAATTTCCATGGGGCCGAGCATGGTTACCTCGAAGCCGAGAGGCATTTCTCCTGCGCTCCCGTCGCTGAACTCGGCCGACAGGCTACCGGTGCACGAGTGGGTTCCAATGGGGACATCCAACTCCATGGTGATCCTGTCTCCAGCGCTGGCTCCACCATGGGACTCGCCCCAGGCGCCAGCACAGTCCACCCGCACATCCAGCTTGTCGGCCCCCTGGTTCACTACCAAGGTCAAGCTGGGTTTGCCGAGTCCCTTCTGGGCCCGAGGGACTACCTCCAGGGCAATGGGGTCCGCAGCAAATGTGACGGGTATGAGAAGCAAGCTCAACATGGGGCCTCCAGGGTTCGGCCAAGGAAGCATAGACCGGGCGGACGTGCTACCTGCCACCGCTCAAACACGCCTTCTGGGAGTTCCCGTGCACAATTTTCTCTCTCGTCTTGGAATTGAGCCCGTCAACAGTGGCTGCTGGCTTCCAGAAGCCCAGGAGTGCACCGGACGCATCGTGGAGTCGATCGACCCGTCCAGCGGTCAGGTGATCGCGAAGGTCCAGCTCGCCAGCGTGGCGGACTACGAGCGCCTGATGGTCAAGTCCCAGTCCGTTTACCAGGAGTGGCGCAATCTGCCCGCCCCAAAGCGCGGAGAGATTGTTCGTGAGATGGGCAACGCCATGCGCGACGCAAAGGATGACCTTGGTCGCTTGATCACCCTAGAGGTCGGAAAGGTGCTCCAAGAAGGACTGGGTGAAGTTCAGGAGAGCATCGACATCGCAGACTTTGCCGTAGGCCAGAGCCGCATGCTCTACGGCTTGACGATGCACAGCGAGCGCCCAGGCCATCGCATGTACGAGCAGTGGCATCCCATTGGCGTGGTCGGGGTCATCTCGGCCTTCAACTTCCCGAATGCCGTGTGGGCCTGGAACGCCATGCTTGCCGCCATCTGCGGAGACACAGTGGTCTGGAAGCCTTCCTTGAAAGCACCACTCACCGCCATCGCCAGCCACAAGATTTGCAGTGCAGTCTTGGAGAAGCACGGCTTTGGAGGCGTGTTCACCCTCATCATCGGCGAGGATGCCGAGGTCGGCGAGACCTTGATCAACGACAAGCGCATTCCACTGGTTTCGGCAACAGGCTCCACCCGAATGGGGAGACACGTCGGCACCACAGTCGCCAAGCGACTGGGCCGCAGCCTTTTAGAGTTGGGCGGAAACAACGCCATCATCGTAGAGCCCGATGCTGACCTGGATCTCGCTCTGACCGGTGTGCTTTTTGGCGCCGTAGGCACCGCAGGCCAGCGCTGTACAACCACCCGGCGCCTGTATCTACACGAAGATATTGCCGAAGCGTTCACCCAGCGCTTGGTCAAAGCCTACGGACAGGTTCGCATCGGAGACGCACTGGGACAAGGCACTCTCATGGGCCCTCTCATCGATCAGGACTCTGTGGACATGTACACCGCGGCCTTGGACAAGGTCCGGGAAGAAGGGGGCGAAATCCTGGCCGGCGGCAAGTGCTTGGATCGACCAGGGTTCTTTGTAGAGCCCGCACTTGTGCGCGCCAACGAAGAGATGGAAATGTGGCGGGAGGAGACCTTCGCCCCCATCCTCTACGTGTTCACCTACAGCGATTTGGACCAAGCCATCGCGTTGCAGAACAACGTGGTGCAGGGCCTCTCCTCGTCGATTTTCACAGGCAGTTTCCGTTCCAGTGAAGCCTTCCTGAGCGCCGCGGGCTCCGACTGTGGCATCGCGAACGTCAACATCGGCACCAGCGGAGCAGAGATCGGCGGCGCCTTTGGTGGCGAGAAGGAGACCGGAGGCGGACGCGAGTCTGGATCCGACTCTTGGAAGGCCTACATGCGTCGTCAAACCTGCACCCTGAACTACAGCAAGGAACTGCCCTTAGCCCAGGGAATCAGCTTCGACCTGTAAGACCCCTCGCGACTTTGCTCTCGCCAGTGGTATGCTGGCGAAGACAAAATGAGGAATCCAACAAATGCTCACCAAGCTTCATGCCTTTTTCAGCGACAGCACAGCCTCCTTCGTCGACGACGAGGGTGGACAGAGCACCGTCGAGTACCTGCTCCTGATCTCAGTTATCGTGATTGCAGTTGTGGCGGCGGCCTATGTCTTTGTGCCGACCTTCCAGACGGGCGTGACTTCGCTGGCTCAGGACGTTCAGTCCATGCTGGACAGCGGAAAGATTGGTAAGACAGGTACAAACCGCTGATCCACCTCCTGCTGGGCATCGCACTGGCGGGTCCAGTCCCAAATCCCGGCCGAAGCGCTCAAGAGTCTTTCGTCTCTGTAGACGCGATCGGCAGCGCCAGTCAGCGTGACTGGGTGGCCGAGGGGTGCAACGGGGAACGCTGCGTATCGACCATGGTCGATACGCATGCCGTTCTTAGAGTTGGTTTTCGCCCCGTGGATCCGCTGTCCCTTTGGGTCGATGGCATCTACGGAAGCTCCGAGTCACAGGGATCGGGACACAGAGGAACGGGCTTTGGGGGTTCAGCGGGTGCCGGACTGGTGTGGCCCGGTGAGCGACTGCGGCCCTCCCTCAGCGCTCAGGTCTCGACCAAGACCACCGTGGCCTCGGCCACAACATCGACATCGACATCGGACACCGCCTCAGCATCGACCCAAACCGAGCAGCGCAGCACCAGCAGCCACTGGGAAGTGCAACTTCATCCGATGCTGGTCTGGGGAAGCGCCAACCAAGGGGCGACCATCTGGTTCGGCTCCGAACTCACCCCTTGGGGGGTTCAGAACTTGGACATGAACATCGACGATGTGGTTGTGAGCCTCCGGCCCAATCAGCGGGTTGGTTTGGTTCTGGGCGCAGAGCTGCGCTCGGAGGCCCTGGGCATGCCAGGTCGGAGCCAAAGCTATTTGAGCGCGGGGGCCCAGCTGCAAGCAATGGCCGGCGCAGGCCTTCATGCCTGGATCGGTTGGTCCTTTTAAAAGCCCGATGGATGCACCGTGGGTGCGCGCTAATCCACTGAACGGCTACCGCTTCCATCGCGGCTCAGGTCCAGCTCCACCCGATTGCTCCAGTCCTCCGCCCAGACCACGACCGGCCAAACCAAATCCTTGGGCCGGGCTTGGTCTACGGGTAGGGACTCCAAAGAGCGCTCGGCGCTCTCCCAGGTCTCACTCCAGGAAAGCTGTCCTGCCATAGGCCAGAATCCTCCTTCGCTGCCCCAGACCATGCGGACTTCATCCGCCAGGGGCAGGACAACTTGCTGCTGTCGGTCCGCCAAGTCCAGGGTCAACACTCCAGTCACGGCAGACAGATCTCCAGCTTGGTCCAAGGTGTATCTGCTTTCGACGATGACCCCAGGAGGCTGTCCGGCCTCTTGAACCAAGCGCACCACTGCAGAGGTCTGCGGACGCAGCATGTCGAACTCAACTCGGCCGAACACGTCTGGAGTGAATTCCACCTGTTCCCACACCAGCAACACCGCACCGGTGGCTTGATCCACACTGACCGCGCCCGGCCCCTCGAGACCGAGCACCTCTTCGACGCTCGGATGCACCGCCAGCTCCTGGTCCTCCATCTCCAGCCACCAGGCCATGTCAAAGGTTGCCAGCTCCGCCGCCATAGCCCCCGTCGCCACGGCCAAGCGCGTGGCAAGCTCAGCGTCCTGCGCCACCTGTTCGGCGCGCGCGCTGACCAGCACTTGCAGGGTAGGCTGCGTAGAACTGCAGGCCAGGACGCTGTACATTGGGAGCCACATGACACCATTGTACCAAGCCCTCAAGTCCGCCGCTCGAGCTCCAGTTCACTGATGGACATTTCCCATCCCCGCCCCAGCCTTGGCTACCCACACCTGGACCCCGAACTCGATCTGGAACTGGAGCCCATCCAGCGGCTTAGAATGCAATTACAGCGTGCTTCCATCGATGGACTCAATGTGGATTGGCTCTTCGAGGATATGCTGAGACGCGGCGTGTCCGCTTGGGTATTGGCTACACAGGCAGGGGCGCTCCAGCCCAAAGAAGCGTTCGTTCTTGGTCTGCTTCAAGACCTGAGCTTGGCTTATCTGGCACTCAGATCCCCGGACCAAGCCCACTACATCGAGGACATGGCCAATCTGCCATCTTCACGTCGCGTCCTGCTGGAGAAAGCGCGCTTTGGCCAGAACCATGCCCAAGCGTACAGGAACGCGACAAAGGCCTTGGGTCTACCCCCTCGCTGGAACGACGTCGTTGCAGCACACCATACCCCCTGGCGCACACTGCAATCTCGGGAAGACCAGCGTCTGCTCGACCTTTCACGAGCAGCAGACACCCTGGCAGACCTAACCCAAGCCGAAGCCGCAACCGGCACGCTGGAGACCTTGACGCGCTGCTTAAAGGCCATGCCTTCTCGCAGAATTTTGCGCCCGCGGACCCTCTTCGACCAAGTGCGAGAAGCCATGCCAGATTTTGCGAAGGATCT
>CAJQPC010000284.1 GCA_905480105.1 uncultured bacterium | reverse complement strand
GCAGACCCTGGCCCAGACCCGGCCAAGATTGCCCGCGGCTTGGGCCGCCTGCTGCACGTGGACGATGTAGCCCGCATCTCGGGCTGGCAATGCTGGCTGCAGGGCCAAGGTGACCTGGACTGGGGGACCAGGGCCATGCTGTTGACCACGCTCTTGGGGCGTGAGGCGGCGGAAGACTTGGAGGAAGGAGGGCGTGCTCTGTTCTCTCACCCAGCGATGGTCCAGGAGCTGCTGCAGCTCTTGGGGGTGATTCGAGCCCGCTTGGCCCACCAGACCCTTCCCCTGCGCATGGAAGGGATTCCACTGCGCATCCACGGCAGTTACCGCCTCAACGAGGTCATGTCGGCCCTGCGGGATGTACGCAGCGGCGGCCTGTACCTCCCCCGAGAGGGGGTGCACTTCGATAAAAAGAACAACTGCAATCTGCTCTTTGTGACCCTGCACAAAGACGAGGATGACTACTCGCCGAGCACCTTGTACGCCGACTACGCGCTGGGTCCCCAGCACTTCCACTGGCAGTCCCAGTCGGGCACCCGGGCCACCGACAAGAAGGGCCAGCGCCACCTAAAGCACGCCGAGTTGGGCATCACGCCTCTGCTCTTTGTGCGGCCCACGCGACAGGACGACCGTGGGGAGAGCCAGGCCTACACGCTGCTTGGGCCGGTCACCTTGGATCGCTGGCAGGGAGAGCGGCCGATGAACATCGCCTGGCGCTTGCAGGTGCCCATGCCGGCGGAGCTCTTGCGCCAGGCCAAGGTGGTGGCCTAAAGGCTTGGCACACCCCGTGCTATATCCCCCACCATGCACATCCTCCCAATCCTTCTCGCTGCCTGCTCTACCCCAGAGCCCTCTCCTATCGTGGAGTCAACGCCTGAGCCCACAGCTGTGGAGGCCCTAAACGCGATGGACACCCGCACGCCTGTACCCCTACAGCCGATGATGGCGTGGCACCAGAAGCAGAACATGCAGGCGCATCTGGTGGCGATTCAGGGCATCACGGCGGCCTTGGCGGAGCAGGACTGGGAAGGGGTGAGTCAGGCCTCTGTGACGATATAGAGCTCCCCACAGATGGCGGCGCAGTGCGAGCACATGGGGGCGGGAGCCAAGGGCTTTACGGAGCTGGCGCTAGACTTCCACCAGCGTGCCGATGGCATCGCGTTGGCGGCAGAGAAGCAGGACACTCAAGCAGTGCTACAGGCGACAGCCCACACCCTCCAAGCGTGCACCACCTGCCATGCGCGCTACCGTCAAGACGTGGTCGATGCACAAACATGGACGGGCCGGACTGGCACGCCTTTCGCTCACTGAGCGGTGCAGTAACGGTCAGTCTGGGGCTTTTCAGGTGACTGGTATTGACTGAAAATGAACCATCTCGGGCGTGTTGCGTTGCGGCACGGGGTTTAAACCTCGGAAGAGGGCCTGTCTGCTGCGGGCTTGAGAGTGGCGCGCCGGGCTGTCTTAGAGACATGACCTGTGGCATGGTTCTTGCTGAATCATGGTCATGATGAATTATCTTCTCTGGCTGCTCGGCATCTCCGTACTGGTTGCGGTCTTGGAACGCCTGTTCCACGCGCGGGACCAGAAGGTCTTGCGGAAGTGGAGCTGGTCCGACGCTTTGCACTTGGTCTTTAACGGCCACTTCCTGGGGCTGATGCTCTACGGCATTGCGTACAACCGGGTGCTGCCTGTGTTGGATGGGGCGCTCGCTGAGCGGGGCTGGACTGGAATTCTGTATCGCCAGGCCACCGCCGAGTGGCCCCTGGTCCTACAGATCATCATCGCCTTGTTTGTGGTGGACTTTCTGCAGTGGTGCGTTCACCAGGTCCTGCACCGCAGCAACTTTTTGTGGAAGATCCACCAGGTACACCACTCGGTCAAAGACGGGGAGATGGACTGGATTGTGTCCTTTCGCTTCTCGTGGCTGGAGCCGGTCATCTACAAGGCCGCGACCTATCTGCCCCTGGCATGGTTTGGGTTTGCTCCGGAAGCGCTGTTCTTCCACGCCGTGTTCGGGACGCTCATCGGGCACCTGAACCACGCCAACCTGAGCTGGGACTACGGCCCCCTGCGCTACCTGTTCAACAGCCCCCGCATGCACCTGTACCACCACGACCACGCGGCGCCGGCCAAAGGCCAAAACTTCGGCATCATCTTCTCCTGCTGGGACTGGATTTTCGGCACGGCACACCTGCCGGACCCGCCTCCGGAGCACATCGGCTTTCCCGGTGTAGAGAAGGTGCCGCAGGACTTCTTTGGCCAGCTGACCTGGCCGCTGGGTCTGGCGCTGCCGCAGCTCCAACAACACAAGCTGCTGGGCTCAGCCTTGGGGATTGGGGTGATTGTGGGTCTGTATGCCGCAAGCCAGCCACCCACTGCGCCCACGCCCATGTTTGGGGAGCCAGCCGCGAGCTCCCAGCCGGCCTACGATCCAGGTCAGTCTTGGGTCGTGCACGCCAGTTCTCCTCTGGTGGCCCAAGAGAACATGGCGCGCTTTGGGGACGAGGCTCAAGGGCAAGGATGGGCCCACCCCCAGGTTGCGGTGAGCGCCACGGAGCTGGCGGGTGCCCTGAGCAGCCCCACCTTGGTCATCCTGGATGTGCGCACCCCAGAGCGCTTCGCCCTGGGACACATTCCATCCGCCCGTCTGGTGGAGCGAAAGAACTACTCGGCAGGCGATATTCCAGGGGTGTCCAAGGATGTTGCTGGCCTGCAAGCGCTGCTGCGCTCCTTGGGGGTGAACGCCGGAGACACAGTGGTTCTGATGGGGGATGGAGGACCTGAGCCCTACCGCTTCTGGTGGACGCTGGGCCAGGTTGCTGGCTTTGAAACACGGGTGCTGGATGGCGGACTCGAGGCCTGGAAGGTGCTCGGTGAACGCCTGGCGATGGGAGAAGGGGTGGCCGTGACCCCCGGAGAAGTGGTGCTCTCCCAAGGGCCTGGAGCCAACCTGATGTGGGCCGACCTGGCCGAACTACAGGAGCGCACCCCAGGGTTGCAGCTGGCAGACACACGCACCCTGGATGAATTCACGGGCAAGGAGCACAACAAGAAGGCGGCCCGACCCGGTCGTATTCCAGGGGCCAAGCACTTGATGTGGACCGAGGTGCTCTACTTGGACCAAGGTGTTCCGCGCCTGAAAGGACCCGAAGAGGTGCGGGAGACCTTTCAGGCCGCTGGCTTGGATCTGGAGCAGCCGCTGGTGACCTACTGCCAGAGTGGGACCCGCTCCTCGACGCTGTACTACGCCGCTCTGCAGACCGGCGCGGACCCAACACAGATCTGGAACTACGATGGCTCTTGGGCCGAGTACAGCCGCTTGGAAGACCTGCCGGCCGCACTGGGCGCCGAGTGACCGGGCTCATGCTGCTGGGGTGCTTTGCGCCTGCTCCGACCATGAGCGTTGGTGGAGAAGGAGTGGCCTTGGGCCTGTTCGCATCTGACCCCCTCTACGACTACGGGCCGATGGTGGCCGAGATTGCCGAGACCGGGGCCAGAGAGCTGCTGGTGGCGGTGCCCTGGACCCTGCCGGACGCACACAGCTCGGCTCTGCGCAGTGGGGTCTCAGACGTGGCGCTGCCAGCGGTGTTGAGAGACGCCCGGGAGCTTGATTTGGCCGTCACCGTCATGCCCATCGTGGTGCTGTCTGACCGCAGCGACGGTGCATGGAGAGGCACCCTGAGCCCCCAGGATCTGGGCCTGTTCTGGCGAAACTACGACGCGCTTCTGCGCTCGGTGGCGGTGGACGCCCAGCGGGGAGGTGCCCTTCGCCTCATCGTGGGTTCGGAGCTCAACAGCCTGGAGCAGGACCCTTCTTGGCCCCAGCGAATCGAAGACACTCGGGCTCGTTTCACGGGTTCCCTGAGCTACTCGGCCAACTGGGACCGCTACACCCAAGTGCCCTTCTGGGAGGCGCTGGATTCGGTCTCCGTCAGCGCCTATTTCCCGGTCGTTGACGCCGGTACTTGGGACCGCGAGCTGGCGTCTCTCCACGCCTACTCCAGCGCGCAGCAACGCCCACTGGTGATCTCCGAGTACGGTTTTCCGGCCCTGAGCAGCGCCGCATCGCGCCCTTGGGACGAGACCACCGGCGCGGACTTTGACCCTCAGCTTCAAGTTGAGCTCTTGGAACAGGCCTTGGCCGCACTCCAAGCGGCTCCGCCCCAAGCCCACTTCCTCTGGAACTGGTTTGGCACCGGCTCCGCTGACGAGGCCAGCTTCACGCCTCGGGGCCGTCCCGCCGCTCACGTACTGCGCCAGGCCTTCGATTCTTCCCCCCTGCGAGACAGCTCCCCATGAACTCCCGCCGACGCTTTCTACAAGGCATCCTTCAGACCACAGGCGCCCTGGCGTTGACCGGCTGCGTGACCCAGAGCGACCCCGTCTCTGAACCCCAGCCCGACGCGCTCGACCCCGCTTCGGGGGGCCCTGCAACAGCAGCACTTGGCCCAGAAGCTCTGCCCGACGGCCTGAAGCGGGAGAACTTCCACGTTCACAACGAGCGCCCCTTGGCTCTAGAGGCCAAGCGCTCGGCGCTGGGCATTGCGATGATCACGCCGCTTTCGCGCTTCTTTGTGCGGAACAACCTGCCGCGACCAGACGACTCCATCATGGCCCAGCCCGGGGCTTGGACCCTGGAAGTAGCGGGGGTCAAGCAGCCGGGCGAGATCACGCTGGCCGCTCTCAAGCAGCTGGGTGCCGAGACGCTCACGATGGT
>CAJQPC010000283.1 GCA_905480105.1 uncultured bacterium | reverse complement strand
CGTAGCGGTAGATGTTGCCCACCACTCCGCCGCCCAGTCCGTCATCGGAGTTGTAGGCGACCGCCGGTAAGCCACCCCAACCCCAGCCCTCGCGCTGCCACTCCTCCGTCTCTTCAACAGGCGCTTCTTCGGCCGCTGCTTCTGGCGCCGCTTCTTCTTGGGCGTTGACACCAGAAACAGCAAGCAGCAGGGGAAACAAGCGCATGAACACCTCGGGGGCGATGCTACCAGCCCATCGCTGCGTTAGACGAGTCGTCCCTAAACTTGGAGTTCCCGTGATCGAAGCCCCCGCAGATGTTGCCGCCCCCCCTGCTGATGCCCAGCGATCCGAAACCGGCCTGGCCTGGAAGGTTCTGGAAGGCCCAGACACGGGCAATAACCCCGGTCCCCGCGACAACGTGACGGTGCACTACACCGGCTGGACCACCGACGGAGAGATGTTCGATTCCAGCATCCTGCGCGGCGAGCCCGCTAACTTCCCCCTCAATGGGGTGATCGCCGGCTGGACCGAGGGCTTGCAGTACATCAGCCCAGGCCAGAAGGCGCGTTTCTGGATTCCAATGGATTTGGCCTACCAAGGCCGCCCTGGCAGACCACACGGCATGCTGGTCTTCGACGTGAAGCTGCTCGAGATGCAGGCCGCACCCGAGCCCCCCGCCACACCCGACGACGTGGCTGCAGCACCAGACAGCGCCAACAAGACCAACAGCGGTCTTGCTTACCGGGTGCTCCAGGCCGGCAGCGGCGGTACCCGCCCCACCGCCACCAGCACGGTAACCGTGCACTACAGCGGCTGGACCACCGACGGTGAGCTCTTCGACAGCAGCGTCCTACGTGGCGAGAGCATTTCCTTCCCGCTCAACCGAGTGATTCCCGGCTGGACCGAGGCCCTGCAGCTCATGGTTGCCGGCGAGAAGAGCCGCTTCTGGATCCCAGAAGAGCTCGCCTACAAGGGGGTCGCAGGAGCCCCCCAGGGCACTTTGGTGTTCGACGTGGAGCTGATCAGCTTCCGCTGAACAACCCCACTTTGAGGCGGCCAAGTAACCGCAGGCTCAGCGAAGGCATACTCTCCGGGCATAGACACCGGAGTTCGAATGCTGTGGTTGAGCCTGCTTGCTTGCGGGCAAGGCCCTGACCTTTCAATACTGTGGCTCTTGCCACAGCACAGACGGCAGCACCGTCACCCTCTATTCCCTGGGGGGCATCGACACCGGCGCCCTGGTGCAGGGCATCCGAAAGGTCGACCTTGACGATGCCAGCGCCCCCAAGGACCGCATGCCGCGCATCCCAGAGGACCGCCTGAGCGACGATGACTTGGCCGACATTCTGGCCTTTCTCACCCAGACCCCGGAAGAATAGCCATGCAGACCGTCCACGTAGATGTCGCAATTCTAGGCGCCGGGACCGCCGGCCTAAATGCCCGCCGCGCTGCCGAAAAGGCTGGCAAGACTGCCGTGATGATCGATCCAGGCCCCTACGGCACCACCTGCGCGCGGGTGGGCTGCATGCCCTCCAAGCTGCTCATCGCCGCCGCCGAGCGCGCCCACTCCGCCCGCGCCGCCGCCCCTTTTGGGGTGAACATCCAGACGGTACAGGTCGACGGAAGGGCCGTGATGTCCAGGGTCCGAGCGGAGCGCGATCGCTTCGTTGGCTTTGTGCTGGAGTCCATCGACGACCACCTGGCAACAGGCCGCTTGGTCAAGGGACGGGGCCGCTTTCTCTCCGAGACCCAGATCCAGGTCGACGACCACACCCGGGTCCACTTCAAGACCGCGGTCATCGCCACCGGCTCCAGCCCCTTCATCCCGCCTCCCTACCGCGAAATGGGTCAGAGCATGATCGACAACGAGGGCCTGTTCGACATGGAGGATCTGCCGGAGTCCATCCTGGTCGTCGGCACCGGAGTCATCGGTCTGGAGCTGGGCCAGAGCCTGCACCGCTTGGGAGTCCGGGTGACCATCTTGGGCAGGCGCGGTGTGGTTGGACCGATAAGCGATCCTGTCGTGCGCCAGGTCGCAGAGAGGGTCTTTTCCGAGGAGATGGACTTTCGTTCCGATCACACCTTTGAGTCCGTACGTCGCTTGGACAATGGCCGCGTGGAGCTCCAGTCTGACGGCAGGACCGACGTGTACGACAAGGTGCTCATGGCAGCTGGCCGTCGACCCAATGTGATGGACCTGGGTCTGGAGAATGTTGGACTGGATCCCCAAAATCTACCCACGGTCGACCCCCGGATCACCCAGCTTGGCCCCGGCAACATCTTCATCGCGGGCGACGTAAGCAGCTTCCGACCCTTGCTACACGAGGCCGCAGACGAGGGGCGTATTGCTGGAATGAATGCCGCCAACCACCCCAACTACGAGGCGGTGCCCCGGCGTACAGCCTTGGGCGTGGTCTTCTCCGACCCACAGATCGCGACCGTCGGCCTGTCCTGGTCCGAGGTGCAGAAACGCGGACACTGCACGGGTGAAGTGGACTACAGCCGCCAAGGCCGCGCTCGGGTCATGGGCACCAACAAGGGCTGGGTGCGCATCTACGGCGACTGCCAAGACGGACAGCTCCTGGGGGCCGAGATGTTCGGTCCAGCGACAGAGCACACCGCCCACCTACTGGCTTGGGCCATTGCACAGCGGTTGACCGTCTATCAGGTGCTGGAGATGCCCTTTTATCACCCAGTGGTAGAGGAAGGCATCCGTACGGCGCTCCAGGATCTCAGAAAAAACCTACACTTTCCCGAAAGATCGCCTCCATGCAAGGAGCTGAAAGCCTCGATGTAGGAAGCAGCAGGCTGTGGCTGGGGGTTAGGTCCTTTAAGTGAAACCCAACAGCCCCAAATACAGCCTCCTTCTTCTCCTTCCCTTGCTCGCCGTTGGGGCCGCAGGCGCTCAATCCCCACAGGATTGGAAGCCGATGGAAGGTGCACCCGCGCGCATGGCCACCTGGTCCATGCTGGCTTTGAAAGCCTTGGATGACCCCAACGGCACCGAGCTCTACAGCATCACCCACGCCGGAGCAGCCCTGGGCTGGTCGTGGCAGAACGGCGCATTCACGGCCATGGAGAGCACCCCCTGGGGCAAGATCAAGGGAGACCGCCATGCTGTGGTGCCTTGCGATGTAGACCGGGATGGCGAGCTGGACTTGGTGCAAGCCTGGGGCGGCGCAAAGGGAGCCGGGGGCGCTGGGGCCCGAATTCTGCTGCGCCAGGACTCCGGGTGGGAGCGAGTATTCATCCCGAACACCAGCCAGCTGCGCATGCGCGGGGTGCAGTGCGTGGATCTCAACCACGACGGACATGTCGAGATCTGGCTGCCCAGTTTCGGTACCGCCGGGGTCGACCAGCTGGTGGAAGTGACCGTGCAAGACGGCGTATTCTCCTTCAAAGACTTGGCCCCAGAGCGCGGACTGGATCGCGCCGAGAGCAGCTTTGGCGGACTCTTTGGAGACGTAAATGGGGACGGCCGCCAGGACCTGCTGCGCATGCAGTCCAATCAGGTTGAGCTCCTGCTCCAAGGGCCCGACGGCCGCTTTGCCCCAGCCCCCTGGCAGAGCGACGAGAAGCGTGTTCGTGACGTGGCCCTGGAGGACTTGGACAACGACGGTGATCTGGACATCGTACTGGGCCGGGCTGGCTACTTTGGCGACTCCGCTGGGAACCGAGGCGCCAAGCTTCAGCTCAAGGAAGGCGACGTGGACAACCTGGTTTGGAGCCTTCCACAGGGCTGCGACAAGGCCCGGATCGAGGCCAACGGCACCTTTCAAGGCAAGGCCGCCAAGCTGACCTCGCCAAAGGGAAAGACGGAGAAGAAGTGGGTGGTCAACATCAATGGCCCAGCCTGGGCCCAGGAGCCCCAGGGGGAAGGCTTGCTCGTCTGGACCCTGCCAGAGGCCCGCTTGGTGCACCTCTCGGCGATGGGAGTCGTGGGCAAGACGCAGATCGGTATTGACTGCCTGGGTGACTCCGCGCTCTCGCCTTCGCTGGTCCACGCCGACGTAGACACCCGTCCCCCCAACCAAGTCAACGATCTGCTTTTCCTGAACAACGGCAGTGGAGCATTCATCCAAGCCCCCTTGCCCGCAGGCATCGCGGAGCTGGAGACCGTGGACATCTTGTCGCTCGACGTGGATCTCGACGGAGACCTGGACCTGTTCCTGGTCACCGAGTCCGCACCTGGTGTGCTGGAAAACCAGCCTGACCAGCTCCTGGAGAACCTGGGCAATGGCCAGTTTGAGATGGCCAGCAGCTGGCCTGCCAGCGGCGAGCAGCTCCCCCTCTACGGGCGCAGCGCACTGCCCGTGGATCTGAACGGCGACCGACACCCCGAGCTCCTGATCTCCAATGGCGAGTACATGGGCCCCCTCTCTGGAATTCCCGCACTCTGGGAGAACCCAGGTTCAAGCAACAACTGGATAGAGATCACCGCACTGGATGCAGATGGCTTTCCAAGCCTAAACGCCACCATCCAGGTCCGGACCCAGTCCAACATCCAGACCCGCTCAGCCCATCCCTTTCCGGACTACCGGGTCCACAGCCAAGGCCAGCCTGCGCTCTTCGGTTTGGGCCAAGCAAGACGGGCCAGAGTCACCGTCACCTGGCCAGACGGCAGCCAGAGACTGGTGCGTTACGCCGCTGCAGGCAAGCCCTTGGTGGTTTCCCATCCGGACGCGCAGCGATAGGCTTGCGACATGTTGTTTTTACTCCTCGCCTGTTCTTCATCCCCGACCCCCACCACGGATCTGGCTGCTGCAGGCCCCGGGGTACCCAGCGTGGCCTTGGCATCCACTCTGGAGTCACAGCTGACAGGCGGCGCCCGGGTCTCCGAGCGCGTGGTCACCGGGGGGCAGCCAGAAGAATCCCTCCTTCAACAGGCACCTGGCTTGGGGTTTGACACCGTGATCAACCTGCGCACAGCTGGGGAGATGACCTTTGACGAGGCCAGTGTGGTGGAAGGACTGGGGATGACCTACGTTCACATCCCAGTCAGCGGTGGGACCGACCTGAACTTGGAGAACGCTGCAAAGCTCCAGGCCGCGCTACAGGTCAGCCAGGGACAAGCCCTGGTACACTGCGCATCTGGCAACCGAGTCAAGAGCCTGATGTCGATGATGGAGCCTGCACCATGAGTATCAGCAACTTTCGCTTGAGCGCCACACACCAAGCGGCCTTTGACGCCCTACTGGTCATGCCTTTGGAGCCCAACACCCGGGTCAAGAAGCGCGTCAAGACCCACATCGCTGAGCTGCCGGAGGGTGAGCGTCAGCGCATGGTCCAGGGAGCCCTTGGGCTCTTAAACAGCTTGGAGCGCAAGACCTCTCCGCTCTATGTGCGACTGACTCAAGCGTGCGCGGCCTTTGTTCTGGGCTGCACCGACGAGTCTGTGAATCTACAGGTCATCAACTCCGTGGCCCACCAGTGCAAGCGCTTCGAGAAGATGCTGCCGCCACCAGAGTCCTCCTAAAAGTCCGAGAGCACCTGAGCCTTCTTGGCCTCGAACTCTTCTTCGGTCAGCAGCCCGGCCTTGCGCGCCTCGTTGAGCTGCTGGAGCTTGGCTTGGAGCGAGGCATCGTCCCTGTGGGCATTCTCTTTCTCGCTGCGTTTCTGCTTGTAAGTGCGCTTGAACAGATCGTTCAGCTCACCCGATGCCACACCTCGGCCGTGCACAAAATAGTGGTTGGCCACCTCGCCGATGGCAAAGGTCAGGGCGTAGCTCATGCTGATGGAGACCACCCAGCCAAAGGGCGGAATGAACTTTCCCGCCGCCATCACGGCGTTCTGCGCCAGAAGACTGGCCCCAAAGGTGCTGAGCATCTCCAACACCGACTTTTGAGTCAGTTTGTGGCCATGCACCCGGCCAATGGCCTGAACCATGGCGATCTGAATGGGAGACACCAAGACCAGATCCAGTAGGGGTACGGGCTGAACGGAGACCGCGGCTGCAGACACCGAGCCGACCTGGATCAACTCCCGCACGTGCTGCTCACGCTCGGCTTGGCTACGCTCAGAGAAGTCTCCTTCCATCACGCGCCTGAAGGTATCCATCCTGTTGGCCATGGGGTGCTCCTATGGTCCATACGATACTCTCTCTGCAAGATTTCAGCTCTGCCCCCCCACCGGCCCCAAGAGGACAATCATGATCAATGCCACTTCCTGGCTCGCTGGATTGCTGGCTTGCTCCCCCACCAGCAGTGTGGACAGCGAGCCCCAAGACAGCCCGACAGACACCGCAGACACCGCAGACAGCAGCGCCCCCGTTGATACGGGTCCCTTCGACACGACGGGGCTCAACGGAGACGAAGTCGACCCCCGGCTGGACGCGCCGCTCTTCGAGCAAGTCGTGGCCAGCGACGGCAGCGCGCGCACACAAGCTGACCTGATGGGGCATCCCACGGTGTTTTGGTTTTACCCATCCGCTGGGACCTATGGCTGAACCATCGAAGGTTGCGGGTACCGCGACCTACAAGAACAGTTTGACGCCCTGGGCGTAGTCATCGTCGGAGCCAGCTTCGACTCCGCTGCAGACAACCAGGCATTCAAGGACAGCGACGATTTTGAGTACGAGCTCTGGAGCGACTTGGGTCGCGAGCTCGCCCTGTACTACGGCGCTGCGGACAGCGAGACCCAGAGCAAGGCCGATCGCCGCACCGTGGTGTTGGACAGCCAAGGGCGCCAGCTGCTCAGCTACAAGCCGGGCTTGAACGTCGGCGCACACCCGCAAGAGGTCTTAGAAGACTGCGAGTTTCTTTTCGGCGACTAAGGCCCAGCGAGCGTCAGTCCTTCCAGGGCGGCACCCATTCCGCAGGCGTGACCAGCGCCAGCTTTTGTGGGAGCACCGACAGCAGGAAGCGGGTGCCCTCCGTCCACTCCTCTCCGTCGATCTGAGAGCGCACCTGCTCTCGACCAACTCGGACCAGCTCGACCTTGAGCTCGGAGCACTGGATTCCAGCGCTGGGCCCTTGGTCAAAAAAGGCCAGGGGTGCATCTAGCGCCTTGATTCCCTTTAGGTCCCGCAGCCCTTTTAGGGCCCAATCTCGGCGGCCTCGCACGGCCACAATTTCAAAGCGGCCGTCGTCCGGTTCCGCGTCTCGATCCAAGACCCACATCCCCCCGTACACGGGGGTCGCGTTCACGATCAAGTCCGTCAACCCCTCCAGAACCAGCTCCCGGCCGTCCACCACCAGGTGGGCGTCAAAGCGCGTCGGCTCTACCCAGCTGGCGACCAGCTCCTGGAGGGTGGCGCCTGCGTAGACCGCTTGGTGCCGGTAGATCTCTCGGAGCAAGGGGACCTGGGAGACAACGGCCTTGTCGGTGTTTCTACGCCGGAGAATGTCGGACTGCATGCCCCAGCCGACGGAGTGGAACACCATCTCCATCGAGTCGACCTGGCCCTCCAAGCCCATGCGCGCCACCCGGCCAACATCAAGCTGGGTCAGGTGTCCAGCCTCCAAGACGTCCAAGTTCCATTCCAGCTTGCCCAGGCTGGAGGAGATGCCGAAGCTCTTGCCTTGGTCGTTGGCGGTTCCGCTGGGCAACAAGCCCATGGGCGGGGGGTCGTTGGCCAACATCAGCGCCTTGGCGACCTCGGCGAAGGTGCCATCGCCGCCCAGATAGACCACCCGGTCCACCGGATCGCCGCGCAGTCGCTCGACAATGATGGGAACCGTTCGGCCATCGGGCAAGGTCTCCTGCACCTGGACATGCCAGCCCCGCGCCAGCATTGCAGCCTGTGCTTTGGAGATTCGTTCCGCCGCCTTGCCCGAGTGAGCGGCAGGGTTTCCCACCAAGAGCACCCGCATATCGAACTCTCCTTCCTTGCCATTCTGTAACAGGCCTCCAGACTCTGGGTGCGCGAGATGCTGAAGGGGCGTCCCCTCGCTCAGCGCACCGGCCGTTGGTGGAACAGGGGCGCGTTGCAGGGGTTAGGGATCCCACATGATCACCGCTCTGCTCCTTTCCTGTCTGCCCAGCGTCCAATCCGTGCTTGCGGAGGCCCCTGCCACCCCGAAGGTGGTGTTCACCCGACCCGCACAGGACCAGGTCATGCCGGCTGGCCCGGTGGCCGTCGTCGTGGAGTTCGATATTCTCATGGACGCGCGCAGCTTTAGCTGGGGCCCCGGCGCGGACACCGTACCGGTCCCCTCCAAAGAGCCCCACTGGCTGAACGAAAATATCTGGACCTTCAACATGGTGCTGGAGCCGAACACCACCTACTCCTTCGTCTTGAATCCAGAGCAGGAGCGCGGCTTTAAGAGCTTGAGGGGTGCGCCTTTAGAGACCATCGAGGTGCGCTTCTCTACCAGTGACCTGAGCTCCGACAAGCAACCCATCCCGCGCCACCAAGTCGCCACAGACCGGATGATCCAGGCCCTAAAAACCGACTACGCCTACCGCGCGCAGCACCAAGTAGACTGGGACTCCTGGGAGAAGGAGACTCAAGCCAAGCTCTACAAGTCCCGCAACTCAGACGAGTTTGCAGAGGTGGCCATCGAGCAGCTGGCACTCTTGGAAGATCTAAGCATTCAGCTTCAGCTCAAAGAAGACCTGAGTCCCACTTACCGGCCCAAGGTAGACCCCAACTACGATCGGCGCCGATCCCTTGGGCTGCTCACCGACATCCGCTCTCTGAGCGCCAGTGTGCTCCAAGCCCAAGCCAGCCCCAGCGTCGGCTACCTGGCCATCGACTACTGGAACAGCACCGAGGAGGTGGACTCCGCGGAGCTCTACACCCAGGCGCTCAAAGATCTTCAGGCTGGCGAGGGGTTGATCATCGACGTGCGGTCCAACCGCGGGGGTGACCTGGACTTGGCGCTGGCCCTGGCCGGACACTTCCTAAACGAGCCGGTGGTGTACGCCAAGACCGCCACCGTGTCCCAGCGCCAAGTCGACGAGCTGAAGGATCTGAGCGCTGAGCCCAACCGTCCCCGCTTCAACAAGCCCGTTGCCCTTCTCCAAGGCACCACCAACATGGGCGTAAACGAGGCCTTTGTGCTCGTGATGCAGAACGGCCAACAAGTGCGCAGCTTCGGCAGTCCCACCTACGGCGCCGCAGGCGAGACCACCATCGTGGACTTGGGCAACGACACCCGCTTCCACATCCCCACCCTGCTGACCATGGACCCGCTGGGCCAAGTATTCGAAGGAAAGGGCCTGGCCCCAGACCAAGTGGTGCCATGGACTCAGACAGGCGATCCCGTTCTGGCGGCTGCCTTGGCGTGGCTGGAGACCCAGTGAAAGAACGGGAATCCACAGTGACAGCGCCTACCAGCCCCGCCCTGCACCTGGCACAACGCGGCAACCAGGCCGCTCGAGCACAGCTTTTGAAAGAGCATGGCCCAGCTCTGTGGGGCCTTTGCCGCCGCCTGAGCCAAGATCCTTCAACCGCCTACCAGCGCATCTGGGCACAAGCCTTTGAGGAGCTGGGTCAGTTCGACCCGACGGGCGTGGCCTTGCTACAGACCTGGCTGCTCACCCTGGCCCACCGCAAGCTGATCGATGCGCACCGGGAACGACCGGTACGAGGGGCCGTGATCCCCTTCAACGACCAGACTTCCGCCCGCAGCCCGGAGAGCGGGGAGACGGGGGACCCAAGCCGACGCATCGACCCGCTGGAGCGCGCCATTGGCAAGCTGCCCCCAGACCAAGCCCGAGTGGTGCTGCTGCATCACCTGCACGGCCATCCCCTCAGCGCCATCTCCCAGGTCGAGGGCCTGCCCATCGGAACCCTAAAGTCTCGCCTGTACCAGGCCCGGGCCCACCTGCTGGACCTGACCCAATGAGCGACTCAAGGACCTGGACCCACGAAGATCTGTCCCGACTGCTAGACGCCGAGCTGGACTTTGAACAGGCCAAGCAGCTGCGCAAGGATCTGGACACCGAACCGGAGCTGGCCGCCCGGTGGGAAAAGATGCTGCGCTTGGACGCCGACCTCTCCGCGCTGAATGACCCCCCAGCGCCACCGCATCTGGACCAAAGCATCCTGGAGAATGCCCCCGCCCCCAAGGTCATGGCACCCCAGCCCCAGCCGTCCAAGCGCTGGGCCTACGCACTCCTGGCAGTCGGCGTTCTCCTGGCCGCCACCCCCCTGCTGGCTCTGACAGACTGGGCCCAGGACCCCGCTGAGTTCTCCATGGCCAACGGCAGTCAGTGGGTCACCGGTACGACCCAGATACGGCTCCCCGACGGCCGGACCCTGCAGGTAGACGGTCGCGCGCTCATCTTGGTGGACGCTCCCACCCCCCTGCCCCGTGGCGGGACGCACCAGGAAGAGATGAACCCCCAGGTACTGCTCACAGCCGCCACCGGTGCCGCCATCACCATCACCGTCTACGAGGGCCGGGCCACACTGCACGGTCCCGATGGCGACGTTGAAGTAGCCGCCGGAGAGAGCCACAGCACCCGCCCCGGGCGGACCATCACCGCCACAGTCCCGGCTTTGGGCGAGCCCCCAGCCCCTTAGGAACCTGGAGCCCCATGGCAAGAAGCGGTCTATCAGGACACCGGCGAGGACCTGGACAGCCGCGTCTACGACAAAGCCTTTGGGAGACCGCGACGGGAAACATTCGTGCTTGGCCTGGTGGCCGCGGGGGCCACTGAGGCAGACGAGGATTAGCGCTGGCTTGGTTCGGGTTAGGCTGGAGCATGGCCACCATCTCTCCCCCCGCAGCCCACGTCGCCGCAGCCTCCTTGAACCAAACGGTTGGAGACTGGAGCGGAAACCGAGATCGAATCATCAAGGTTCTGGGCAGGGCCAGGAACCGCGGGGTCAAGCTGATCTGCTTCCCCGAGATGTGTATCCCTGGGTACTCCTTGGGAGATCGCTTGCTTCGCCGCGGCACCCTGGACCGATCCTGGAGGGTGCTCGAAGAGCTCTGCGAGCACACCCGCGGCATCATCGCCTGCTTTGGCCTGCCCATTCGGCACCGCGGCGTGGTCTACAACGCCGTCGCGGTGGTCGCAGACGGCAAGATCGTGGGCCTGTCGTGCAAAGAGCACCTGGCCACCGGCGATGTGCAGTACGAGAACCGCTGGTACCACCCGTGGCCTCACGGCCAGGTAGACCAGTTCATCACCGCCCACAACGAGCGGGTGCCCATCGGGACCCTGCTCTACCAAGGTCAAGGCATCGGACGCTTTGCCCTGGAGATCTGCGAAGACGGCTGGAAGGGCATTCGCCCAGGCTCCATCTACGCACTCGCTGGCGCCGAGATCTTGCTCAACCCATCGGCCTCCTGGTTTGTCATCGGCAAGCACCGGGTGCGCCGGGCCATGGTGGAGCAGCTCTCCCGCGAGGACCACTGCGCCTATGTCTACACCTCGCTCTTGGGGTGCGACTCCACGCGCCTAATCTTCGATGGCAGCGTCTTTATTGGCCTGGACGGCGAGATTGCTTGCGAGGGCAGGCGCTTGCTCTTCGACACGGACCACGAGCTGGTCGATCGAATCGTAGACTTAGACCAGCTGCGCTTGCAGCGCATGGAAGAGGGCAGCTGGAGGGAACAAGTGCAGTCCTTTACCCAAGGTCAGTACGGCCCAGCCCCCGGCTTGGTGGAGATAACGGGCGACTACAGCTGTACTGGAACACCTCCTGCGGTGGGCCCGTACTGGGAACATGCGGCGCCCCGGCACCTGGACCCATCCCTGGCCTGGCTCGAAGAATCGGGTCTTGTCCCGAACATTACCCCAGCCGACCTGCCCCACTTAGAGCTGGAGTTGGCACTGTGTTTGGGCATGCGGGACTATGTAGAAAAGTCCGGTATTCGGTCCATCACACTTGCGCTGAGCGGTGGAAAGGACTCGGCAATGGTGGCCGTGTTGGTCCACCGTATGTTCCGCTATCACAGACCCAATCTCTCACAGTCCGAGCTGCTGGAGTACATCCGCGAGCGCTTTCTGACCGCCTACTTGGCCACTGAGAACTCTGGCTCGGTCACCGAAAAGGCGGCCGACAACCTGGCCAGAAACCTTGGCGCAAAACACCATATATCGCACATGCAGGGCGCTATGGATGAACACGTCAAGCTGGTTGGGGAGATGGTCGGCACTCAGATCTCCTGGGACAAACCAGAGCACGATATCCCCCTACAGAATGTGCAGGCCCGTCTTCGGGGCAGCATGATCTGGATGCTCGCGAACCTGAACGCTTCGCTCTTGCTGACCACTTCGAACAAGAGCGAGGCTGCTGTTGGCTATACAACCATGGATGGGGACACATCCGGCGGTATCGCACCCATCGGAGACGTTCCCAAGTCCCTGGTCACTCTGTATCTGTACTGGGCCCGGCGCTTCCACGACATCGAGGCTCTGGACGGGGTGAACGTGCAAGCCCCCACCGCCGAGCTGCGGCCTCCAGGCGACGAGCAGACCGACGAGGGGGACCTGATGCCCTTCAAGATCTTAGACCGATTGATGTATCAGTTTGTTCAGGTTGGCCAGGATCCCGTGGAGATCTTCGAGGCCCTGTGGCCGGAGCTCAAGAGCCACTACGGGGAAGAAAACCCCAAGGCCTTTGCCCACCACATTCGCCGCTTTGTGACCCTGTTTTGCAGGGCCCAGTGGAAGCGGGAGCGCTTTGCTATCAGCTTCCGGGTCACCGCATTCGATCTGGACCCCAAGACAGGCTTTCGTTTCCCCCCGGTCCAAGCCCCATTTACAGAAGAACTCGCCGAGCTCGACGCTCATATCACCGCCCTGGAGACAGCATGAAGCACCTCCGAGTCCCTCTCCTGGTCCTGTGCGCCTTTGGCACCGGACTCTTCGTTCAAGGTCCTCTTCAGGCCCATGCTCAGGGCATGTTTGCGCAGCCCACCGCCGAAGGCACGATTCCGGACCGCTTTGGCAGCGTCGTGCGCTACGATTTGCCGTCGGCGTCCACGGGCAGCAGTCGCTTTGCCTGGGTGGATCTCTCCAAGGTGGCCGCGGTGGAAGGCGCCGCGGGGACCATCGGCACCTGGAGCACTGTGATCTATCTGCCGGGCGGGCCCTTAGAGGTCTCCGCCAGGCACCAGGACGTGATGCAAGAGATGATGAAGAGCCGCGGTGAGCGTGTGGGCGAGCCGCCGGAGTGAACTTGCGTGCCTGCGTGGGCTCTCTCTCGGCTCAGCGATCCCACCACACCGGCAGGTGATTGTCACTGCTTACATCCTGCCCGGGCAACCAGAAGGCTGGCGAGCTGGGGTCTTGGTCCTGTTCTAAGAGCGTCGGATCGATGGCGGTCAGCCAGATCTGGGGCATCGTCGAGCCAGTCCACGGAAGCCGTCGCTTGGAGGAGAACGCGAGCCAGAGGACATCATCGTCGGGCAGTGGCCCCCACCTCGGGTAGCTGTTCTGGAGTTCGGCACCCTGGTTGGCCGTGTCCAGCGGAAGCTGAACCTGGCCATCGCGGCTGCTCAGCCAAAGCTGCGCGTCTATGTTGGCATAGGCAGTGCCCTGGGCTTTGTTAAAAGCCACCCAGGCCCCATCGGGAGAATAGGCCGGGTAATACAGGTTGTTCTTGCCGTCGCTGGCCACCAAGACCTCTGGTTCCCCCAAGGATCCATCGTCCAAGACCGGGACCTGAATGATCTCGCCGTACTGGAAGTTCCAGTCCTCCTCGTTCCCCTGGATCACCCGCACCATGACAATGTCTTGGCCATCTGGTGACCAGTCCGGCATGGTGACGTAGCCGTCGACCTCGCGCTGGCCGACGGTGCTGCCGTTCTCCATGTTGTACAGGGTCAGCTCGCCTCGACCTGCGCCCAAGATGTAGCGCCCGTCCGGAGAGAGCGTCTTGAAGGTAAAGCGCTTGTCGTCTTGGGGGTCAACCACCTGAACGGGGTCGCTGGGCTCGGAGATGTCCACCACCGAAAACACACCGTTGATCCCATCGTGCGAGACCACCATATCGTCGCCGCTCAACGCGTGACAGCCTACGCATTGGGCACCATCTTGCCCCTCCCAGAAGAGCTCTGGCTCGGTGCTACCAAAAGGCAAGCGCAAGATGCCGCGCTCGGAGCTTGCCCAGTAGAGAACGCTGCCCCGGGCGTCCAAGCGGTCCACCTGTACCTCGATGGGAAAGCCGGCCTTTGGGTCGCTGAGGGTTTCCCCATCCCAAACAGCGCTTGTGACGCTGACCTGGACTGAGCCGCTGCGGTTGGCGGCGGCGATCTGTGCCCAGAGCTCGGAGGTGGCTCTGTAGTCCCCCCTCTTGGTGAACACGGAGATGTCGGTGATCGCGCTCTGGAATCGCAGGCGGTAGACGCTGCCAGATGCCCCTATGTCCCATACAAATGGAAGACCCTCTACATTCCTTGGAACGCGAACCCCGCTCTCAGGGTAGGAGAGCTCCGGCCCGCCCAGCCCTGCGCTATCGTCTGGCCATGCGTCCACAAGCTCAGTTGGGAGATCGTCCAGCAAGACATCGTCTCGGTACACGACAGTGAGCAGCACGCTTCCCTGTACCTCCAGGTGATTGGCCACGATCTCGGTGACCCCACCGTTGCTGTCCACACTCTGAAACCACCCATCGGGGTCCATCGCTCCAACGCTCAGGTTGGAGCTATTCCAGCTCACCAGATCCAGGGGGGCCTCTTCCCCTTCCTGGTTGGTAGCGAAGGCCTGAAAGCTCAGGTCGGCGGGCTCCCCGGGACGAACCTCGATCACGCTGTTCTCTGGGGCGACACGGATGCTGACCACGTCGGAGTTCAACTCACCGTTGGAGCCACCGGAACAGGCCAGAAGGTAAAGGATCATTGCTCTTCCTGATCTCGGCGGTCACCCCAAGCCCCGAACCACATGTAATAGCGGGCCTGCAAGACCTGCCCGGGGGACGGCACATAGTCGCCATTGAGAACTAAAAAGTTGTTGCCAGCATCGTAGGACCAGCCGTTCTCGGGGTCCCGGGGGACTTCATCCTCGTCCAACAGGACCTCCATCGAGCTCAGCTCGGGCAGCTCGGCCAAGGCAAAGCGGTCCTCCAAGCCCAGCACATGAAGCGCCATGCGGGAGAGCATGCTGTCGTAGTCCAAGGCGCAGATGCTGTCGCGGCTGCCTTGAGTCAGCTCCACGGCCTGCAGGTAGATGGGTGCCGGGTCCGCAGCGGCCACCAGAGAAGCGCAGCCCTGCGGCGGGTCCCCGACGATGGCGTTGATCCCCAGGACTCCGGTACGGCTGTTGTATTCATCGACCAGGATCTGGGCGCCAACGTCGGATTGGTCGTCTTCGTCGGAGAAGAACAGCAGCTCAGCGTCTACGCCACTGCGGAGATCAGAGGCCGCCCAGAGTGCGGCGTCGAATCCCCGCTCGTCTCTAGACCCCAGCCCTTGATTCAAGATCGCGGAAGAAAACTCCGAGGCGAGCACCTCCGCACTTCCGGAGATCCACACCGGGAGCTGCTCCATCTCTGCATCGGTGCTCAACACGCCCAGTCGCAGATCAACATCCACGCGGGAGAGGCCGTCCGCAAAGGCTTGGGTGTGGGCAGCGAGCTGTTCCTGCTCCTCGTACATCGAGGCGCTGTTGTCCAGGACCCACAGCACGTCCAGGCCCTGGTCCCGAGCTGGCTGCACCCACGTCTCATTCTCAAGATTGCGGGCGACTTGGTAGTCGACGCAGGAAACCAACAGAAGAAGGGTCATTCGCAGACCATACACGCAGCGGCGGGCCATTGTACACTCCGATGACAGGAGATTTTATGAAGTACCTGGCCATCGGATTGGGCGTTGTTGCGTTGGCAGCGGTGGGTGCTGTGGGTGCCGCACTCGGGACGGAGCACCGACCTGCACCTATCGAGCCCACCGAGGTGATCTGCGGTGCGGACACCCAGGAGCTCACCAAGAACGAGCCCTTTCAAATGGTCTCGTGGAACCTCCAGTACGGTGCCAGCCGCAAGCACCAATTCTTCTACGACGGTGGAGAGGCCGTCCACGTCCCCGAGGAAGACGTGCGCTGGACTCTGGACGCTGTGAACCAGGTGCTCACAGAGATCAACCCCGAGCTGATGCTGCTCCAAGAGGTGGACCGGGGCTCCAAGCGGACATCCGACATCGACCAGCATCTTGACTATGTCAACGCCACCGGTGCGACGTGCCACACCAGCGCGCCCTACCACAAAAGCCCCTTTGTTCCTGTGCCCAGTGGGAATGCCCTGGGCAAAGTGGACATGGAGCTGAGCCTACTCACCCAGACCAAGATGACCCGCGGCGAGCGCATCCAGCTGGCGATGCTCGATGAGCCGCGCGCGCGCCAGATGTTCAACTTGAAGCGGGCCCTGTTGTGGGGAGAGGTGCCCGTTCAGGGCATGGATCTGCCGCTTGCCATTGCAGTGACCCACCTCTCCGCCTTCTCCTTTGGGGACGGCACCCTGGAGCGCCAGATCGGCCAGCTCAAGGACTGGATGGATGCCCGGCCAGAGGGTCAGCCTTGGATTCTGGCCGGCGACCTGAACCTGCTGCCCCCCGGCGACGACAAGATGCGTTTAGAGAATGAGCGCGACCTGTACGCCGACTCCAACAACCCGGTCGACGTGCTCTTCGAAGCCGGCTTTCACGAGATCTTCCAGGACCCGCTCGCCCCGGAGAACCGCACCTACCTGAGCTACGGCACCAGCGAGCCAGATCGCAAGATCGACTACGTCTTTATCGGCGGCCCCATCCACCTACTCGAAGCCCAAGTCATCCGCGGCGAAGCCTTAGAGATCAGTGACCACCTGCCCATCCGGGCCAAGTTTGTGGTCGGAGATGCGCCGGCGGCGCCCGAGCCCGAGCCTGTGATGGAGCCGGCACCCGAGCCGCTCTTAGACGGCGTCCAAGACCCTGGGATGGATCCGGCGCCAGAGATGGATGCTGACACGGAGACGCAGAACGAGTAGAGTATTGACAAGTCAACTCTTGTTCTAAGGCTCTACATCATGCGCAACCTCCTCAAGTCCGGCCTGCGACGCATCGTGGGCAACGACCCCACCCCTGCCAAGCCCGTACGTGCCAAGGGCCAACGCCAGGCCACAGTCATTGCCGTTGCAGCCCAGAAGGGGGGTGTGGGCAAGACCACGACCTCGGTGAACCTGGCCAGCGCCTTGGCCCGTTTCCACGGAAAGCGGGTACTGCTGGTGGATCTGGACCCCCAGGGCCACGTCAACACCGCCATCTCCAACATGGTGCACTTGGGCGGCGGCTGCTTGAGCGACGCCCTGCTCTCCGAGGGTGCGATGGAGGTCATGGACGTGGCCACCGGCACCACCCTTCCCGGGCTGGATGTCACCCCCATTGATACCTCCCTGGGCCACACCGAGGACCTGCTGGGCACCCGCATCGGCAAGGAATTCGTGTTGCGCGATGCCCTGGCTGTCAGCCGTACTTGGTACGACGTGGTGATCATCGACTGCCCGCCCAACCTGGGCAACCTGACCCTGAACGGGCTGGTCGCGGCCGACCAAGTCCTGATCCCCTGCGACCCAAGTCCACTGGCCCTGAGCGGCGTGGAGAAGTTGGTGGGTGCCATTACCCAGATCTCCTCGCGCCTGAACCCCGAGATCGATGTCTTGGGCGTGCTCCTGACCCGGGTGGATGGACGAAACACCACCCTAAACCAGGCCATTGTCGGTCAGATCGAAGAGACCTGGGGCGACGCCTTGTTGCCGGTTCACATCGGCATAAACAGCAGCCTGGCCAAGGCCCAGTACGCCGGCCGGGACATCTTCTCCTTTGACAAGGACTCTCGAGGCGCAAGCCACTACCGGGAGCTGGCGGCACATCTGGCTGACCAGGTCTGAGCGGCTCTGGGGGGCTCTGAGTGGCTCTGAGCGGCCCACAGCCCTGCAAGGCACCACAGCAAGACAGCTGCCGCGCCTTGCCCAACAGGATGGCGCCCGACGTGGCAGCGGAGTCCCCAAAAGGCTAGTAGCGCGTCCTGTAAGGAGCCAATGCCATGACCGTGCGCATCCACACCGGTATCGAGATCGACGCCATGCGCCGCGCTGGCCGACTGGCCGGAGAGCTGATCTGCGCGGTAGGCGAGATCATCAAGCCCGGCATCTCCACCCTGGAGATCGATGCCCTGGTGGACAAGGTCACCACCGATCGCCATGGCATCTCCGCGCCCTATGGCTACGGCGGTGGCGGTCGACGGCCCCCTTTCCCGGGTCACTGCTGCACGTCCGTGAACGAGGTGGTCTGCCACGGCATCCCC
>CAJQPC010000282.1 GCA_905480105.1 uncultured bacterium | reverse complement strand
GGCCCGTATCATCAGCATTGTGAGCATCGCTCATCTCCATCAAGTTGGTTTCGGCTGCGGCTTAGGGCGCTTGTCGTTGCGAAGCTATTACCCCGGCGTGTCGGGAGTTCGCATTCCTGGCGGCGGCCCGTAGCCTCGGTTTATAACGAAGGACCACCCCGAGCAGCATTCCCAGGAAGCCTTGTGCAAGCCGTTGACCTGTACTGTGAGCGCCTGGGGCCCGGACTCCTTGCGGAACCCCTGAACGCTCTCAGTAATCTGGCTTTCCTGCTGGGAGCATTCTTCGTTTGGCGGAGTCGTCCTGCGCACCTCCCGGCAGTTCACCTCCCGGCAGTCCTGCTCGCCGCCGTTGGGCTGGGCAGCTTTGTCTTCCACACTTGGGCCAGCGGAGTGGGCATGGTTCTGGACGTGGTGCCCATTGTTGTTCTCATTGGCTGGGCTGGGAGACAGGCCCTGGTTCGACAGCTGGCTTGGAGTCTCTCTCGCATCGGTGTGGTTGCGCTGATCTTGGTCGTGGGGACCTTGCCCCTCTGGTTCTGGGTGTCGGACCCTGCTGCAGCAGGGATCGCCTACCTGCCCGCAGGAGTGCTGCTCTGGGGGGTCTGGAACCGCTTTCGTGCCCAAGGTCATCCGGGTGCTGCTGGGCTTTTGGTGGCGTCGATCGCGTTCACATTTGCCTACACGGCCAGAGCGTTGGACGGGGTGTTGTGCGAATGGGTCCCCATGGGCACGCACTGGATCTGGCACCTGCTCAACGCCTTGTCCATGAGCGCGCTGATTTGGGCCCTTAGGTTGGGGACGCCTCTGAACCCGCCACCCAGGTCTGCTTGACCATGCGGGACTCCCGACACGCCGGGGTAATAGCTTCGCAACGACAAGCGCCCTAAGCCGCAGTCGAAACCAACTTGATGGAGATGAGCGATGCTCACAATGCTGATGATACGGGCCGCCATGGCCCAGGACGTGGACACCGTCGACTTTAAGGAGACCGAAAAGGCCATCGAAGAGGCTGTGGCACCCGAGGCGGATCTCTCTGCAGAGGTCGGTGGCGCAATGACCACCGGAAACACCGACTTTTGGACCATAAAGGGCACTTTAAATGGCGGCTACCGGTGGGCGGCCAACAAGGTCACGCTGACGGCCATGGGCCTGACCGGTCGCAACCGAGCGGACAGCGATGGTGATGGCATCCTGAGCGACTCCGAGCGCGATTCAGACCGGCAGCTCAACGCACTAAAGTTCGACTCGAACCTGCGATACGACCGCTTTCTTGGAGCGAAGGCATCCGTCTACGCCATGGGTGGAGCCTACGTCGATACTTTCGCCGGTGTCGAGTACCGGCTCACTGAGCAGGCTGGTTACAGCCGCAGTCTGGTGGAGAGCGAAACGACCGAGCTGATGGTCGAGCTAGGTGCAGCCGTGATCCAAGAGAGCCGGGTCGTTCCGGACCCCCGTCCCGACGACTTTGTTGACTACGAGACCATCTTCGCGGCCCGTACGCTGATCGGCTTTAGTCACACCTTCAACGAGAAGGTAAATTTCTCCGAGACGATCGAGGCCTACGAAAACATTCTGTCCCCCAAGGACCTGCGCCTGATCAACCGTGCTGCGCTGACGACCCAGCTCAGCGAGAACTTGGCTCTCAAGCTGTCCAACGACCTGTACTACGACAACACGCCCGTCGAGGGCTTTCGCAAGCTGGACCAGACCACCATGCTCAGCGTGGTCGCCAGCATTCTCTGAGTCGTTTACCGCGATAAAAAGGACAAAGCGGCCTTGGTTTTCTCTTGCTGATGGCCTGTCCGGCCTGCGTACAGGCCGCCGTGATTGGGGTCGCCCAGCACAGGTCCAGGGCTTGGCGACCCAGCCCCATATTCAGCATGGCGCGGTGGCCACGCCTCCAGTCTCTGGCACAGCCCCCCCCTTTCATGTGACATCAATGGGCTCCTCCGCATCACTGGGCTCCTCCCCATCACTGGCGGGGGGCCAGCCATCCGGCTAATCGCACCCAGCCCCAAGGAGACCTCGTGCTGCTCGCTCTTGCACTCGCCTGCCTGGATTACGACGTCAACAACCCAGCGGATGAAGATCCCGCTCTGGAAGATGACACCGGCTCCTTAGATACCGCGGACACGGGCGAGGTCATCATTCCTGGCACTACCGCCTTCGGCAAGGTCTACGCGAACACCAGCGTGGGCCTGTTCGAGGTCGACCCAGCAACCTCGCAGCCCAGCTTCGTGGGCAACTTTCACACCCCCGATGGCACGGAGGTGGACGGCTTCATCGACATCGCAATCGACCTTACGGGACGCATCTACGGCGGCACCTTCGACGCGCTCTACCGCGTGGATGCCAAGACCGCCGAAGTAGAGTTGGTCTGCACGACCCCGGTCGCAATGTTCGCCTTGGCTTTCAGCAGTGACGGCCGCCTCTTCGCCGGCGGGCGAGAAGGCATCGACCTACTGAACCTGGAGAACTGCAGCTCCGAGCCACTGATTGGCGATGAAATCTACGTGACCAGCGGCGACGTGGTGGGCCTGCCCGACGGCAACCTGTACTGGACCGTCTTTGGCGACGACGGAGATGACTTGGTCCTGCTCGACCCGGACTCCGGCGCCACCAAGCGGCTGGGCAGCATCGGCGTCGGCAAGCTCTTTGGCTTGGGCTACGACGATGAGACGCTCTACGGCTTTTCCTCCAACGGAGAGATCGTCGAGATTGACCCCGAGAACGGCAGCGGCCGCATCACGGGCACAAGCGACTCCAATGAATGGTGGGGTGCGACCACCAACCCAGTTCGCTGGTAGCTGCCAATCATCCAAAAGGATGAAGCGCTGACCGCGCAGTTCGCTGATCAGCCCGCCGACCAACAACAAGGGTCAAGGCAGGGCCTGCTGGAGAGTCGGGCCAAGATTACTGCACCGAACTCAAGGTGGGTGCCTCTCCGGATTGAGCGAGCTGCCTGCCCAAGGCCCGGATCTCGGCGATAGCACTCTGCAGTGGCGCCCAGTCGTCCTGATCAGCGATGGGCTGCCAGAGCGCCTCCACACGGGTGTGCTGGAGATGAACAGGGTCCTGGCTGTGGTGTACCAGAGGCGTTTCCACTGCAGACTCGAAGCCCTCCAGCACAGTGCGCAGCGGCCCGAAACGCGGAGAGGAATAGCTCCGTCCCCTCGGCCCCGACAAAGCCGACTGGGACGCGGCAAGCCCTCCGTGCCAGTCGTGATAAAAGTCATCCATCGTAACTTCATTACCGAGTAGAAAGCTGGATATCTCGGACACCAAACGACAATCATCCGGCTGGGCTTTGACCCCCAGGCGCCACGCGACCCGCTGCCTAAGCGCGCGACGATACAGCCCACCATAAGAATCCAGAACCTGCTTGACTCCCTCCCGCCCTCGAAGATTGATCAAGCAGCCTGCGAGGCGCTCCAAGCCCCAGAGCACTGCACCCGGTTGCCGGGCGAAGGAGTAGAGCCCACCGTTGTCGAAGTAGGCGGCCGTCATCCCTGGATCCAGATGGGGCATGAAGCGCCAAGGTCCGTAGTCAAAGCTCTCGCCGCTCAAGTTCAGGTTGTCGGTGTTCAGCACGCCATGAACAAAACCGGCGCTCATCCAGGCGGCGGACAGATCGGCGCTGCGACGCAACACAGCCTGCAGCCACGCCAGTGGGAGATCCGTGCTCTGTCCCAGCTCCGGGTAGTAGTGCGCGGCGTGGTGCTCGATCAACCGCTGAAGCGCTGACAGCTCTCCGAGAGTGCTCAAGCGCTGAGCACTACCGATGCGCCAGTTCCCATGCGAGAGCCGAACCATCACGCAGCTACGGGTAGGCGAGGGCTCATCGAATCGCTGCAGGTCCTCGCCGGTCTCCACCAAGCTAAGGATTCGGCAGGTGGGCACTCCCCGGGCTTGGAGTAGTTCTGCAGCCAGAAGCTCTCGAACCCCACCCTGAAGGGTCAAGCGCCCGTCCCCCCCTCGGGACCAAGGCGTGACCCCCGAGCCTTTGGTGCCAAGGTCCATCAAGCGCCCGCTTCTGTCCCGACACTGCCCTAAGACAAAGCCCCGACCGTCCCCTAACTGAGGGTTGTAATGACGGAATTGATGCCCGTGGTAGCGGAGAGCCAAAGGCTCCTGAAGTGAGCCCTCCAAAGGCTGAAGTGCGCCAAAGTGGTGCACCCACTGTTCCGGTGTGAGTGTCTCCAGCCCAATCTCGGCAGCACCGCGATCGTCTCGCCAGCGCACGATATGCTGGGGAAACTCTGCAGGCTCGACCCTGTCATAGAGCCCATCCCCCAAACTAAGGATCTGCTGCTCGGGCCGAAAGCAGAAAGAAAGCGAGTCTGAGGGGTTCACGGGAGAACAAGGACCGGGCAACAGATGGACTTGGGCGACCAAACACTAGCGCCGTAGCCGCTGCTCTGCATGATACCCTCCCCTCTCAAAGGAGGCGGTCGATGCACCGACGTGGCGCTCTCTGGCTGCTCTTCCTGCCCTTGGCAGGCTTAGGTTGTGGCGAATCCCCAACTGCACTGACGGACGTGACTTTTAACCTCACCCGTCCGGTCCAGGGCGAAGATCTCATCGCGACCCCTATCGGCGATCCGGGAGCCAGCGAGAACCACAGGTTCGGCTACCGCTGGATCTGGGAGCTGGACGGTGAGGCGTTCAAGTGTGTGGAAGACTTTTCCTGGGATTGTCCGGACTTGGCCCCTATCGAGATCGCGTGCGACAAATCCTCCGGCCAAGCGTACTCCGCAAGTCTAAGCGATGAAGAGAAGGACGCTCTTGGCAACACTGTCGCGGGAGCCAACACGAAGAAGGGTCAGGCTTGGCGCGTCGTGGTTCGACCGATCGACCAACACGACAATGACGAGCCCAACGACCCAGAGGCCCGCTGTGATGTGGGCCCCGCGACCAGTCGCTCCATCACTGTGCGGAACACTCCGCCCACAGCATCGGTCTACATCCTGCCTGAGAACGCCGGATCCCACGAGAACCTCAGGGCAGAAGCCACCGGAGAAGACGCCGATGGCGACGAAGTGCGCTTCGACTACGTGTGGACCCGAAAGGGCACCGGAGCCAGCACCGAGTTCAACGGCAACATCCTATCCGCGGAAGAGACCCGCAACGGCGAAGTCTGGCTCGTCACGGCGACCCCCTTCGACACAGAGGATGGAGAACCCGCAACGGCCGAACTGACCGTCGGCAACTCAAGGCCCCAAGTCGACTCCATCGATTTATTATGGGCAACGAAGCCCAGCCCTCCGACCACCCTGGAAGACCTCACCGTCACCGGCACGTTCTCAGACGAGGACGGGGACGCCATGGTCGTCAATGTGATTTGGAACCGTGTAGACGGCGAGGAGCGCACGCTGCTCCAGACCGACACCTTGAACGCCGAGGTAATTCAAGACACCAACTTGCCCGGGACTGAGATTTGGCAGGTCGACCTTGACTCCGACCTCATATCCAAAGACCAGACCATCGAGGTTGTACTCACAGCGAACGACGGGAGCGACTCTGCTCCCCTCTCGACCAGTGTCCTGACGGTCAACAGCCCCCCCTACCTGCGTGACCTTGGCGAGGGCGTAAAGAACGTCACCCTCAGCGACCCCATCCACGCTCAGAGTAGGCCCACCTGCACCTATGACTCAGCCGACTGGCTGGACCCGGACATCAGCGACATTCAGGATGCAAACTACCGAATTACCTGGACAGTGGCAGGCACCGATGGCGGCGTCTATGCGGACGAGGATTTCGATCTTGACAAGTACAAGATCAACAACGCTATCACCTGTACCATCGAACCCTTCGATGGCACCAGCTACGGCGTCCCGTATGAGTCCGACTCAGTCAGTGTAACCAACTCACTCCCGCAGCTTTCCGTGACCCTGACCGGCACAGAAAACGGTACCACCAGCACAGGTTTGGTGCCTCGCTCAGGCCAAGATGTGATCGCGACCGCAACGGCCACCGACCTGGACGGCCACGACGTGGAGCTTGCCTACAGCTGGCAGGTCAACGGAGCGGTCCTCACCACAGACACCTCCGTATTGACACAAGCCATCGGCCAATACGAACGAGGGGACCAGATCGACGTCCAAGTCACCGCTACGGACACCTTGGGTGGTTCGTCCACCGAGTCGGTCAGCGCCTTGGTTCACAACAGTCCACCCGTGCTCTCCACCGCAGAGATCTCGCCCGCTACGCTCTACGCGGACTCCGAGGCAACGGTGGACATCGTGGCCAGCGATTCGGACAACGACCCATACACGGCTACCTATGCTTGGTTCGTCGGCTCCAGCTCGTACACGGCCACCGCGCTCAGCGGCTCATTCACCCGCGGCGACTCCGTACAGGTCACCGTCTTCTTGGACGACGGCTACACCGTAGCGTCGCTCTCTGGGCATGGCACGACTTCCTCTTCTCTTACGCACGGCCCAGTCACAGTGCAGGACTCCCCGCCGGTCGTACCCGAGGTTCACCTCGATCCAGTATCGCCGATCGTTGGTCTTAGTGGTGCAGACTGCATTTTCTCCAACGGCGAGATTCCGACAGACGTAGACGGGGACACGATCACTACGGCTTGGGAGCTCAAGGTAACCGGCACCTCCACAATAAAGACCACCTCTACGGGCACTGTCGGCCCAAGCATCGCCGCTGAATCCTTGGCCGCTGGGGACGAGATTCGTTGCGTCGCCACCGCTACGAGTAACGGTCTGGACACGGAATCCAGCAACGACGACGAGGTCCTTTCCGACAGCGTCACCTACGTGCTCACCGCATCAGAGTTTAGCGTTGCGACGGGCGCAACCGACTACTGTAGCAGCGACTCGGACCGCTGGGCTTATGCAGAGAGCGTCTCCTTTATGTGGAGCGACCTGTACCCAGACGATGGCTACCATGTCCCTACGTCTGTCTCCGTGGAGTTCAACTGGTTCTCGGACTGCGAAGACGGAACGGACCCTTCCGACTACGACCGCGACGTTGAATTTAATGGGAGCACGGGAACCCAGGCCATCGGTCAGACCGAAAACTGCACATGCGACGACCCCAGCAATTTTGTCGTCAGCGACTGGACGCTCTCAGCGACGGACTACATCGAGGGTGGCACGAACACCCTCCAGATAGACCTGGTCAACGATGGTATGGCAGAAAGCACCGACCTTTCCGACGATGGGTATCCGGCCTACGGCGTTGTGCGGGTCAGCTACTGAGCTCCGTCACGTTTAAAGCTGCACAACCTCACGGCAAGGACCTCCTGTCCACGTGGGTGGTGACGCCCACCTACAACGAGGCGGCCAGCATCGAGTCACTGCTCCAGAGCCTGCGCTCTCTTGCAGATGCTCCCCAGGTGCTGGTCGTAGACGACAGCTCCCCAGACGGCACAGCTGACCTGGTCAGGGCCTTTCGGGCGCAGGACCCAGGTGTTCACCTACTCCAGCGACAAGGCCAGACTGGATTGGCCAGCGCCTACTTGGCCGGCTTTGCCCACGTCTTAGCTCAGGGTGCCCAGCGAATTGTGCAGATGGATGCTGACCTATCCCATGACCCACAGGCACTACCCGGGCTGCTCGCCAACGACTGCGACCTGGTCTTGGGCAGCCGCTATGTCGCCGGTGGCGGGACGAAAAACTGGCCGCTAAAGCGGCGCTTGCTCTCGCGCGGGGGCTCCTTGTGGGCACGAACCTGGCTGCGGATGCCCCAACGCGACTTAACGGGCGGATTTAAGGTTTGGAAGTCGCAGACCTTGAGCGAGGTTCTGCGGCGGCCCATACACTCCCAGGGCTACGCATTTCAAGTAGAGCTCACACTGCGCGCCCATCGAAATTCTGCGAACATCGCTGAATATCCTATTATCTTTACTGAACGTCAGGCTGGAGCTTCAAAGCTCTCTGGGGGCATCGTCATGGAGGCGGTATGGGTCGTTCCCGCCTTGGCGCTGGGCATCTGGCGCACTTAGCGTGCTTCATGGACTTGCCTCGAAGCGTGGACCGGCTAAAGAGCACCCCCTAGATCGCGGCCCTTGGCCGGGCTGCTCGGGTCCCCTGGGACCGCGTGCACCTGACCAAACACGGCCGGGTCACAACGTCGAGTCCGGGAGAGCGCGTGCGCCGCTTCGAGTTGATCGAGAAGAACGCTGCCAAGTTTTGGGGCATCGCCCGCGAGCGAGAGGTCCTGGTTACCCATTGGGGTAAAATTGGGACCGAAGGCAAGCAAAAGAAGAAGATCTGCAAGGACTTCATGGTTGCCGAACAGGAGTATGACCGCCTGATCCGACAAAAGATTCGGGGTGGCTACGACGAAGTTCAGCGCCCGACAGAGGCCGTGCAACCCTTGCCGGAACGCACCCTGGAGCTGGTCACCCTCAACGACGAGGCCAGCTTCTTGATCAAGCCCAAGGCCTTTCGGTACATGGTCTGGCGCATGATCGAGATCGGTCTCATCGACCGCCATGCCAGGGGCAAAGACCTGACCCGCTGGGATCGGCGAGCAGCACGTCGTGCTGGCCTGGAGGAGACCCCCGAGCCGGAGCACGACCAGTATGCGGAGTGGGAGTCCAACTGGTTGCGCCTGTCCGAGACAGACCGCAGCGCTTGGCCAGGTGCCCTGCAGGCCGCTGGCTGGAAGTACCTGGAGGGCAGCCACTGGGTGGTGACCCCAGAAGAGTGCAACCTGATCTCAGAACAGGTTGGCGGCGTTACTCCCAAGCGTCACAAGGCCAGCGTGGGTCAGCAGACTTGGGTCGACGAGTGGGTCGCTTGGCACAAGAAGGCTGCCAAAGTCGGCGGCTACATCGTCTACGCCGAAGGCTGAGCTCATTCGACCCACGTCCCCTGTGCTGTAGGGATTTCGCTTACAGCAGGGGCCATAGCGGACCGGCCCTACTGACCCAGTGGGCAGTCCATTTACCAATGGGGTAGCAGGAGGTTCGAGTGGCGGTCTTGGCGCAGATCATGGCAGTGCTCTTGGCCTACGTCTACGCCACCGCCTTGGAATGGAGCATTCACCGCTACCTTTTCCACGGGCACGGTAAAAGGCGAGGCTCTCCCTTCGCCTTCCACTACGTCCAGCACCACGGTGCATGCAGGCGCGGCAACATGACCGATCCTGACTATCTGCGATCTGGGCTGCGATGGAGCCCTCGCACACGGGAGATCGGCGGCATTGTGGGGCTTACCCTGCTCCATATGCCACTGGCCCTCCTGTCTTGGGCAGCCTTTTTGGTCTTGGTTGTGCATGGAGCCCGTTACATCTACCTACATCACCGCAGCCACGTCGATGTGAACTGGGCCAAGCGTCGCTTGCCTTGGCACTATGACCACCACATGGCCCCCAACCAAGACGCCAACTGGTGCGTGACGAGCGGGTGGTTCGACAAGTTGATGGGGACCCGTACTCCCTACCTGACTGTCCAAGGTCAGGACCCAAACCGCGATGACCTTGCAGTCTAAAGGGAAGCTCAGCATGAACAGCGCGCTCAAGCTCAACCAGAACGCCCTCGTCCCGGTCAAAAAGCAGGTCCCAGCTAAACGCAGCAGCGGAGACCCTTGGCAGAACTACCTGCGTCAGGTGCGCTCTACTCCCCTTCTCACCCAAGAGGAAGAACACGAGTACGCCACCAAGTGGCATGAGAACGGTGACCCTCTGGCCCGGGACCGCCTTATCGGCAGTCACCTGCGTCTGGTGGTCAAGGTGGCCCATACCTTCCAAAGGCAGTGGACCAACCTGCTGGACTTGGTGCAGGAAGGAAACGTCGGCCTGATCGAGGCCATCCACCGCTACGACCCCTACCGGAGCGTGCGTTTCTCGACTTACGCCCGCTACTGGATTCGGGCGATGATCCTGCGCTTTCTGTTGGACAACTGGTCCCTGATTCGGGTTGGAGGCAGCCGCGCAGGTCGGCGTATGTTCTTCCAACTCCAGAAGGAACGACAGGAGCTCAGCTCCCGGGGAATCGATCCGTCCACGGCGCAAATCGCAGAGAGAACCGGTATTCCAGAGGAAGAGATCGCCCTGATCGCCAGCCACCTGGACAGGCCGATTCTAAACCTGGATGCCCCGGTCGGTAACGAGGGCCGTAGCCTCTCAGAGACCGTGAGCGAGCCGTCCAGTCCCAGCCCAGAGAGCCACGCAGCCCGGTCGGAGATCGGCGCCCTGCTCCAGGGCCACCTACAGCGCTTTGGCAAGGACCTGGAGGGGCGAGAGTTGGAGATCTGGCAACGCCGCCTCATGACGGAGGACCCGGAGCCCCTGTCTGCACTAGGCGAAGACTTTGGGGTATCGAAGCAGCGTGTAGGCCAAATGGAGAAGAGCCTCAAGGAGCGCCTACGAGGCTCCCTGGTACGAGCCTTTGGAGATGACTTAATCGTCGATCTGTGAGCAACCTGAACTAAGGTAAAGGGTGTACTCTGGCGTCCGATACGGAAGCCATGCATTTTTTTCTGTTCACCGCCGCAAGCGCAGCCACCCTGAACGTCGGGTCTGGCGCCACCTACAGCAGCATTGGTTCGGCCGTTGCGGCCGCAAGCGACGGGGACACCATCCAGGTCGCTGCGGGGACCTACGCGGAATCCGTCGATCTCGCTGGCAAGGACTTGGAGATCGTCGGCGCGGGGTCCACCACCATCGTGGAGCCCAGCAGCGACTACGCCTTTCGCTTTGACGACGGCGAGGCTGGGAGTGTCCAAGACCTCCTGATCGACGCAGGTACCGCGCGCGCCTTCTACATCGAGGGTTCTAGCCCAAGCATCTCAGGAATCGAAGTGCAGAACCTAGACGTGGGTTCGCAGAAAGGCGGAGTGGCCTACGTAGATGGAGGAAGCCCTTCTTTCACCGACATAGATGCAGACGCACCCTCAGCGATTTGGGGGGCCGGCTTTTACATTGTTGGTGGGGCCGACGTGAGCTTGACCCAAGTGAACTTGGACAGCCCGAATGCCGGCGGTCAGGGGGGCGGGATCTATGCCGACAGCAGCACCCTGAGCCTGGATACGGTGAGCATCAACGATCCCGTCGCCCTGCGCCGCGGCGCAGGCATGTACCTAAGTGCGGTGATTCTCACGGCAGTGGACGTGGAGATCTACGGAGCAAGAAACGACAGCTACGGCGCCGGTCTGTACATCGAAGACTACAGTCAGATTACGTGGACCGACGGAGGGATCAGCGACTGTCAGGACAGCGTCTCCACCCGCTCAGATGGCGGTGGAATCTACGCTGACAGCGGCTCGCAACTGGAGTTCTTCGGGACGGAGTTCTCGGACAATCTCGCGGGTCGCGGCGCACACATCTTCCTGGACGCGGCCACCCTCACCATGGACGGTGTCTTCCTGAACAGCGGTGAGTCCGAAAAGCAAGGCGGTGCTTTGTACTTGGAGGGAGCGTCCACCGCAGGCTGCGTTGACTGCACATTCGACTCCAACCTCGGCGGTACCGACGGCGGCGCCGTCTACTTGGTGTCCGGCACCGACTTTAGCGACAGCGGCAGCCTGTTCGACGGCAACGAAGCCAGCGGTGAAGGCGGCGCCCTTTACATGGTCGACGGGGTCCAACTAGAAAACAGCAGCTTTATCAACCAGGTGGCGGGCGGAAGGGGCGGCGCGATCTACGTAGACGGCGGCAGCGGAACCCTGGACATGGACGGTGCGTCCTTCGACTCCAACAGCGCCGGGACCGACGGTGGCGCCTTGTACATCCGCGGAGCTGTGGCCCTGAGCGGGCTGGACCTGAGCTTTACCTCCAACAGCGCAGGCGGAGACGGCGGTGGAATCGCCGCCGACGGGACGGGCGTGGATGTCTACCTAAGCCAAGTAGAGCTGCGCAAGAACACCGCCAAAGATGAAGGAGGCGGGCTCTACATTGACGGCGCAGACGGAGTCAGCTTGCTGAACTGCGATGTGCGCAAGAACACCGCCCAAGACGGCGCCGGTTTTTGGTTGGACAGCCTGACCTCACTCACCGTGCAGCGCAGCCTGTTGTTCGGCAACACAGCGACGGACCAGGGCGGCGGAGCCATGGAGCAGGACACCCAAGATCCGGCTTCCTGGACCAACAACACCTTCGCAGAGAATGACGCAGGCCAGGGCGCGGGACTCTTTGTCACCGGAGGAGCGGACACCGAGATCGTGAACAACGCCTTTATGGCGAACAAGGCCAAGACCAGCTCGGGCGGCCACCTGCGCATTGAATCAGGGAATGCGGAGGTGGTGAACAACCTCTTCGTCCAAGCATCCCGCGGCGGTGCCATCTACGAGGACGGGACGGGGACGAGCTCCTTCTCCTACAACCTCTTCAAAGACAACGTCACCTTAGACGACAGCAACAGCTTTGGCCTGGACACCAGCACCGCGGGCAACCTGCCCATGACCGACCCCGACCTTGTGGCCTGGACCGCAGATGGGAACTGGAGCAACGACAACCTGCACCTGAACTCCACTTCGCCCTGCCTGGACGCCGGTGCCCCTACTCGCTTTGATGTGGATGGCAGCCGCTCAGACATTGGGGTGTTCGGCGGAGAAAACGCCGAGGTGTACGACAACGACGGCGACGGCTGGTACGACATCCAGGACTGCGATGACGACGACGCCACGATTTCTCCTGGGGCCACCGAGATTCCCTACGACGGTATTGACCAGGACTGCAACGGCAGCGACCTGACAGATGTGGACGGTGACGGTTTCGACGGCGATGCGGACGACTGTGACGACGATGACGAGACGGTGTTTCCCGGAGCAGACGAGATCTGGTACGACGGCGTGGACCAGGACTGCGACGAGGCTTCGGACTACGATGCGGACGTCGACCTGTTCGAGGACGCCCGCTACGGCGGCACCGACTGCGCAGACGATGATCCGGCGGTCAACCCCTCCCGCATCGAGATCTGGTACGACGGTGTAGACCAAAACTGCGACGCTCTCTCCGACTACGACGCAGACTACGACCGCTACGACTCAGACATCTACGGCGGGCTCGACTGCTTTGATCAAGACCCCCGGGTCAATCCGCTGGCCACAGAGGTGCCCTACGACACCGTCGACCAGGACTGCGATGGCAGCGACCTGACAGACGTGGACGGCGACGGATGGGATGGACGACCTGCCGGAGGTCTGGACTGCGATGACCTGGACGCCAGCATCAACCCCGGTGCCGTTGAGATCCCCTACGACGGCGTGGATCAAGACTGTGATGATGCCCCCGACTTCGACGCCGACCGCGACGGCTTTGACGCCGACTTTGCGGGCGGCACCGACTGCAACGATGACGACGCCAACGTCAACCCCACAGCGACGGAGATCTGGTACGACGGCGTGGACCAAGACTGCGCCCAGGACGATGACTTTGACGCGGACAAGGACACCTGGCAGAGCGACGCCTACGGTGGCACCGACTGCAACGATGCAGACGCAACCAGCTTTCCGGGGAGCTGGGAGACCTGGTACGACGGCGAAGACCAAGACTGCGCTGGAGACGACGACTTTGACCGGGACGCCGACGGTTTCCAGAGCGACGCCTTTGGCGGCGATGACTGTGACGACTACCGTCCGGAGGCCTACCCCGGGGCCGAAGAGCTGCGAAACTACTTAGATGATGACTGCGATGGCTTGACCGAAGACGTAGACCAGGACGAGGACGGTGCCATTGACTGGGCCGAGTGGCAGGTCGGAAGCGACCCCCTAAACCCCGACATGGACTCCGACGGCATGCCCGATGGTTGGGAGATCGGACCGAGCTGGGCTGAGCCCTTCGACACCGACTTGGACGGCATCCTGGATGTCTTCGACGAGGACGACGACGGTGACGGCATAAACAGCCTGGAGGAGAACACCCAGGACGTGGACGGCGACGGCGTGCGCAACCTCGACGTGGACTCAGACGGTGTCCCCAACGCCAGAGATCTAGACTCCGACAACGATGGCTACCCAGACGCAGACGAAGGAACGGAAGACCGAGACTTTGACGAGGTCCCCGACTTTGTCGACTACACGGGTGACTTGGCAGGCAGCGGCTGTGGGGGCGGTGATGTGCGGTGGCTCGGTCTGCTGATGGGCATTCCACTCCTGAGCCGCAGGCGCCGCCGTGTTGCCACCGGAACAATCCTGGCCAGTGTCCTGGCCGTCGGACTGGTCTTTTCACCCAAGCCTGCACAGGCCAAGGGTGTGGACGCCCACGGTTATCAAGTGATGGGCACTACAGGCGATCTGCGTGCATCGACCCGCCTTCTTACCCCGTCCAGCCCCCTGGCTGGGGAGTACGATCTGGCCATCATCGCCGACAACGCTGTACGTCCCTTGGTCGAGGTCTTCCCCAACGGACGCGTCCCCGTGATCGCGAACCTGGCGACCGCCAACCTGGTCGTGAGCGGCGCACCCATGCGCTATCTGCGCCTGGAGGCCACCCTTCCCCTACACCTCTACGGCGTGGGTCCTTCACAGGGGGCCTTCGCCGCTCTGGGAGACGCCCGCCTTGGTGCGGTCATTCCTGCCTTGGCCGCCGCAGGCATTCGGCCGGGCATAGCCATCGCGCCGAGCGTGTGGTTGCCCAGCGGCAATGAGGACCGCATGGTCGGCAACCCAGGACTGAGTGCAGGCGGTGTCATCGCCATCAACCAAGAGCTCGGCCGCTATGGCTGGGTGGCCAATATCGGCGCACGAGTCGGTCGCTTCGAGCCCGAACGCAACCTACAGGCCGGAGCCGGCCCTCTGATGGGCCTTGGCGCACACATGATGCTCAGTCCAGACTTGGTCGTCGGCCTGGAACTGGCCTCCCAAGGGGCCACAGGCTTTCAGTCCTGGCCCCTCGAGGCCCTGGCAACAGCGCGTCTAAACCTGGATGGCGGCCTGTGGGCCACCGCAGGAGTGGGCGCAGGACTCAACGGTGCCCCAGGGGCTGCCGCCAACCGCGTGGTCGTGGGTGTCGGCTGGCAACAGCGCCCGCAGCCCACCAGCACAGTGCTGGTGCAGCGGGTAGGAGCCGACATCGATCCGAACGCAGACCGTGACGGCGACGGCATCAATGATGTCGATGACCTGTGTCCAGATCAAGCCGAGACCTTCGACACTTTTGATGACGAAGACGGCTGCCCGGAGCTGGACGGCGACGGAGACGGCGTGACCTTTGCGGAGGATGCCTGCCCGGAGGAGCCCATCTATCCTGAGCAGGACCCGCGCTACTCCGACGGCTGTCCGCACCTCGCAGAGCTCGTCGGGGACAAAATCGTGCTCACGCAGAGCATTTTCTTCCGAGAGGGCAGCGCCAAGATCCCCCGCAAGAGCGAGGAGGTCTTGGACGAGGTCGTAAAAATTGTGTTCGAGCAAGACGACAAAATGGTGCTGATCGAAGGCCACACCAACGATCACGGCTCTGCAGAGGTCAACTACAGGCTCTCCGAGGACCGGGCCAAGGCTGTGATGCGCTACTTGATTGACGCTGGTATTCCACGAGAAAGAATGGCCGCTGAGGGCTACGGATACGACGTACCGTTGGTCAACCATGGCGATCCAAATGCCGAAAGTATCAACCGTCGGGTAGAGTTCACCATGCTTGAACGACAAGACACCATGCTTGAACGACAAGACAAACCAGACCAAGCCAGCCTGCCCGAGGCAGAAGAACTTATCGAATAGCGTCCCACTCTCCCGTAGTGAATCTGCATGACCGAGACCCCACAGAGGCAGTACAGCCACAAAGAAATCGTAGAGGTCGCCATTGAGCAGGCGGCGCAGGCGGGTCTCGACGCCCTGAGCATCGGTGGCTTGGCCAAGACAGTGGGCATGAGTAAATCAGGGTTGTTCGGTCAGTTTGGGAGTAAACAGGGCCTACAGATAGAGGTCTTGAACGCCTGCCATGCACGCTTCGTCGACCAAGTCGTACAGCCTGCTGTCTCACTCAAACGCCCCTTGGCACGCTTGGTTGCCTTGCTTGACAACTGGTTGGACTGGGCCGGTCAGAGCGATGGAGGGTGCCTGTTCGTAGCGACTGCGACCGAGTTCGACGATCGCCCGGGTCCTATTCGTGACCAAGTGCGAGTGGCAGCCGTCGCCTGGATGCACACCTTGGAGCGGGCCATCTCCGTGGCCGTGACCGCTGGGGACTTGAATGAAGCGACCACCCCAAAGCAGTTCGCCTTTGAAATCCACGGGCTGATGCTCAGCTACCACTGCCGCAAGCGTCTGATCCAGTCTGACGAGGCCGCAATGATGGCCAAGGCCGCCTTTGCCCGGCTGCTCCGGAGCTACGGCGCCTGACCCCGTCTCTGGGGTGCTCAGGAAGCTTTCAAACGGACCGCTTACAGCTCGCGCACACCGTCGCCAATCGCAGCATGTCCTCGTCGCAGTGCACACAGTGCTTCCATGGCTCAGCGGCGTACTCGGAGGCCGTCATCACAAAGGGGTCCCGCTGGGTAAGGTCCTCACCGCAGGTCTCACAGAGATCGTCCTGGTCATCGACTTCGCTCAAGCAGAAGGGACAGAGCACCAACTCCGACTCCCGCTGAATGGGGTCTTCATCCGAGGAGCCAGCACCCGAAAAACCAGCCCCCGAGGAACTGGACCGCGAAAATCCACCCCCCGAACTCTGGCCATCCGAGCCCCCCCGGTGATCGCGCATGGTGTCCGCCAAGTCCAGCAAGGTGTTGCCCAAGAGGCTCAGACCCTTCTCCACCTGGGGGGTCGCCAACATCCCACTCAAACGACCGGCCAAGGTCCGAACAGCTTCGCCACCCGGCAGATCTCGATCCTCTGCAATGCGCTGGGCATCTTCGAGCACGGTTTCGAGTGCCTGGCGGGCACCACCAGCGGCATGACCCAAGCGCTCTCCGATTATTTCTCGAGCTTGCTCCTGATCAATGGCAAAGGGCGCGATTGCGGTTCGAGACAGCTCCCGGGAGGCTGGCCAGCGTGACCCACTGGCCGTGGCCACCTGGATCACGAAGTACACGCCGTCCGCCAGCGTCTCATCTGGGGGTACCAGATAAAACTGCTGTCGCGCGGGATTCAAGTAGAGCGTGCCATCCATGGATCTGGCCTAACCTCCAGCAGCTTCGATGAGCCACTCGGCCTGCTCTCTCAGCTGCTCAAGGGACGCCCCCGGCTTGGCCTCGCTGGCGAAAGCCTTCTCGTCTGAAACCCGCAGCGCTGCTGCGGCCCGCACCACAACGCACAGGCCCGTGGGGTCCTGCTCCATGCTTAGGGCGTACTCCTCCGCCTCAAGCCAGTCCCCGAGCAAGGCGTGGGAGAGAGCCAAGGGGCAAACCAGTTCGGGGGGACGGCCGCAACCGGCTTGGATGGCGCTCTTGCCGGTACGGACCGCGCCTTGGGGCCCCTCTACTTCCAGGGCCCAAGGGACCACGTTGTAGCAGCTGTGCGCGTAGACCGGCCCCTGCGTCGCCAGACGGGCTTGTGTCAGAGCGCTGGCAGGATCTCCAGCGTCGTAGAGCGCCTTGGCGTAGGCCCCGTGGGTGTAGGGGTTGGAGTGACTGAGCACCGCCTGGGACCAAAGGATCAGATCGCTGTCCCAGTTGGCCGCTGTCGGAATGGTGAGCAAGCCCAGCATCGGCACGGCCATTGAGGGCCTCTCCAAGCTGGGCGTGCGACGCACCACGGCGGCCAAGCTCAGTCCCAAGCCAGCCAGAGCCCCGTAGAGGTAGCGGTCCGCCACCAAGCCGGTGGTCCCAACGCCTCCAAGTGCCGGAATCAGCAGAGCTGCGCCAAGCAGAAGTCCCCATCCACCGCCTCCCCAGATCAGCCCTCCGATGAGCAACAATCCTGCCACTGCCGGTCCCCAGGGAATGGGATCAAAGCCTGCGTGGGCACCGGGGGCCAGTCCTAGCGGCCAGAGCACGCTGCGAGACCACCCGCCCCAAGCTCCGGGCAGGACCGAAAGGTCCAGGGCGCCATGCGGAAAACCAACCCCAACAAGCATGCGAGCCAACAAGGCCAGGCCCAGCCCAGCGAAAATAGCCACATAGCCCCGTGCATCTCCCCAGCCTTGACCCTGGGCTTTGGCGCTGGCCAAGTAGGCGAGCGGAGCCAAGAACAGGCTCTCCTTGCACAGGGTCCCCAGAGCGATGAGCACCGCAGCCCCAGCCAGTCGGCCCGCCGTGGGGACGCGCAACAGCAACAAAACTGCAAGCAAGGCACAGAGCGCCTGCACATCGTTTCGCGCTGCAAGAAAGACCACCCCTTCGACCTGAGCGGGATGAACAGCGAAGAGCCCCACGCCCGCAAACAGGGCCCGGTTTGAGAGACACCAGTGCTTGCCCAGGGTCCAGAGCAGGCTCACTGCGAGCAGGTGGAGCGCCAGGGAATGCAGCCGGAATCCAAAAGCATCCTCCCCAAAGACGGCCCGGTCCAGAAAGAAGGAGAAGAGCACGCCAGGCCTGTAGTAGTCACGCTGATGCCCAGCACCCGGAACCCCAGCCCATAGATCTCCTGAGAACAACTTCGAGAGCGAGGTCAGGGTCGGATTGTTCACCAACAACTGCGCGTCGTCGTAGACAAAAGCAGGGTTCAGCAGCCCCGGCGAGAACACCAGAAGGGTCACCACCAACAGCAGCGGGAGATGCCAATGCTGGCCAAGCTGAGAGAGCACGGTCCGGGCCACTAAAACAGGTTGTAAACGTCGATGTAGACGCTCGGGCCCCAGTCTTCTAGGGGGGAGACGCCTACATCTGCACGAATGATGAAGTTGGTGTTGAAGGCCAGACGCAGCCCGCCGCCGGTCCCGTAGACAAAGGCTGCATTCTCACCGGTGCCCACATCGGACCACTCCGAGGCGAAGTAGCCTGCATCCACAAAGGCCAGAGGGGTAATGTCGATGTCGATCCCCTTCACTTGGGGAGACCACACGGTTGCTCGGATCTCGGTCTGGTTCATGAAGCGGGCCTTTCCAATCACCCGGCGCAGTCGGGTTCCGCGGCCCGCTCGAGCACCACCGTACATCTCGTAGAGGGTGGCCCCGCCAGCACGCGACAAGCCCATCGTGGGCTGGTCTCCAAAGACCCCGTCGGCGACCAAGCGGTCCGCCAAGACCACCCGGGGGCTGCCCAGGGGGGTATATCCACGCAAGGTGGCATTAAAGCCCCAATAGTCCCAGGCAGAGATACCCGGAACGCTGGTGCGCAGGCTGCCCTCCAGCCAGTAGCCACTGGTGGGGGCCGGCTCGTTGTCGCGGTTGTCCAGCATCAGACCCGCTTGCAACATGGAGTCCAGGCCCTTCTCACCGCCTGGATTGTCCAGGGCATAGAGACTGTTGGGCCAAGGGGAGCTCTCTTGAAAGTCCCCTGGCAGAATGTATTGGCCAAAGATGGTGCCAAAGGCCTCTAAGCGCGGCGGCCCCTTCTTCAGGGCATAGCGCGCGTTCATAAAAAAGAGCGGGGTCTTAAAGCGCGTCTTGTAAAAGCGCGCCTCGGCATCGCTCAGATCCTGGCCCGTCAGACCGGAGTCTTCCAACAGAGCATCGCGCTGAGGAATGGAGCAATCGCCAGGCACCGAGAGCCCGCAGTAGTTGCCCGAGCGGGTCAGGGAAAACTCCGCGCGGGTGGTCAGACGCAGCGGCAGGCCGCCTACCTCCAACAGGTCCATCTGAACGCGGTGGGTGTGTACCTGCTTGGTGGTCACATAAAAGAGAAAGTAGAGCTCCATCTTGTAGGGCGCGG
>CAJQPC010000281.1 GCA_905480105.1 uncultured bacterium | reverse complement strand
GCCAAGGCCTGGGCGGTCAACCACCGACTGACCCTCAGCAATCCACGCTCTATCGGACACCGCCTGCTGCCCAAGAATGGCACCCTGCGGGACCACGACTACCCCCACACTGCACACTTCGCGACGTGGCTGCGCCGCCACCAGGTGCACTTCCTGAACCCGTCTCGAGTGGACGGCATGTGGATGATGCGGCCCCTGGTCAGCGACGGGAAATTCGCCGCCAGCTTTGCCGAGGTGATCTACATCAACGGCGATGAGAAGCGTATTTTGGGGCGAGACAACATCGCAGAAGTCGGCTTGTTCCCGTCTGCGGAGTGATCGTCTCATCCATCTCCCACCGCCTCTCCCTGAACAAGACCTGCGCGGCGACACCCCCCAAAGCGCCTCAGCTACTAAAATCCGAGATCACCTGCAGGTGATGCTGGGCGTCCTGGACACCGTCAAAGTGCAAGCCATACAGGTAGTGGCCGTCACCAGGGACCAGACGCCGGATCTCTCCGTCCACCAAGTACGCGGGCCCCCCTTCCGGCGTAAAGCGCACCCGTACCTTGCCGCCCTGAACGAACTTCAGCGCCGTGCTCTGGGGCACAGCAAAGGCAAGCTGGGTCACAGAGAGGTCCACGAGGCGTACATCGCCACCAAGAAGAAATAGGCCACGGCCCTTGGCAGGCAGCACCTCGATCTGAGCGCTGGTCTGGGTACGGGGCTTGTCCGGAGCCGGGGCATCGGCCTGAAAGTCGTCCAGGTAGCCCAGGAGTAGACCAGCACCGCTGCGATTCGGAATGGGCACTCCGCTGCGCAGTACCGACGCCGAGAAGGTGTACGACTGCCCCTCCAAGGTGATCCAGGCGCGCACATCTTCACCGCTTGAGAAGCTGGGTGTCTCCAGCGCCACGACAATGCCCGCGCGCTCGATGCGCAGCACCCGCCCACTCACCCACTCGCCGTCCTTGGACCGCAACTGAAGGGTCTGGCGGCTCTCGGCAGCTTGCTCGAGCAACTCACGGGGATCGGACATCTAAACTCCTACACAGCACCTGTATCCCCAGAGGCTATGAATGCACCATGCGCATCGCCCACATCACTGACATCCACGTCCAACGCCGCCCTCAGTTCTCCGAGCTATTCGGCAAACGCTTTCTTGGGGCTGCCAACCTGTACATCGCTGGACGCCACGACCACTTCACTCCCGCCGCCCAGAAAGCTTTGGTGCGCGCTCTAAAAGCGCAGGAGCTGGATGTGGTCGCCTGCACCGGCGACTTGACCGCTTTGGCCACCGACGAGGAGTTCCAAGCCGCCAGGGATCTGCTCGGACCGATCTTCGCTGCACAGCCCAGCGTGATCATTCCTGGGAACCACGACACCTACGTTGCCCTGGCCGAGGCTGAGCGCTGGATCGAGCGATACTTTGGCGAGTGGACAGGCCAGGGAGACTGGCCTCGCTTGCACCAGCACGGCGGGGTGGCTTTCGTTGCGGTGGACGTGTGCCGGCACAGGCCGATCCTGAGCACCGGAGAGATCGACGCCCCCCAGCTCCAGCGCCTGGACACGCTGCTCTGCAACCCCGAACTCAAGGGTCAATTCGTGTTTCTTATGGTGCACTACCCTCTGCGAGACCGACACGGGCAGCCCTATGGGCCGGACACCCGGAACATCAAGAACGCTGCGGCCTTAGAGGCGGTACTGGCCAAACACAGCGACAAGATCGGAGCAGTACTTCACGGTCATGAGCACCACGGATTCCGCACCCGTATGCCTGTGGCGGATGGCCCCGACATCGAAATCCTCAACCCAGGTGCAGGTGGATACGCGCATCTGCCCGACAAGAAGCGCACCGCGCACTTCTGCATCTACACCGTCCAGGAGAGAGGCATCGCCCAGGTGGAGCGCTTTGCCTTTGACGGATCCGACTTCGTGCCCGAGACCGGCGGGGCCTTCGCAAGCGGTGGCTAAGACCCCGTTCAAGACATCAACACTGAACAGGCTGCTTCCGACATCCACCGCGTACAGCCACGACCCGCTCCATCGGCCGCTCGTGCCCCCCTTCTCAACTCGACTGAACCCGGTCAGCGCACCCAACCGTAGAGCCGATCAATAAGCGCCAGCGGGACCCCGACCCTGTACAGAGCTGGCAGGGTGTTCATCAGCATCAGGTACTTCAAGGGAGCCGCCTGAAAGCGCCTGGCGCTGACCTGTACCCGGGCCGGCACTCGGGAGATCTGCCCCAGTGCCCGCACCCGCTTGGAGAGCTCCAGGTCTTCAAAGAGGGCTTGGTGAGGGCATCCGCCCACAGCGACAAAAGTTTCCCGCAGCAGAAAAAAGGCCTGATCGCCATAAGGCAGGCCGCTCAGGCGACTGCGAAAGTCCGCAAGGTGAAACAGGGGTGCCAAGGCCCCATGGCCCGTGTGCCAGGTCTTAAAGGCGCCCGCGACCACCCCGGGCTCGGAGAGCGTCCGCTGAACCCGCACCATCCAGTCGGCGGGCAAGCGCACGTCGGCGTGCAAGATGAGCAACACATCGCCGGTGGCCTGTGCGGCCGCCGCGTTGATCTGCTGCCCTCGCCCCCGAGGGGCCTGTATGGACTTGCAGAAGGGGCTGGCCTGGGCCAACTCCCAGCTGCCGTCCCGGCTGCCGCCATCGCAAACAATCGTCTCGTGGAGGCCCTGCCGCCCCAGCTCTTCGAGACGCATGGGCAGCTGCTTGGCCTCGTCCAACACCGGCAGCAACACCGAGATGCGCATCAGCTGGCAGGATCCATCAGGCTTCGCCAGAGATCGTCGCTCAGCTCTGACGCACGGGAGACGCCGGCCACGAACCACTTCCAGCGACCCAAACGATCCTCGGGGGCCGGTAGGCCGCCTACATCCACGGGGTGCGCCGCGCTATCTACGAAGGTGCCGCCCAAAAACTGGAAGACCTGCAGTAGCGACTGGTTGGCGTCGGGCTGGCCTCGCGTCGCGCCCAGAGCACGGACCAAGCCCGTGGCGACCAGATCTTCCGCCCCGCTGGGCGGCGGGAGCATGCCATTCTTGGGCAACACCAGTACGTGGCTCATCAGCTGCCCAAGTGCTGCGAGCAGGGCCAAGTCTCGGCCCTCATCCTGATCCGAGAGCGCGGCTATACCCATCATCCATTCGTCCACGGCATCACGATGCTGCTGCGACAAGCGTCCCAACCAGGGCTCCAAACGGCCAGCAGCGAAGCGCTCCAACAGCTCCTCCCCGTCTACCTCCAGGGGATCCGGTAGACGCTGCTCGCTGGCTCCCAGCACGCGGTGCCAAGGGTCTCCAACCTGACCGGTGATCGCACGACCAGCGCGCAGGGTGATGGCCAAGCGGGTCAGATTGGGTGCTGGGGCGTCAAAGAGCAGGTCCAGCAGAGCTGGCTCCGCGGGTATTCCCAGGGCAGCAAGCGCCACGCGCAGCTGCTTGGAGTGGGCGCGTGCTGCGGGACGGCTGTCCCGGGCCAAGCGCACGAAGGCTTGGGTGGCGGGGTGGAGACCTTGGCCTTGGGTGTCCAGCTCAAACCAGGGCCCCAAACCTTCCCGGCTCAGGCAAGCCAGCAAGGGCAGGTTCGCCGGTCCAGGCAGAATGACCAAGGGCCCCTGCCCGTCCTCCCTGCCGACCCCACAGCTCGCGAGCACGTTGCTGTGAAAGATCGCCGGCCCCAGCACGGGGGTAATGGTCTCCCGGTCTCCCACGATGCTCACCCGAACGCCTGGAATACCGAAGCTCCGCGCACGAGAGAGCAGCAAGATGCCAGCAACCAATGCGGCGGGCGAGTTGCCCTTGAGCTCTAACTCCACGGTGTCTCCTCTATTTTCCGTTCTTGGTCCGGGCCTCGCCCCGCAGGCGAAGTCCCAGCATGGGTACCAGAGCCCAGGCCATCGTGGCGGTCAGCGTAACCACTGCAAGGTCCCAACCCCACGCCAGGGTCGCCAAGACACACACCAGACTGAGTGAGAGCCCAACCGCACAGAGCTGCCACAAGAGCACCGGGGCGAGCAGCCCTTGGGTCTGCATGGGAGCCTGATCGGCCGGCAAGCGTCCCTGGCGCCAGCGCTCAAATGCCAGTGCCCGAAAGCCCAACATTAAACCCTCCTGTGCTCCGAGCACAGCCAAGAGTCCAAGCAACAGTGCGATCGGCCGCAAGGGCATGTCGGGCCCCATCCACGAGACAAAGCCCCACTGGATGATGACGCCTATGCATACGAAGGGCCACACGGCAGCCAAGCCGGTGTCCAGCAGCCTGCGAACCAAGCCCATCTCAGAGACCGCGGGCGTGCGCCCAGTGAAGCGCTCTCCGGGCGTTCGTCGCTGATAGTCCACCTCCTCCGTCCAAAAAGGAATGGCCAAGGTGCGCTTGGGGTCCATGCCCTCGGGTAGCCAGGGCAGCAACTCCAAGCGACGCTTGTTGGCCATCACGGAGATACCGGCCACACAACGTCCCTTCAGGCGCACACGCAGTCCACTCTCTCCGTCCAACTCCAAGCGCGCTCGGGGGTCCAAGCGCATGCGCGCCACCACGGAAGCACTGGGGGAGATGAAGAGAAAGACCGTGTCCTCAAAGGCAGCAGCAGGGGCGCTGAGTGTCAGCGGGTCCTCCTCCCCAACGCGCAAACGCAGGGAGGTGGCTCCGGAGAGCACCTGCACGAGCTCCGTTGGAAGCAGTTCTGTGCGGGCCATGAATCTCAGGGGCGTAGAGGGGTGCTACCGGATGCTACACCCTCAACCTCAGGACTGCTTCTTGCCCTTCCACCCACCGGTGGTTGGGCCGCGGCCCTTGTAGTTCCCACTGGGACCACGGCGAGGACGAAAGGGGGGTCGGTCTCCCTGAGGCTTGGCCAAAAACACAGGCCGTTCTTCTCCGCGCAACGTCAGGCGCCGGTGCTGGGATATGACCCGCTCGGCGAACTCCTGAGGCAGAGCGACAAAGCTCTTGCGGTCCACCACCGTGATGCGGCCGATCACCCCTGGGGGGATGCCCGCCTGCTTTGTGAGCGCGGCGACAAAGTCTCCAGGCTCAACCCCGCCGAAGCGCCCCACTGGAAAGAAGAGCTCCACATGACCGCCCTCGCCACGCCCACTGGGGGGCTGCTTGTGCATCCTCTGTGGCTTGGTCTGGCGCTGGGTCTGCTTGCGGGAGCGGGCCCAAATGGGGGGCAGTTCCTCTTCCGGCAGCGAGAGATTCACGTTTTCGCTGCGGGCCAAGAGCTCCAAGGCCACCGCGGCAATGTCTGCCTGGCTCCAGCCTCGCTCTTCCATCACACGGTCCAGGAAGGAAACCGCGTGGGGACTCAGCTTCTCCACTTTCTCGCCCATGCGGTCGACCAGCCCTTTTTGCTGGCGGCGCGCAATCACAGCGTCCGAGGCCACGTCTACCTGGGTGATGGTCAGCTTAAGAATGCGCATCAAGTCTTGGAGCTTGCGGTTCTCACGGGGCGTGACGAAGGTCACGGCCGTGCCCTTGCGTCCAGCACGCCCGGTACGACCAATGCGGTGCACATAGGTGTTGCGGTCCTGAGGCAGGTCCAGGTTCACCACGTGGGTGATATGCGCCACGTCGATTCCGCGCGCAGCCACGTCGGTGGCCACCACGATCTGGAGGCGCTTGGCACGCAGCCGCTCCAGAACCCGCTCACGGGCAGCCTGGGACAAGTCACCGTGAAGCTCGTCGGAGGCAAAGCCCAGACGGGAAAGCTCAGCGGCCACCTCGGCGCAACCCTTGCGGGTCCGGGCAAAGATCAGAACAGCGTCGTGGTCCTCGCTTCGGAGAAGGCGCAGCAGCCCTTCCATCTTGTGCTCCTGCGGCACCCGCATCCACACTTGGCGGATGTGATCCGAGCTGGCCTCCTTGGACTCCACCTGGACGACCAAAGGGTCGTTCATGTGGGCCTTGGCGATGCGCGCGATGGGCGGCGGCATGGTGGCCGAAAACAGCGCGGCCTTGCAGTCGTCAGGGACAGCAGCGAAGACCGTCTCCACGTCCTCGATAAAGCCCATGCGCAGCATCTCGTCAGCCTCGTCTAAGACCAACATTTTCAGAGAAGACAGGTCCAAGGTCCCCTTCTGCATGTGGTCCAGCACACGACCAGGCGTTCCCACGACCACATCCACGCCGTGGCGAAGCGCGCGCAGCTGGGGTGGATACGGCGCGCCACCGTAGATGGCCAAGATACGCAGGTCCGAGCCCACAGCATAGGTCTCCAAGGCGGTGTGCACCTGGAGAGCCAACTCGCGGGTAGGCGCCAAAATCAAGCCCTGGACGGGCCCGGGCTTAGAATCCAAGCAGATCTGGAGCAGAGGTAAGCCAAAGGCTGCGGTCTTACCGGAGCCGGTGCGTGCCCGGCCGATGACCGAGCGGCCCTCGAGCAACGGGGGGATTCCAGCAGCCTGAATCGGGGTGCAGGATTCAAAGCCCATCTTCTCAACAGCTTTCTGGAGGCTGTCGGCCAGCCCAAGGTCCGCAAACTGTGCAGTGGGCTTCTCTGCCGGCGTGGTCTTCTCATCACTCATGGGTCATCGTCCTGGGAGTTGCGCCCCATTAGGTCGCGACGGGCCCCAACGCCAGCAGTGTGGCCAACACGGCACGAGATGGCACGGGTTCAACCTAGAGCCGCAGGGTGCGGAGCCCACCGGCTGACGCAGGGTTGACCCCCAACAGTGGGGAGTGGTGCTACGGTTCAAACCATGCTGAACTTCTTGCTGGCATGTGCGCCCTCACCGACCGCGCCCGACATCGGAGCCCCCGGGGCAGACACAGGCCCTAAGTGGGTCTTCGATGCGCCAACCCTGGAGGAGCCCCCCCTGATCGAAGCGGTCGATGTCTTCTCGGACACCGTGACCCACAACTTTTCCCTGGAGCTGGACAGCCAAGCCCGCAGCGACCTGCGCCAAGACCCAAGCTCCTGGACAGAAGGGACCTTTGTGATCGGCGAAGTCCCCTACCCCATCGGCGTGCGCATCAAGGGCTCGAGCACCTACCGAGACTACGGTGACAAGCCTTCGTTCAAGCTGCGCTTTGACTACGTCTACTCCGAGCTTCGCTTTAACGGAATGCGCCGTTTAAACCTGCACAACATGGTGCTGGACCCCATGCTCTCCAGCGAGGTACTGAACTGGGGGTTCTTCCGTGCTGCGGGTCTACCGGCTCCACGCGTGGGCTACGCCCGGCTGGACATCAACGGCAAGGACCAGGGGCTATACAGCATCGTCGAGGACATCGAGGACGACTTCCTAAAGCAGTGGTTCGGCGACTCTCACGGCAACCTCTACGAGAACGCCGAGAACTACTGTGACCTGACTCGGGTGAGCTGCTTTGAGCCGGACGAGTCGGACGAAGGAAACGACGACGCCTTGGAGGGGCTGATCGGCGCTGCAAAGCTCAGCGGCGACGACTGGCTGGCGGAAATGAAGCAGCGAATGGACTGGGAGCCCTTCGTGTCCTTCTTGGCCATGGAGCGCACCATCGCGCACTGGGACAGCTACAGCTTCGACCTCAGCAACTACCGCCTCTACCACGACCCAACAGCCGACACCTTTACGTTCATTCCTTGGTCCGGCGACCTTGGTTTTGGGTACCGCCCGTGGAGCTACTACGACTGCGGTCGTCACGGCGTAGACCCCAAAGACTACGACATGGGCCTGTTGGCCAAGACCTGCGAGCAGGTACCCGAATGCCACCAAGCCGTGCTCGACGCCATGCTCACCCACGCGGACATGCTCGAGACCATGAACGCCGGCGGCCTGGTGCAGCCGGCCCTAAACCGGGTGCGGGCGGATGCTGCGAGCGACCCTGAGAACTACGACATGAACCACTTCGAGTCCCACGGGGCCTGTGTGGAGGAGTTTCTCACCGACCGGCCCGATGTGATTCGGGCTTGGGTGTCCCAGAATCGCTGAGTTCGGGGCCGTCTACAGTCCGCGCACCGAGATCCGCACGACTTTGCCATCCACCTCGTCCTCAGTGACCTGGCCAAAGGGCGCAGCTTCCCAGGTCTGAACCAGGGTCTCCGCTGCGACGTGGTCCCGGAAGCGCTGCACAGCGGCAACAATCGCTGGGTCCCCGTCAACATGCAGTGCCAGGCGCTGGGTGTAGCCCAGGTCGAGCTGCTTACGTACGCTCTGCACACGGCTGATGACCTCGCGGGAGAGTCCCTCTTCAAGAAGATCGTCGTCCAGCTCCGCATGCAAGGCCACCACAGCCTTGGCCGATCCTGCCGCTTGGAAGCTGGCCTTGGGGGTGACGCGCACATCGACGTCGCTCTCGGTCAGCGTGACAGGGGTCCCCTCCAAGTCGAAGGTCAACCCGCCGGCCAAGACTTGGGCACGAACAGCAGCTCCCTCCATCCCGGAGAGCGTCTTGGCACAGGCCTTCATCTGCTTGCCCAGACGCTTGCCCAGCACCTTGAAGTTGGGCTTGACCACAAAGTCCACAAAGTCTTCGGCGCGCTCAGAGAAGCGCACTTCTCGAACATTGAGCTCATCGGTCAGCAGACCCAGCAGAGGAGTCAGGCCCCCTGCCCGCTCAGGCTTGGCCAAGACCACTTCCACAGCGCGCAGAGGCTGGCGAACGCGCACGCCCACGGCTTTGCGGGCAGAGAGGCCCAGACTGGCCAGCTCGCGAACCAGAGCCATGTTCTCGGAGAGCTCCGGGTTCAACGCGCTCTTGGCCACGGTGGGCCAAGACCGATGGTGGATGCTGGACTCGGGCAGGTGGGGACACAGGTCCCGGTAGAGCGCCTCGGCCATAAAGGGCACGAAGGGCGCAGCCAAGTGAGCCACATGCACCAGCACTTCGTACAGAGTCCACAGCGCGCTGCTCTCCTCCGCCCAGAAGCGACTGCGCGAGCGGCGCACGTACCAGTTGCTCAAGCTCTCCACAAAGGCCTGCAGCGAGCGGGCGGCCTCGTAGATGTTGTAGGCATCCATATGCTCGGTCATGGATGCAGTGGTCTGGTTCAGCTCGTGCAGCACCCAGCGGTCCAGTTCGCTGCGTTCCGTGGGCGCGGTCTGAGTCGCGGGGTCAAAGCCAGCGATGTTTGCGTAGATCCCAAAGAAGCTGTGTACGTTCTTGAGCCGCATGTGGAACTCGCGCTGCCCCTCGCGGATGTTGCGCAGGCTGAGGCGGGTGCTGGACCAAGGAGGATTGGATGCGTAAAACAGCCAGCGGAATGCGTCGGCACCAGGAGCTTGGAAGGGCGCGTGGAGCTTGACCATCGGCTCCTCAGCGTCCAATTCGAAGCGCTGGATGTCGGCCGGGTTTAGGTGAACCGTATCCTTTTTGAGCACCTTGGCCTTGACCACGGCCAGCTGGAACTTTTCCTCGCCCATCTTGACGGTAAACTTCTCCTTGGGGCCGAACGCCAGGGACTTGATCTGGGCGGCCATAAAGCCCACAGAACCGACAGGAACATTCGTGTCCGCGGTCACATTTAGAGTCGTGTGACCCAGCATGACCAGGTCAGGGCTGGTGTAGTTGCCCTTGGACTTGGACTCTTTCTTACCGTCCATGTCGGTGACATGGCCCAGCACGACACAGTTCTTGTAGGGCCGCGGCATGCCCACTGGATCCATCTCAAACGCCTCGCAGGTCTCATCGTCGAAAAGCAGAGTGCTGATCATCAACAGGCTGTAGAACCAGCCACGGGTCTGATCGACGGCCTCGGAGATAAAGTCCGCAGGGAAGTTCTTCTTGAAAAGCGCATGGGAGCCTTCGGCGTGAGGAAAGCCCCACTGGGCAAAAGGCATCGCACCGGAATCAAACCAGCAGTCGATGACCTCGGGGGCGCGCACCATTGTGTCCCCGCAGGCGCAAGGCAGCGTGACGCGGTCCACCCAGGGGCGGTGCACTTGCAGGTCCAGATCCACGCTCCTGTCGAATCCCGAGTCGGTGCCGGCTGCAGCGTTCAAAGCCTCGATCTCCGCGACCGACGCTGGGGCTTTCATGGCATGGCACGATGGGCAACGCCAGATGTTCAGCGGAGTGCCCCAGAAGCGCTCCCGAGACAGGGCCCAGTCCACATTGTTCCGCAAAAAATCGCCGAAGCGGCCTTCCTTGATGTGCTCGGGCAGCCAGTTCACGGCCTGGTTGTTGGCCAAGGCCTCTTTGTTGAGTGCCGTGGTCTTTACGAACCACGCGGGTCGGGCGTACTGGATGAGTGGGTCATCCATCGCGCGCCAACAGAAGGGGTAGTCGTGGCGGTACTGCTCGAGCTTGAAGAGCACCCCGCGCTCGCGCAGGTGCGCGACGATGGCTTTGTCGGCGTCCTTGCAGAAGATCCCTTCCAGAAAGTCGGTGCCTGGAGAGAACTTTCCGTTGGGCTCTACGAGCTGCAGCAGGCCCACGCCATGGTCGGCGGCAACACGAAAGTCGTCCTCGCCAAAGGCTGGGGCGGTGTGCACCAGGCCTGTACCGGACTGCAAGGTCACGTGGCGGCCGGTGATGAGCACGCAGAACTTGCCGGTCTCTGGGACTGCAAAGTCAAAGATGGGTGCGTACTCCAGGCCTTCCAGCTCCTTGCCAGTCGCCTTGGCGATGACCGTGCCAACGCCTTCTCCCAGCACCTTCTCGCGCAGTCCCTCGGCCACGACCACAAGCTCGGTGCCACCGTTTTCCAGGTCCAGGCGAACCAGGCTGTAGTCCAGCTTGGGCCCCAGCGCGATGGCGGTATTGCTGGGTAGGGTCCACGGGGTCGTGGTCCACGCCAGGAAGCTCAGGGGCTCGGTCTTCGTGAGAGGGTCGACCCCAAAAGCCTGGACCACTGCCTTGTGGTCCTTTGCAGCGAATCGCACCGTCACGGACGGGTCGTCCACTTGCTTGTAGCCCTGCCCGACCTCGCCAGAAGACAGAGTCGTTCCGCCCTGAGGCCACCACCAGACGACCTTGTGGCCCTGGTACAGCAGCCCCTTTTCGAAGAGCTTGACAACGCCCACCACACCGACTCCACATAGGAACGGTGGTAGGTCACGTATGCATCGTCCGTGTTGACCCAAAAGCCAATGCGCTCCGTGAGCTGCTCCCACTGCTCGGTGTACTTGAACACCGACTCGATGCACTTGCGGGAAAACTCCTCCTCGCCGTACTCCACGATGGCTTCGCGCCCGTGGATGCCCAGCTGCTTCTCGACCTCGACCTCGACCGGCAGACCGTGGGTGTCCCAGCCGGCCTTGCGGTTGACCAAAAAGCCCTGCATCGCCTTGTAGCGGGGGATCAGATCCTTGATCGCCCGGGTCAGCACGTGCCCGTTGTGGGGCGTGCCATTGGCGGTGGGCGGCCCTTCATAAAAGACGAAGGTCGGACGCCCCTGAGCCAAGCGCAGGCCCTCGCGGAAAGTGTCCTGGGTCTTCCAGTATTCCAGGACCTCGGTCTCGAGGTCTACGGGTGCGGGCAGGTCGTTGAAGGGCATCGCTGGGGACCTTTGTCGTTGGGGCACGTCGGCAGGGGACCCTGTATAACCACGGGGCAATGAGGAAGCAGAAGGCGGAAAGTCGGAGCAGCCCTACACCCCTTCAGCGCTTGGTCTAAGCCGCACAAAAACTCAGCTTTTGGCTGTGTAGATGGCCACCGCTTCTTCCCTGGGTCCCCCTACGCCACAGCGGTCAATCCCTTGGAGCTCTGGCTGACCGCACGGATGCAGTGGATCAACCCGGGGCTGGCGGACTGGGGCCCCTGACAGACCCCAATCGGCCGATCAGCGCTGGGGCTCCCAAGCGATGGCATCGCCGGTAAAGGCAAATCCGACGGCCACGTAAGGCATCGCGCGGTTGACCTCCTGCCCGGCCCTATATTCATGGTTGAGGTGCCACTGGGAGATCACATAGACGGTGGGTTGATCAAAGCGAGAACCCAAGTCCGACTTGAATTTATAGGCGACCAACACGCCAGTCCGGTCAATACTCGCAGCCCGAAGTGCCTCGCTGTCATTGGCAGCAAACTCCGCTTGACTGCGGGTGTGCGATGAGCGGGCGCCCACGGTGACTTGATCTGTGGCCACGTAGAGCAGATCAAAGTCGCCCATCGTCACCACACCCTCGGTTGGCGCCAGGATGTCCAAGGTCTGGTCGTAAAAGGCGAAGCCTTCAACGTCGTAGCTAAAGTCGTAGCGGGCCAGGGTGGCGCGCACAGCCATCGGTCCAGCTTTGGCTTGGAGGCGCGCCTCCAGCGTAAAGACCGAGCCCATTGCTTTGAGGGTACCGTCCGCCGCCAAGCTCTCGATCCCAGCGTCGCTAAAGTCCACGTTGGAAGGGTCGTCCCAGGTGAGCATCTGGTCCAGCCCGCCGTTGTAGCGGGCCACCTCGTAGCCCGCCTGCAGACGCAGCAAAGCGATCGGCATGATGCGAGCCCAGGGGCCCACCCGCATGAAGGCGGGGGTCTGGATACCGGTCACACCCAACCAAGCGTAGCTGTCTCCAAAGAGAAGATCATCGCTTGGTTTGTCCATCAGGCGCATGCGGTAGCCGATGGTCATCCGCTGCTGCAGGCCCAAGGGGTTGTACCGCAGCGCGGCCAAAGACTCGTAGTACATCCGATGACGCGGAATGTCTGAGTTGGGTTGCTCAGCGCTTGGGGCGACCGGCTCCTCAGCATGGGCGGACAAGGAGGAGAGCAAAATGGACAAGAACATGGGGAAAACTCCGATGACGAAGAATGCCACATTCGGCAGCTCTTGAATCAATCCAGGAGCTGGGCCACCACGTCCATTCGGTCCTGCCCCCATATGAGCTGTCCTCCCGGCAACTTGAAAGTCGGCACGCCAGGCACACCCAGGGCGCGTGCTGCGGCCGTGTTGTCCCTGAGTTTCTGCTTGATACCTGGATCTTGGGCTCCAGCAATCAGGGCGTCGGCGTCGAAGTTGGCCTGGGTGAGCACGGCATGTACGACATCGGGCTGGCCAATGTCTTGGTTGTCAGCCCACGCAGCCTTGTATAGGACTTGGATCGTCTCCTCCTCCAGGAGTGCTATGCGAAGGGCCAACACGGAGCGTAGGGGAAAGGTTTTGGTGAACTCAAAGGGCCCGCCCCACCAGGCGGCCCACTGCTTTAGGTCCTGGGCCAGGTAGCGAACCTTTGAGGGAGGAAAGGTGGCCATTGGAATCATCGGGGTTCCGATCTCCTTGAACAGCGCGCCGAGCAAAAATGGCTTGGGCACCAAGCGCACACCTGCAGCAGCCGCGATCTCGCGCACTCTCAGGCTGGAAAGGTAGCCAAAGGGACTGCTGAAGTCGAAATACCAGTGCAGCTCTCTCTCTCCAACAGGCTTGCCCGACTGGGGCGTGAACCTCTCAGGTCCGCCCAGGGCCTTCTCTAGGAAATGGATGCGGTCTTGGCCCCAGTAAAAGACCCCTTCCTCGTCCCCTTCCAAGAAAAAGGCAGGCACACCAAACACCCCGCGCCTCAGGGCCTCGTCGGTGTTTTCCTTCAGCTTGGTTTTGATAGCGGGTTCCAGGGTCCTGGAAAGATCCAAGCCGAACTCTGTGGCCATCTGGCCGAGCACCTGCGGGCAGGCGATGTCCTGCTTTTCCTCCCAATACGCTGCGAAGAGCCGGTCAATCAAGGCGTGCCACTTGGCCTGGGGAGCACTCAAGATCAGTCGCAGGGCTTGGACCGTGCGACGCGGATGGCCAGGTGGAAACTGCAATTCTAAGCCCAGGGCCTGCGCTTGGCGGACCAAGTCTTGGGCAATCATGCGCTGCCGCTCACTGGACCAACTCTCGGCCGGGACTTGAGGGGCCTCCAGGTCCCTGAATATGCCGCCGAGCAGCACTGGGCGGTACACCAGCTCCACGGGGTAGCGCGCCACGATGTCTTGAATGCGGTGAAAGCCCATCCAGGCATAGGGGCAGCTCAGGTCAAAGAAGAACTCGAGTTTGCGCATGGGTGGGCTCCGCTGTTCTCGTTGCACATAGCGCCTCTGTGTTTACACTGGGGCCCAGGAGATCTGACGTGCAAAGCACCCGCATCGACAAGTGGCTCTGGGCCGCGCGCATGTTCAAGACCCGTACTCTGGCCACCGCCAACTGCGATGCTGGCCATGTGCAAATCAACGGAGAGACGGTCAAGGCCAGTAAGAAGGTCAAAGCAGGAAGCACGGTCAACGTGCTCACCTTGGGTGGTCCCCGGGTACTCGAGGTCATCGCCATTGGCGACAAGCGAGGCCCGGTTGCCGCTGCGCTGGCCCTGTTCATTGATCACACGCCCGAGCCGGAGCCCCTGAATTCGCCTTTAGACATCCGTGAGAGAGGTGCAGGCAGGCCAACCAAGCGAGAGAGACGCAAGCTGGGCAAGGTCCGTGGCTTCTGAGCTCCCCACCCGATTGGTGATCTTCGACGGGGTCTGCGGACTCTGTGACTCGGTTGTGCAGTGGCTCTTGGACCACGACGCAGAAGGCCGGCTTCATTACGCGCCCTTGCAGGGTGAGCTGGCGGCGGCGCTTCGCGCCCAGAACCCAGTGTTCCCAAACGAACTGGATACGATCGTGTTCATTCGGGAAGGCAAGGTGTATCTGCGTAGTCAGGCTGTCCTTCAGATTTTTCGGGAACTCCCCGCCCCTTGGTCATGGCTGTCGCTGTTTCGCTTCATACCGAGTGTCCTGACCGATCTAGGGTACCGGGCGTTGGCGTCGAGCAGGTACAGGCTCTTTGGAAAGCTGGAGGCTTGTCGGATTCCAGAGCCACAGGAGGCGGCGCGGTTTTGGGCTTGAGGCAGCCAGGACGGAGTGGCCACCTCTCTGAAGAGATACCCTCGGTCAGACAGGATGCTCCAAGAGAGGCGCTAACGGCGTGACCCCGCTTTGGGCTCAGCGCCGTCTGCGGACTGCACCCAGGGCAATCAGCCCAAGCCAAGCCAGACCTCCTGCCCCACCGCTGCCCGAGCAACCTCCGCAAGCATCGGTCTCACTCTCCGGATCGCCACTGTCAGAAGGCTCAGTGTCAGGCTCCTCAAAGTCTCCGGTGTCACCGGTGTCCTGGCCTGTGTCGGCGGTGTCCTGACCTGTGTCCGCGGTGTCCTGGCCTGTGTCACCGGTCTCACCGGTCTCACCGGTCTCACCGGTCTCCTCAGACTCACAGTCCTCGTCCACTTCCCCATCGCAGTCCTGGTCTCCGCCAAAGCACTCGTCCAAGGCCACATCGGGGTGGATAGACGGATCGGTGTCCACACAATCCGTGCCGCCCCAGGTATCAATAGCAAATCCGTCGCCGTCCTGGTCGTAATCATCGCCACCTAAACAGTCGCCGTCCCGGCCGTCGTACCAGACCTCGGTGCCGCCAAAGAGAACTCTACTGTCCGTGTCATCACAGTCTTGACCGCCCCAAAGATCGCTGTCCTGACCATCCAGATCGGCATCGAAATCTGAGCCACCGCTGCAGTCCTGGTCCAGGTCGTCGTACCAGATTTCAGTCGCAGCCGGTGATACATCTGGGTCGGTGTCATCACAGTCATCCGAGCCGTAGCCATCCCCGTCTCCGTCCAAGTCATCGGCGCCATCACAGTTTTGGTCAATGCCGTCGTTCGGTACATCCACGCAGGTGGGACAGATCGTGGCATCCGTATCGTCGCAGTCATCGCCCAAGTAGTCCACCGACTCAGAGCCATCTCCATCGGCATCGTAATCGGAGTCTGCCGCGCAGTCCTGGTCCACCCCGTCGTACCAGATCTCTGCCGCAGCAGGGCTGATGCCGGCGTCGGTATCGTCACAGTCTAAGCCTCCATAAAAGTCCACCTCGTAGCCGTCACCGTCGGCGTCGTAGTCGTCTAATCCATCGCAGTTGGAGTCAACGCCGTCGTAGGAGTAGTCCAAGGCGCCTGGGTTGACGCTTCCGGCTGCGTCGTCGCAGTCCAACCCTCCGTATGCATCAGAATCGTAGCCGTCGCCGTCGCAGTCGTAGTCGGAGCCTCCGGAACAATTGGCATCGGTACCGTCGTAGCAGGTGTCAACTGCGCCGGGGTAGACCGCAGCGTCCGCATCGTCGCAGTCGTCGCCTCCGTGGTCGATGTCCCGGAATCCATCCAGATCATCATCCCACTCATCCAGACCGTCACAGTCCTCGTCTATGCCATCGTCCGCGCTGGTCTCCGTGCCGTCTGGGTTGATGGCGGGGTCGGTGTCATCACAATCCAGACCGCCGTAGCTGTCCAAATCATAGCCATCCAAGTCCGCATCGTAGTCAGAGTCTCCGGCGCAGTCCTGATCTAATCCGTCGTACCAAGTGTCCGTCTCGCCCGGATTGACCGACGCGTCGCCGTCGTCACAGTCGTCGCCGCTGTAGTCCTCCGAGTCATAGCCGTCCCCATCCGCGTCATAGTCCGACCCTTCGTCACAGTCCCCATCCACGCCGTCGTACCAGACCTCACTGGCCCCTGGACTGGTGCTGCTGGAAGCGTCGTCGCAGTCTCCGCTACCGATGGAGCCCGAAGAGCCGTAGCCACTGGCCGAGTATCCGTCTCCGTCCGCGTCAAAGTCGTCGGTGGGGTCACAGTTGTCGTCGGTGCTGTCGTAGAAGACCTCGCTGGCGCCAGGGCTGACAGCGGCGTCTGTGTCATCACAGTCGGTACCGCCGGTGTAGGAGCTGGAATCGTAGCCGTCCCCGTCCGCGTCGTAGTCCGAGCTCCCATCACAGTCCGAGTCCACGCCGTCGTAGTAGGTCTCTTCCGCATCGGGACTGACCTCGGAGTCGGCGTCGTCGCAGTCGTCCCCGGTGTCATAGCCATCGCCGTCCGCGTCGTAGTCACTGTCCTCGCCACAGTCTGAGTCAATCCCGTCGTACCAGGTCTCCGTTGCTCCCTCGTACACGGACGCGTCCGAGTCATCACAGTCCCCTTCGGCCTCTGTAAACCCATCTCCGTCCGCGTCGTCCAAGCCCAGCTCGGAGAAGGCGATATCGTCCAGGCCCCAGGTGTCTGTGCTGGGGCCGGTGATCTCCAAGGTATCCACGCCGTAGTCGTAGACGTAGCCCCGGAAGGAACTGCTGTCGTTTTCCGAGAGGGTCAGCGTGTTGGAGTAGAGCGAAATTCCGTGCGCGTAGCCATCCAGGGTGAAGGTCCCTTGGCCATCGAAGATCTCAAAGGCCACCGCCGGCTGGAGCTCATCAAAGCTCAAGGTGACTGTGGTGGTATTCGCCTGGCCCGCTTGGGTCTCGTTGGGTGCGGCACCGTCCACATCGGTGACCACATCTAAACTACTGTCGACCTCGAGCCCCACATCGGCATAGTCGCTGCCAACGACCGCTCCAGCGCTCACGTCCTCAAAGTCGATCTCCTGAACGCTGACCCCCGCGTCCGACTCCCAAGTGGCCGTGTCGGTGTAGGTCGTGGCCCCGCCACCATCCACGGTGCCGTCGCAGTCGTTGTCGACCCCGTCGCTGAGATCCTCTGTGGCAGCTGGGTTTACGGCGGAATCCGAGTCGTCACAGTCTCCGTCCAAGCCAGTGTAGCCGTCCCCGTCTCGGTCGCTCTCCTCGCTCCAAAAAACCTTCCAGTCGTCGTAGCCCACCCCGTCGCCGCTCGAGGGCGTGATGCTCAGCTCTTGAATGGGGCTGTCGAAGAGCACCCCCACAAAGCGTCCGCCCGGCACGTCGTCTCCATCGGCGTCCAGCTTGAGCGCGCCGCCGCTGCTCAGCACAGAAGCACCGCTTCCGTCCCAAGCCTCCAGCGCCAGCGGCCCACTTGCGTCCAGCAGCCAAAAGCTCAGCCCATCCACGTCCGCATCAAAGCTCACCGTCAGGCTGGTCCCGCTGACCTTTAGACCGAAGTCTTCCCTGACCGAGGCACCATACGCCGACGAGGCGGCCGTCACGCTGGTGGCCAAAAACTCCACACCGTTGCTGCTGTAGAAAGAGGAGAGGTCAGATCCCACCGTGGCGGACTCAAAGTCGAACTTTTCGCCGGGATTCTCGCTCAGGATCTCAATGGCATCGGCGTCAAAGAGCTCAGACTCGGCCCGCATCCAATAAGCCCCGTCATTCCATCCATCACAGTCATTGTCGGTGGCAAAGCCAGAGTCGAGCGCCGTGTCCTCGTCTGCGGAAGGGTAGATAGATGCGTCGGCATCATCGCAGTCCGGACCGCCGGCTCGTGTACCCAAGAGCCCATCTCCATCCTCATCCTCAAAGCTGGGCACCCAACCCCAGATGCTGACGAGCCCGGCCAGCGTCTTGGTGCCAGAGGCAGCGAACCAGGCCCCGACAGCCACATCGCCATAGCCGTCGTTGTTGTGGTCCTCTAAACCCAAGACCGAGATTCCCGCGGCGCCGGCAGCAACCCCACCCTCCAGGGCATGGTCAGCAGAGGCAGTCGTGGTCGTGGCAGCGCTGATTGGGCCGTTGAACACATAAGCAGCGCCGCTGGAGCCGCTGACCCCCGGCGCTCCCACGATGAGCTCTGCATCTCCATCGCCGTTTAGGTCCACTGATGAGAGGCTCACGCCCAGCTCGGCATTCGTGCTTGCCCCGGTGGCCATCCAGTCGGCATCCGAGCCGAGATTGGCCCCAGTCCAGGCCGAGCCGTCCAAGAAGACGTAGGCCGCGCCGGCCCCGCTGCCGCCTGTGCTCTCCTCACTTGCGCCCATGATCAGGTCGCCGAGTCCATCCCCGTCCAGATCGGTGAGTAGGAGCGCGTTGCCGAATCCGTCCAGGGCAGCGTCCCCAGCGAAACTGGCCGTGGCCGAAGTGCCCACGTCGTTGGAGCCGCTCCAGGAAGAGGAGCCCAACACCAACCAGGCCTCACCGGCGTCGCTGGCGGTGGTGTCCGAGGTGGTGCTGCCCACGAGCAGATCGTCCACTCCATCTCCGTCGGCGTCACCGCTGGCAATGACTCCGCCGAGCTTGTCGTTGGCCGCTTGGCCCGTGAAGTCCAAGGTGTTCACCGTCGCGGTGGCGACGCTGCCCCCGCTCCAGATGCGCACGCTACCCGCGCTGCCAAGGCTGCCAGCATCCACGTTGGGGGAGCCTATGGCCAAGTCGATGTAGCCGTCGCCGTCAAAGTCCAGAGGCGCAATGGCCGAACCAAAGCTTGGACGGGTGAGCAAGTTTGGACCCGTGAGCTTGGCATCGGCATCGATCGCCACGTCAAAATTGCCAGAAAAGCTGATGTTCGAAAAGATGTGAACCGCGCCTTCCTTGGAATTGGTCCCGTCCAACTCGGGCTCTCCCAGAATCACCTCTGGAGCGCCATCCCCGTCTAAGTCCGCTATGGCCATGGCCTGTCCCAGCAGGTCACCGTTGTTCCCCGTAAAGGTGGCTTGGGCCAACGCCACATCGCCCTCCAAGGGGCTGCTCCCCCCGTAGCTCAGCCAGACTGTGTCGCTTTGGGGCGCCCCGATCAGCACGTCGCTCAGCCCATCGCTGTTCAGGTCTCCGCCCGCCAAGGTCTCGCCGATAAAGTCATAGTCGCTGCTTCCGCTCCACTCCTGGTAATGCTCGGCGCTCAGATCCACCGTGACGGCGCTGGGCCGCTGAGAGGGGTCGCCAAACCAGGCACTGGTGCTGTCGCTCAGCCCTCCCACGCAGGACCACTCCAAGCTTGCTGTGGGGCCTTGAATGCCCACACTCGCGCCCACGCCGCCCGTGTAGGAAGTGGAGCCAAAGCTCAGGTCCTCATGGACCACCACGACCTCACTCTCGCGTCCCTCCTGGAACCAGACCTGGACCTGTCCCGCAGCCGAGGCCCCGCTGGGTGTGATGTCCTGCCAGTCAACCACCCACATACGGTACGGCGTACGTCCCAGAGTGGCCGCTCGGACGGTCCCCCCTTGTAGATCATCCCAGTAGGCGGCCACGCCCTCCCACGATCCTGAGCCCGGGCACCCAGCCGAGCTCGCGGCCTGCGACCCGCTAAAGAACACCGTTCCATTGTCCCCGACCGTGACTTGGGACTCCGTGCTGCCGTACCACGTGACATCGAAGGGCAGATCAACGGTCGCGGTGTCTTCGTCGCCAAGCCCCAAGTCGGTGCCTTCGTCGTCGATGTCCAAGACCACGTGTGGCGGACCGTCGGTCTCCGCCGAATCGACCCACTCCGTGCCCGCGCTGTCCGGCCCACCAGTGGCCGCCATGGCCAAGCCAAAGAGAACGGAAGTTGTGCCGATGAGAAGGGTGATGCGACTCGGTAATGACATGCAGCGAGGGTACACCCGAAGAGCCCTTCTCCAAGCGACTTCCAGGTCTGGGGCAGGCCCACGAAGCCCTAAACTGTGTCAACAAATGTCTGTTCGCGCCTTTCGAGGTGAACGTTTTGGGGTGCTGGAGCGTCTCACCACCAGAACACAAGAACAGGACGGTGTGGCTCCCTACTCATTCTTTCAAAGCATTGAAGGGAACCTCGGGCAGAGAACGGTGAGCCCCGATTGAACTTGTGCTGGGTCGGCCCCCGTCGGTAGGGGGGCCGGTCCTTTTTCTTGTGTACGCGGGGTACCCGCCCCCCCTACCAACGGGCGATTTGCGCCCCCCCGCATGATTGGGGGGGCCGGGGGACAACACTCCTGGGTGCTTTGGGGACCCTACAACCAGGGTTGAAAACCCCTCTTGCCCGTCACGAAGACCCGATTTGGCGGCACCTCCCTCTGGTCCGTATGTCGACGCCTCTCTACAGAATGGCTGGATCGGAGCGACAGGTCTGGCCCTTCTTTTTTCGGGGAGGGGCTGAATGGAACGACACCACCAGCGTCTCTCTAAACAACGCGAGGTGACGACATGCTGCTCTCCATTCTTTTGGCCCTTAGCCCCAGTGCTGCTGCAGGCGACCCTGGCCACAACAGCCATTCCCACAACCGGCCCAGCCACACAAGCAGCCACAGCAGCCACAGCAG